>NZ_JBHXSG010000038.1:0-102375 GCF_042714835.1 Streptomyces sp. NPDC058678 | reverse complement strand
CTGGTGGTGCGGGCGGTGTAGGCGGTGGTCAGGTCGCGGGCGAGGGGGGTCAGGGACCAGCCGTCGGCGGCGATGTGGTGCACGACCAGCAGCAGGACGTGCTCGGTGGGGCCGATCCGGAACAGTGTGGCGCGCAGGGGCAGGTCCCGGGTCAGGTCGAAGCCGTGCCCGGCCGCCGCCGCCAGCGCATCCTCGATCTCGCGGTCAGTGACCGACCGCACGTCCAGGGCCGGCCGGGCGTGGTGGGGAGTGAGGATGATCTGGTGGGCGCCGTCGTCGTCGTTCGCGAACACGGTGCGCAGTGCCTCGTGGCGTGTGACGACGTCCGCGAGCGCGGTGCGCAGCGCCTCCTCGTCCAGGCCGCCGGTCAGGCGCAGCGCGACGGGGATGTTGTACAGGGCGCTGTCTGGTTCGTACTGGTGCAGGAACCACATCCGCTGCTGGGCGTACGACAGCGGCAACCGCTGCGGACGCTCCGCCCGCGCCACCACCGGCGTACGCGCGGAGGCGGCCTGGGTGAGCGCCTCGGCCAGACCGGCCACCGACGGTGTCTCGAACAGCGTGCGTACCGACAGTTCCGCGCCCAGCGTGGTGCGGATGCGGGAGACCAGACGGGTGGCGAGCAGCGAGTGCCCGCCCAGGTCGAAGAAGCTGTCGTCGATACCGACCCGGTCGAGGCCGAGGACGTCGGCGAACAGGTGGCACAGGATCTCCTCCTGGCCAGTCCGGGGGCGGCGTGCCGACTCGTTCGCGGTCTCGTAGTCGGGCGTGGGCAGGACACGGCGGTCCAGCTTGCCGGTGGGGGTCAGGGGCAGCTCGGGCAGCCGTACGATCGCCGCCGGCACCATGTGGTTGGGGAGCCGATCGGCGATGTACCGGCGCAGAGCGACGGGGTCGGCCTCGTCGCCCTTGGTGGCGGAGACGTAGGCGACCAGGCGTTTGTCGCCCGGCCGGTCCTCCCGCACGATGACCGCTGCCTGGGCCACGGTCTCGTGGGCTCCGAGCAGAGACTCGATCTCGCCGAGCTCGATGCGGAAGCCCCGCAGCTTCACCTGGTCGTCGGCTCGTCCGATGAACTCGAGCAGGCCCTCCGCCGTCCAGCGGACCACGTCGCCCGTGCGGTACATGCGCGCGCCGGCCGGGCCGAACGGATTCGCCACGAAGCGCTCCGCGGTGACGCCGGGGCGGCTCAGATAGCCGCGGGCTACGCCGGCGCCCGCCACGTACAGCTCGCCGGCCACGCCGACGGGGACCGGACGCAGGGCGGCGTCCAAGACGTACACCTGGGCGTTGGAGACGGGTGTGCCGAGTTCGGCGGGACTGGCGTCGCGTACGACGCCGGTGACGCTGTCGGCGGTGCACTCGGTCGGGCCGTAGAAGTTGAAGGCGACCAGGCCTTCCACCGAGGTGAGTTCGCGGCGCAGCCCCTCGCCGATGGGCTCGCCGCCCAGGACCACCAGTGACGGGCGATGCCGGTCCTGGCTCAACAGACCAGCTGCGAGAAGGTGCTGGCACTCCGACGGGGTCATGTCGACGACGTCGATGCGCTGTTCGTGGACCTGCCGGGCGAAAGCCTCCGGGTCGTGGCGTGTGTCGTCGTCGATCAGGTGGAGTTCGTGGCCGTGTGCGGCCATCCACAGGAACAGGCCCCACGACGCGTCGAAGGAGAAGGAGGCGGTGTGCGCCATGCGCAGCCGGCGGCCGCCGACGGACTCCACCACCTGCGTGAGGACTTCGTACTGGTGATGGTGGAGCAGGTTGGTGAGGCTCGCGTGGGTGATCAGGGCTGCCTTCGGGCGCCCGGTCGAGCCGGAGGTGTAGAGGATGTAGGCCCCGTTGGCGGGGGTCGCGCGGACGACGGCCGGGTCGGTGTCCGGCCGATCGGCGAGGGCGTGGCGTGTCTCCGCGTCGTCCAGGCGGACGACGAGGGTGCCCGAGGCGTCGAGCACGGCGACGCGGTCAGCGGCGGCGGCGACGGTCACTACGAGTGCCGGCGCCGAGTCGGTGAGCATGAACGAGGTGCGGTCGGCGGGGTATTCCGGGTCCACGGGTAGGTACACCGCCCCGGCCTTCATCGTGGCCAGCAGGGCCACGACGGAGTCCACCGAACGCGGGAGCACCACAGCCACGACGTCCTCGGGGCCGATGCCGTGCTCTGTGAACAGCCGGGCCAGCCGGTTCACCCGTGCGTTGAGTTCCCGGTAGGTGACAGGAGTGTCCTGGAAGACCACCGCCGTCTCGTCCGGGGTGCGGGCCACCTGGGCCTCGAAGAGCCGGGGCAGGATGTCGGCGGGTACGGGGCGTTCGGTGCCGTTCCAGTCGACGAGCATGCGCCGGATCTGCTCGTGGCCGAGGGCGTCGACGCGGCCGACCGGGGTGTGCGGGGCGGTGAGGAGCAGCCGGAGGATGCGCAGCAGATGCTCGGCCAACTCCTCGGCCCGGTCGCGGTGGAAGACGTCGGGCCGGTAGTCGAGCTGGAACCGCAGCGTGGAGTCGGGCATCGCCACGAGGCCCAGCGGGTAGTGAGTGGCGTCGTAGCCCTCGGTGCGCAGGACCTTGAGTCCGTCGGCGGTACGGTCCAGGCCGGCGGCGTCCAGCGGGTAGTTCTCGAACACCATGGAGGTGTCGAAGAGGTCACCCACTCCGGCCAGGCGCTGGATCTCGGCGAGGCCGAGGTGCTGGTGGGGAAGCAGGCGGCTCTGCTCCTCCTGGAGCCTGGCCAGCATCGCCGCGAAGGGCTCGGCGGGGCGCAGCCGCAGGCGCAGCGGCAGGGTGTTGATGAACAGACCGACCATGTCCTCGACGCCGTCGAGCTCCGGAGGTCGGCCCGAGACGGTGACGCCGAACACCACGTCGTCGAGTCCGGTGATCCTCGACAGCAGCAGTGACCAGGCCCCCTGGACCACGGTGTTGAGGGTCAGCCCGTGCTCGCGGGCGAACGCGGTCAGCGCCCGCGTCTCGCGGTCGTCCAGGCCGAACCGGACGTGCTTCGGGACCACCGGCGGCTGTCCCGGTGCGAGCGCCGCGACCCGGGACGGTTCCTCGAGGTCGGCCAGGGCCTCGGCCCACGCCCTGCTCGCCGCTTCGGTGTCCTGCCCGGCGAGCCAGGTGAGGTGGTCGCGGTACGGGCGCGGACGGGGGAGACCGGAGGCGTCGCCCTTCGCGAGGTAGAGCGCGAACAGCTCCTTCATCAGGGTCTGCATCGACCAGCCGTCGAGCAGGATGTGATGGTTGGTGAGGACGAAGCGGTGGCGCTGCCCGCCGAGGTGGATGAGCGTGAACCGCACCAGCGGTGCCTGACCCAGATCGAAGCGGCGGTCGCGGTCCTCGAACGCCGCTGTCTCCGCGCGATCCGCCCGCTCCGGCTCCGGGAGGCCGCTGAGATCGACGGTGCGCCAGGGGAGTTCTACCTCACGGAGGACCAGCTGGGCCCATTCGCCCGTTGTGCGCTGGCGGAAGGCAACCCGCAGATTTGGGTAGCGGGCGAGCAGCGTCGCGGCCGCGGCCCGCAACGCGTCGGTGTCGAGCGGGCCTTCGAAGTCCGTCGTCACCTGGGCCACGTAGACGTCGGTGGCAGTCCCCCCGAGGACGTTGTGGAAGAGCAAGCCTTCCTGAAGGGGGGACAGCGGGTAGATGTCCTCGATCTTACGGGGCCGTCGCGTCACTGCCATCTCTCCCACTCGGACCGCACTTTTGTTGCCGTGGCCAGCGCTGTGAATATGGCTGCTGGCAGCAATAGTGCTCAGCAACCTATTTCTACGAGTGGGTGGCCTGTCAAGGTAAATGAGGCTCCCTTAACTCGTGCCTTAAACAGGTTGCCGCGTCGGGGTTTGGGGTGCGCCGGTGTTCAACTCCACCCTTAAACAGGGGACTTTCTGCGATGCGGATCCGAACCGGTGTTAAGGTCGCGGCACTTGCGGTGGAGCTGGAGGCCAGAATGGCACATCATGAGTTGAAGGAGGAATTTATAGCCTGGGTGGGCGAGGATTCCTTCACCTGCCTGGGGGCGCGTGCCGCGCTGCGACAGAACACTCTCGTCATGCAGGTGTACGAGGAGTTGGACGCGGCGGAGTGCACTGCGCGACTTCATCGGGACCTGGCTGTGTTCGTGGACGAGCAACTCACCGAGGGGCATGAGTTCGCTTCGTTCGTGGCGCTTTTCCTCGGTCCCCGGGTGAGCGATGAAGAAGAATTCGAGGAGCTGCTCTGGAGGCAGTTGGGCCGCCTCCACCGGTTCGACGCGAGAACCCACTCATGGAGCCCGGGTTACTCAAGTGACCCGGAGTCGCGGGAATTCGCCTTCAGTGTGGCCGGCCACCCTTTCTTCGTCGCCGGATTCAACCCGGAAGCCTCACGTATTTCCCGGCGGTTTTCGCGCCCCGTCCTCGTGTTCAATTCACACGAGCAGTTCACCCGGCTCAAGGCGCAGGGGACGTACTACGGGCTGCAGCGCAGGATCCGCGAACGGGAGGTGCGACTGCAGGGAAGCGTCAATCCCATGCTCTCCGACCACGGAGAGACCTCCGAGGCTCGTCAGTACTCGGGGCGCGCCGTGCCGGTGGACTGGACGTGCCCGTTCTCCCCGGAAGCCGCGACGACCGAGTGAGTACGGAAAGAACGGGTGCGCCGGCGATCCCGGGTGTTCCCGGGCGCTCGGACCGGACGCCGCGCGGGCACTGTGCCGTCGCATTGGGCGCGGGCTGGGCCGGGTGGGAGGCAATGCCATCGTTGCCGCCCACCCGGCCGTCCGGACCTCGTGTTCGTTTGGTGACTGACGTGTGTCCGGAATCAGTCGACGCTCTCGATCAGTCCCGCTTCGTAGGCGATGATGGCCGCCTGTACGCGGTTGCCGACAGCCAGCCTGGTGAGGATGGAACTGACATGGGTTTTGACTGTGCCTTCGACGAGGCGCAGTCGACGAGCGATCTGAGCGTTCGACAGTCCCTCCCCGAGCAACGTCAGTACCTCCCGTTCACGGTTGCTGAGTCGGCCGACCCGCTCCCGTGCGGCGGAACCCCGCGTCATCCGTGCCGTGGGCAGGCCGCGGATCACCCGGTGCGCGGCCTCCGGGGAGAGATACGCGGCTCCGTCGGCGACGGCGTGCACCCCCGCGATGAGATCGCGCGGATCCCCCGACTTCAGCAGGAATCCGCTCGCGCCTTCACTCAGGGCACGGGAGATGTAGTCGTCGTTGCTGAACGTCGTGAAGATGATCACGGCCGTGCCCGCGTCGGACTTCAGGATCGCGGAAGCGGCGTCGAGGCCGTCGAGTTGCGGCATCTGCACATCGAGGAGCGCCACGTCCGGCCGGTGACGGCGTACCAGTTCCACGGCTTCCCTGCCGGTGGACGCCTCAGCCACCACCTCAATCTCCGGATCGGTCGACAGGATTGCCCGGGCCCCCGCCCGCATCATCGTCTCGTCGTCGGCGATCAGAACCCGAATCACACGTTCCCCATCTCTTCCCCCACCGAGGCTCTCGCCGCACCGGCGTGCTGTCAGGACCTGACATGAAAGACTTCCTGAAGCCGCCGGAACCTGCTCGCGGAACCAGTCGAACCCGCATCCTTGTCGAGGGGACCAGCCAGCGCAAGATCGTCCGTAGTACCGCCCTGTGGGTGGCGCTCGCCGTTCCCGCGCTGCTCGACTCACCCGGCGACGCGGACTCGCCCCTGTGGTGGCGGCTGGCCGGGGTGCTGCTGCTCCTGCCCATCGTACTTTTCCGGGACACGTGGCTGCCGCTGTCCTGGTGTGCCAGCGCGGTCCTGAGCCTGATCAGCCCCTGGTTCTCGCCCGGCGTGTTCGTCATGAGCTACCTGGCCGGCCGGCGTGGCGACGTACGGGAGCGGCCCGTCGAAGTGGCGGTGTCGGTGAGCGTGGTCCTCACGGCGCTTGGGGTCATCGGCCTTACGGCGGGCCATCTCACCACCTGGTTGAACAGCACTCCGCTGCTGGTGGGCGCGGTGACCGCCTGGCTGGCGGGCCGTCACCGCCATCAGCGCCGCGAACTGGAGCTGGCCGGCTGGCAGCGGGCCCGACACCTGGAGCGGGAGTACCAGCTCGCCGCCGACCGGGCCCGGATCAGGGAGCGGGCCCGGATCGCCCAGGACATGCACGACCAGCTCGGCCACGACCTCACCCTCATCGCCATGCAGGCGGCCGCCCTTGAAGTCGCCCCCCAGCTGGACGAGGCAGCCCGGTCCACGGCGGGAGAGCTGCGCCGCAGCACGGCCCAGGCGGTCGGACGCCTCAGCGACATCATCGGCGTGTTGCGCGTGGACACCGCGAAGGAGCCGACGGCGCCGCGCGAGGACCTCATGACCACCGTGGACCGCGCGCGTACGGCCGGCATGCTGGTCGACCTGAGACGGGTCGGTCTCGACAACACGGCGCCGACGGTGGTCGAAGAGGCGGTGCAGCGGGTGGTCCAGGAGTCGCTCACCAACGCCGCCAAGCACGCACCCGGGGCAGAGGTCCTGATCCGGATCGACCGTCTGACGGACCACACCGTAGTCACGGTCACCAACAGCGTCTCCGACCACCCGTCCCCCGGGGCGACCGGCAACGGCATGGGGCTGGTCGGGCTCTCCGAGCGGGTCAGGGTGCTCGGAGGTGCGCTCTCGGCGGGCCACCGCGACGACGGCGGCTTCGAGGTCAAGGCGCGATTGCCGCACTCCGGTGTCCTGTACGGATCCGGCGACGACGACCAACCGGCTCAGCTCGGGGCTCCGCTGACCGTCACGGCACAGCGAGACGCCGAGCAGCGGGTACGCCGCAGCCTGGCGATAGTGCTGGCGGTACCGGTGGTGGCCGTGGCCGTGGTGTGCGTGATGACGGTTGTGTACTTCTCCAACGCCTTCGACAGCCCGACGCTCGACGCGGCCACATACAGGAACTTGACGGCGGGACAGCGCTGGGAGGACCTGCGATCGGTTCTGCCGACGCAGCAGGCGCACGTGGACGCCGACCCGCTGCCGACACCTGCGCATGCCGTATGCAAGTACTACCGCGCTGAAGGCGGTGGCCTCTTCGCAATGGAGGCCGAGGTATACCGATTGTGCTTCATCAAGGGGGCGCTCGCCTCCAAGAACACATTGGGCGAGAACCGGTGATGAGGGCAACGCGAGGCGGCCCGTTGACGGGCCGTATGGGACATGGCCACCCGCGACGTGGAGTGGCCATACGGGTGACACGACGAATGGGAGGAACCATGCTCTTACGCAAATGGGTGTCTGTGGGTGGGAGTTCTGTTTGCGCAGTTGTGCTGGCCGTCGCAGTGCAGACGGGGACCGCTGTCGCGGCGGCGCCGACTGAGGTGACGACCGGCCGAGCGCAGCCGAGTGCGCAACCTGGCGAGCGGGTGGCAGATGGCCGGCTCGTGGACCGACTTGCCAGGGCTGGAGGCGTGGGCACACTGCGAGAGCCGTGGCGAAGAGGGACTCGCCAACAATGAGTGGACGCAGTACCGCTGCGAGCACGTCTTGGGACGACCGGCGAGCGTCCGGCTGATGGTTTACGTCCCCTGATGTCCCGCCCGGCCCTGATACGGCTCCTGGGCCGGGGCGGGGCGGTTTCGGTCCGTCGACCTGTTCAGCGAACGTCGCCTGCGGGCAGGCCCGTTCGCGGCAACGGAACCGCCCGCACCGGAGGTTCCTCGCGCGCGATGTTCCGAGAGATGTTCGATGACGCGCCTTGGACCGATCACGCCACTGAACGGACATACACATCGACAGGAAGGGAAACGTCATGCGCCGTTTCATACGCACCACAGCGGTTGCAGGAGTACTGGGAACTGCCGGCTTGCTCGCGATGCCGACCGCCTACGCCTCCTCAGGCGCGCAGACCGCGTCTGCAGCACCCTTATGCGTCACCGACAGCGAGACGCACAAGTTCGGTAAGGGCGAGATCAGAGTCTGCATCGAGAACGGGCAGGCGCAGGTGACCGGTTGGATCGAGGATCTGCTTCCGGGCGGCGGTTGGGTGACGCCGGACGGCGGCTGCGTGATCTGGTGGATCACATGGAAGACTGCTTCCGGAACGGAATTGCGAGGGACGCCCCTGGCGTGTCCTCACTTCGGCGGCCCTGCGTACAAGGAGTTCGACTACCACACCACCGACGAGTCCATCGACCGCCCCGTGGTCGGCATCACCGGTGTCGAGAAGGTGCAACTGAGCACCGCCTGGGCCTGATGGACCTGCCATGAGGCACGGGGCCGAGAGCGGGCAAACCTTCGTGGCGCGGGTCACCGTGGGTTCAGATCCATCCCCCACAGGGGCGCGTGACGGGTCCTGCCGGGGCGGCGCTCAGTACGTTGCTGCCAGACGGGCGGAGTCGTCGGAGAAGTAGCGGAACAGGATAACCAACTCGTCAGTGACGGTCGTCCCGTACGGGTCAAGCCGCTACGGGGCGGCCGACGCCGGAGACCGTTGCGGCGGGCGTTGCGCTCGTACGTGCTGCCTCCGCCTCTTTCGGCGGTCTTTGAACCTTGGTTCTGGATCACATTCCGTGCCGGGGCCACGGAGGGTCACCACAAGCGCGATCATGAACGGCCGTGGGTGATGTACTCCTCCAGGACCTGTGGTTCCACCAGGTCGAAGGTGTTGTGATCGAAAGCATCGTGCCTGACGGCGATACGCCGCCGGCCCGACCCCGCGACACATACGTATAGCTCCGGAACCTCGGACTTCGGGCGTAGGCAGAGCAGGTGTTGGTTGGCAACGGCAGGGAGATCGGCCTCGCGGACCACCACCGCTCGGCCTGCACCGGGTGCGAAGGAGCACGTCACGAGGATGTCGCCGGGCTGAAGCGGTTCAGCCTCTCGCCCTGCCCACACCCATTCGGTCCTGCCATGAGGCGGGCCGACGCCACCGCTGCGGCCGAGGTCGCCGAGCCGAAGAATTCGGACGGTGCCGCTCTTCCCGGGCGAAGCCTTGGGGTCGCGATAGGACCTGCCAGGCATTACGGACAATACGTCATTTACCTTGGGGCCGATTGGCGTAGCTGGCTCCAATGATTCCGTCATTACCCCCCGAAGCTGTGGCCGAGCCTAGCCGGTGGCCTCCTCGGGCGGTAACGGAACTGCCCTTCGTGTGAACCGCCGCCTTCGCGAGGCCCCTCGGTCTCACACGCCACTCACGCGTGAACCGTGATCAGCAATGAGAAAGAGCGGGAACCAGTGAGACTGTTCCCGCTCTCTTCTGTCGGCATCCGCCCTGGTCAGCGCGCGTTCCTGCTGATCTTCGGCGAGTGCCCCCGGCAGGATTCGAACCTGCGCACACGGCTCCGGAGGCCGCTTGTATCCCAGGTGTTTCAGCTGGTCAGGGGCCCTGGCGATGGCTGACCGTTCTGCTTCGGTCCACGGATGGTCCACGGAACGGCGGCGCTAGCCAGCTGGCTCAGCAACACCATGGAGCGGCCCAGACGCTTGGGCTTGTCCCCTGCTGTGCGCCGCTGAAGGCTGCCGCGCTTCAGAAGAACGCCAGTCCAGCAAGCGGGGATCAGCTAACGAGTTTACGGAAGCGTTCAAATAGCAGCCGGAACTCCCCTGGGTAGGGTTGCTCCTGGTCTTCGTCATCGATCTTATTCGAGTCGGCAGGGGTATGTGCTGTGATGACCTCATCGACGAGGTCTGAAAGATCGCTGTCGTCTAGAAGGAGCACGAACTCATGGCGACTAAGCGCTGTATCCCTGCAGCGCTGAAGGAAGTGGTCCTTATCCGTGAGGGACCGGCATAGCAGCAGTCCCACCTTTCCGCGTAGTGGCGAGAACCTGCCGCAAAGCTGATCCAACTCGGGATTCCCGAGTTCGGAGTGATAATTCTTGCATTCAACGAAAATGTGCGAGCTCGGATGACCTTGTCGTGTTATCCATCCGAAAAACCCTTCAGTTGCGTTATTTGTGTATGTGATATCAACTCGCTTTCGGGATTGATCCAAGGGGTGTTCGACAATCGGGTAGGTCAGCCAAGGGTAGAAGATCGCACTAAGGAGTGCGTGCACCCTGTGATGGTAAGTAGTGGCATTCTCGGCACCGGGTGGCGTATCAAGCACGTCGTTCAGAAGGTTCCGATAGCTGACAGGTTTGGTCCCCGTGGCCGCGCTCAGCTCATCGTGATCGAGAGGACGGGATGGCTTCTTGCGCTTCTCGTCCTTGTAGGCGCGGAGAATTTGAGAGCGCGTCAACGTCAGGTCCACCATCTTTTCTTTGTCGCCACCGTACTCCTTTTCGACATCCATCTTGGTTACATATTTTCGCCCAGTCTTAGCGGTTTGTACGAGCTTGCTGCCTGGCTTGTCGAGCTCCTCGTCTTGCAGGGTTGGTGCCAAATGGTTCCTAAAGTACTCCTCCTTGGTCAAATGCAGGTCGTGGCGGACGATCACCTTGGGCACCAAGAGCAAGGGACTTCCTGGTAGCAGCATGCGAGTATTTCCCTCCTCCCACTCGCAAGTTGAGTGATTCCAGACAAGTCCGCTGTACACACCGTCTTGCAGTTCCATGCCATAAATCGAGGCCATTGATTGCGTGTACGAGATCAGCATCCCGCGAATGATGTTCGTGGTCACATCGGAGATGATGTCTTTACCGATTCCTTCTATGAAAAGTGCAGTATCCTCCAGGTCCTCAAGCAAGCCAGTCTCCGCAGCTCGGCTCACCACTAGGTTGTTGGTAATGCGTTGCACGAGATAGGGGCCCAGGCCTCGACCGCGCGACTTCCCTTTTGACAGACCGAAGTGTGTCTCGTTCGGTTCCTGCAATCGAACAAGGAGCTCACGGAGCCGGTCCTGGTCGCCAGCGTTGATTGCGTCTACCACACTATGAAAGAAGGTCGAAAGCATAGTGTGACACTGACTTGACCACTCATCTGGAAGATTTTTTAGCGTGCTCGGATCGATATAAACGGGCGTGTCTTTTTCGACATCCACATCAACGAAGTCGAGAGTCGGCTGCGTTCGGCCCAGCTTGTAGTATTCGGAAACACGCATTGACGCCCCCCAGGTTCGCCGACCGGTCTTCCGCAGATCGGCATCAATACCCAGAAATGGATTTCTGTACGCTCAACAGCGCCGAGTTGGCTGAAAGTAGTTCCGGGCGGGTCTGCGGCTGGGAGAGGCGCCGGCACTAGTCCGGGGCGGCCTGGCTTCTCGAACGAGCAGGGCCCGAGTGGCGCGTTGCCTGCGGCGGGCGTGACGATGAGACGGCCCGGAGGGTGCTCAACGCACAGATGGCCGACGGCTCCCTAATGCCAGAGCACTGCTTTAGGAGTTCGACCTGGCTGATCCCTCCACCGGAGTGGATGGGTCAGCCACAACCATCCTGCGGGGCCAAGCGAACGGCGAAGCTGTGGTCTCCCCGGACTCGTCTACGTTCACCGTGATTCCCCGCTGTTACCCGCTTTATCTCGTGCGCGCTTGCGGTGTGGCGCCCAGACAGGCTTGCTCACTGCGACGCTCGGAGGCTGACCTGGGCGACGGCGGAGGAGCGGCTCGACGGGCGGGTGGCGTCCCCCATGAGTCCCCGGTTCGATCTGGTGTGTTGGTGGCGTGCCTCGTCCGTGGCAGCACCTACCTCCGTTGACAGGCAGCAGTGCCGGAGGGAGGCTGAAGAGGTAGAGGCAAGGGTCTAGACGGCACGCAGTCATAAAACCTGCGGGAAGCAGCTAGGACGCGAGCGGGCGCGCGGTCCACCTACTCATCACGTAGTTCGGCGCAGTCTATTGCGCGATATACCTTTTCAGGAGTCTGATTGTCATGAGACTCTACGCCCATTGGCTCGACGGCGAATACGTGAGACTCAAGACTCTCGACTCGGGAGTTTCACCGCTCGGAGAAGTAGAGCGGCTTCTGAAATTTCACGCACTCTTCGGTAACACCATTACGCTGAGCGACGTTCAGTTGATAGACAGCCACGCCGTTCTGGACCTTTTCGGCAAAGAAAGTTTCGTTAGGTACCTAAAAGACCACAAAGATTTTTTGGAAATTGCAGCTCGTCCAGATGTCGACGAATCGCGCTTCGGTGTGGCCACTTCCGGACTACGGAGATTCATGGGGTCCCCAGGGCGCACCTCTTCCCACTTCGGTCAGCCTGATGTCATACTAGCCATCGCAGAAATCGTCTTGAGTCGAGAAACAAGCGACCTCTCCGAAATCTTGAACTATCGGGGGCCTTCGGGAAAGATCCTTGATCGATTCCCGGAATTCCGTAATGAAATATTGGCGATGCTGGAAGCTGTCGACCATTTCTGTACGCAAGGGCGATGGAGCACGCCAGCGTCAGTCGATGATCCCATCACTCATTATGACGCGTTGATTAAGGTCGCGAACACATCGAGTTTGTCGCCGACGCACGAGGCTCAAGTTCAGACTGCCATTCAGTTCATAGAAAAATACGCGGACCAGGGTACTCGAAACTACCGATCTAATGTGCTGCGCTTGCTCGATCAACTTGAATGGCCAGAGGAGCACAAAACTGTAGCCCACACTGTCGTCAGCGCGTGGAATTATGCCGTCGAGCAAACGGTTTCCCCGGACGGCGGATCCGTTGGACCACTGTCCGCCAGTGCGCCTATAGCGGCCTACCTAAGCATTCCATTCGATGCCGTATTTGATATGCGCCAACAAGATGAAATGTCAATGTTCGAGCGATGCAAAGAGCAGATGATCTCGTTCCTTCCAGGAGACCCCCTTGTCCTACCCTGGCGACAAATACATGTCATCGTGAACGAGACTGATGAGACCAGGCGCGCCTATCAAGAAGCAGTTAGGGCTGGGAAAGCGGATGCCATTCGCGAAACGCTTGCACAGCATCTGCGTTCCATTACTCCCCTTCTTACGGGGCCGGCACAGGACCCGTTCCCGTCTCATGTTTGGGTCATGGCGGCTGGTGCCGGCGCTGCTGTGGCCGTGATGGGGCACCCGGAAATTGGGATCCCTATTGCCATGGCCCGTGGTTACTATGACTGGGTTCGAATCACGGCTCACAAAATTTCAAAATATCGAGTGATTGACACTCTTAGGTCAACAGTCAAGAGGCCTTCCATTTCGTTAGGCTGTTCGCCTCCGCAAGGTGTCCCCACGTCGGTGGAGCGGCTTTGGGCGGTAGTTTCAGTGGGCGAGTTAAGTGCCGCGGTGCGCTACCAGTAGCCGAAGAAGTGCAGCACCGCTACCACGGGGCCTTGTTCAGGGGGCCGCTGTGACCAGCGAGGACGCTGTCGTTGTTCGTCGTTGCTGGTAGTCGTTGGCCACCTTCGGACGGCCCACAGACGGCCCGGTGATGGGTGCAGACCTAGAGGAGATCGTATATATCCTCATCCGGCTCCGGAACCAGCTCATCGAATGCCCGCAGTAGTGGGTAACCTACGTCTGGCTCGACTGCGGCGATATAGCATGCCCAGCCCAACAGACGACGCCGAAGCATCACCTCGTCCGCGCCGCCGAACTCTTCCATATAGGTGTAGTAACCGAATTTCGATATCACGTGCAAGATCCATCGCATCTTACGCTTTAGCTGACGCGGAATCCGGGGTCCGTCCGATTCGCCGACGTACAAGCCGGTGACGTATTGTGGGCCACCGCGGCGCATGAAAGCGGTTTTGCGCGTGTTCACCGACCAGCCAGCGTCGTCGAGGATTTGAGCGATATCCACTGAATGGCGGTCAGTGACATCGCCAGAGAACGTGAGATCGTCCACATAACGCGTGAACGACAGGCCCTCCGACTGTGCATACTCGGCGAGGGAGCGGTCTGTGCTCAGGAAGGCCAAATTAGACAAGAGAGGTGAAGTGCTAAGTCCGATTGGTAGCTTGCCGCCGATAGTGACGAGATTGACAGCAAAGTCCGCGGCCTTCTCTTCGTAACCTTGCTCTCGCAATAGAGCCCTTATTGTTGCGGCGTCAATTGACGGAAAGAAATCCTCAAGATCCATGCGCAGAACGCACTGTTTTGCTAGGTGCTGACTGGCATTGCTGATCGTAGAACGTTGGCGAACAAATCCGTGAACATGGTCAGGGGCATCATACGAGAACAGGTTTAGGAAGCTCCGATGCAAATTCTTGTTAATGGCATCGAAGGGTTGCCTCGGATTGAATACTTCTCGTACTCCACCGTGCTTCTTGCGGTATATCCGCTGATCGTAGAGCCGCCCGGCACCCGCAGGAAGAGCCAAGGAAAGCGCCTCTAGAATTTCGACCGATACGCCGGCTTGCTCCGCCAGGTCATCAACCAAGTACGGCATTGCCCCCCCTGTGATGGCACAGAAGGAGGTAGGGTCGCACTCCCATGCAAGGACTATCATGCAACGCACGCGAACTCGCGCACAACGTTGACCGCGACCCTACCTCCTCGCGCGATCCTATCATACGTCAATGAAGTGGGTCTTTCCGGCTAGAGATGCGACCGTGCTCGAATGAATAGAGCATGGAAATGGACGGCTCAATCTCGCGGAATGCCCTATAGGCCCAGTCTTTCGGTTCTGTGGTACAGCGCGCTTGAAGCCATCTACTTACTGCTGCCATGACATAGTCGATGATGGCCGTAGACATGTAGTCACTCTTAGCGACCATTGTGATATTCAACTGCGGCAACGGTGCGGCTTTACCCATTGTTTTGTAGGCCTGCCTGACAACGTTTCCGGGAAGTCGGCGAATAATTGCCGCCATGCCCTCGCTCTGCTCTATGTAGCAAAGCAACTCAGATTCATGGCGATGGCGGATCAATAGATCACTAAGCAATTTCACATACATGAACTCGATCAGCCTGGATTCAGTGTCGCCAGGGAAACCTGTTCGATCGGTTACGGCCATGTATGACCTAAAGAAAATGGTCCGCATGAGCTCTAGGAATGGGCCGGAGACCTCTAGCGGATTGGTCGAGCTGTGAAAACCGTTATTGCGAAATTCTTCGAAGCTGGCAAGTCCGGCCAGGCTGCTCTTCGCAGATAGCCTCTTATGCAAATCCCGAATTTTTTCCTCTATGTCATCTGCATCTTCGCCCAGTTCAACCGCGCCGACGATCAGCGGCTGGGAGGTATTTCCGTTTCCCGACTCGTCCATAAATAGCTTCACCGCAAAGAACCTTTCGTGAGGCCTGCCCCAACGCCGCCAAACCGTCCGCGTCGTCACGCTAATATCGACAGCCGCCGGGGTCGCACCTTCAATCGAGACACGTTGACTCCGCGTAGAGTAGGACAACCTGCCATTAGGTTGTCCCGGAATCGGCGAGGCGGTTGATGCGTGGCTGGGGCATCGGCGGGAGTGATCTCAGCGGATGATCCGAAGTGGATCGAGCCGTTCTCCGGGTTGAGTGAGGTGCAGCCGCTTGGCGGGTGGCGTTGGAGTGGCGTCGCGGCGGTGACGTTCAGCATGGCCGGCCGTGGCGGCTGCCGCTGGAGGACCGTCGCATCACCCACCACTCACCCCAGCTCCCATCCCGTCCGCCGTCGACCCACACACCGTGGAGCAGGCGTGGTTCATGGCGTCCAGGTGGAGCGCGCCACTGTACGAACGACCTGGACGCCATGGGCCGCGTCTGCTCGGCTCTGCCTGGGTCGACGGTGGACGGGATGGGAGCCCACCACGCACGCCATCCACGGACCCGCGGTCGGGAACGGCGCCCCCTCCATCCCGGTGCCGGCCGATCCCCCGCCGGAGGCATCGTTCTGACCGCGGCCCTGCGCCAGGTCGAGGTCGGGTGTTGGTCTTCTACGTCCGCGTGGTCGCGTCCGCCGTCCGGCCGGTGGCCTGGTGCGGGATCGGCGGACCGTTCGAACGCCCGCGTATCTGGCAGCGTCGGCCCGCATGCCGCCGCCACCGCGATCCGGCCTCTTTCGGTAACACAAAGCGTTTTTGACCTGCACCGTTGGGGATCACCGTTCGCCCCCGTCCCCGTGTTGGTATTGGCCGCTGCGGGCGGCGACGGGCGGGCGGCGACGTGCGGCCGGTGGCGAAGACATGGAGGCGGCGCGGCGGCGACCGGCCGGCGCCGCCGCGCTTGGCGCGGCCCTCGGACTTGCTCGACCCCTTGTGGGCAACCGGGTGGAAAGGGGTGCTCGTGTGGCCCCCGAAACGAGGGCGTTGGGGTCTAGCTGCTGTTGATCTTTTCCATCCCTGAGGCCGGATCGCGGTGGCGGCGGCATGCGGGCCGACGCGGCCGTTGATGCGCCTGGGCGGAGCCTGCGGCCCGAAGATAGGCAAGCGCCGTCGGCCGCCGGTCGAGCGAGCGCAGCGAGCCTTGAAACCGTAGAGAAGGTTGTTACTCAGGCATCGGCTGGGATGTGCCACAGCGGTGCGACGTAGCGCTCTGGACGGCTGCTGATGAGGAGTTGGCGCAGGTCATCGCGTTGTGAGCCGTTGAGGTTCAGGACCTCTGTGAGGTGGCGGAACGTCGTGTGGGTTACTCCGCGGCTTCGGGCCTCCTCCTCGAACCGGGTGAGCCGCGAGAGCACGTTGTCGCGGTCGAGGTTGACCGCTGGCTGGTCCTTGAGCCAGGCGGCCTTGTTGCGCTCGTAGTCGATTTCCGAATAGCCGCAGACTTCGCGGCTGTAGGCCTCCACCTCGTCCAGGGTGGCGGTCGACAGGATGGCGCGAGCCAGTTCGTTGCGATTCAGGGCGTCGTCCAGGTCGACTTCATGAACCGTCGGGCCGTCGTCCGTGAGCGGAATGGGGAGTCCGGCGTCCCGTACTTCGCAGATGCCTCGTACTCCGCGCGCTGTTGCAGCGAGCATCCCGGTGGCCTCGGACGGGTGCCACTCCAGGACCGAGCTGACCGACTCTGCGTCCTTCGCGGTCAATGTGCGGACGAGGGGTCCGAGCAAGCTGCGCACCTCGTCGATTGGGAGTTCACCATCTAGGCCAGGACCGGCAACCAAGAGCCTGACGGGAGCGGTCACCTGGCAGCACGCGGCCAGCGTGAGGGCGTCGGCGAGCGGGCTCTTCAGTGTCGGTTCGTCGCCTCGCGCGAGGATGTCACCGCCCACGTCCAGGAGATCGATCGAGCTCGGCTCCAAGTGATCTATGAGCTCTTCGAGTTGGCGTGTGATGCCTTCGGCTCCGTGGTGCGGGTCGATCAGAGCGAAGGTGTGCGGCAGCTCCGCTGCGAGTCGCGGGAGGGTGGATCCTGCCGGGGCGATCGGGCGGGCTTCGGCCGGCACCGACCAGATCGAGGGAGTGACGGGTTCGAGGCCCGTGAAGTCGGATGGGCCTCGGGGGCCTGGGACGGGGTCGACCAAGAGGCGGTCCCACGCGTACGTGAGGATCACCGCCTGGTCCTCGTCGCCGTAAAGGGCGGCGTCAAGCATTGCGGCGGCGACTGCGTCGCCCCCTCCTCCTGCTGCGACGATCAACCGCGTCATGTGGTCAACATTACGGGTTCGGCGTTCTGGCCACTCACCCTATAGTGGCTAGAGGCCATAGCCACTTGGATAAGGAGGGGACATGCCCCAGATCGAAGAGGCGCAGCCGAAGTATCTCCAGATCGCTCACTACATCCGCGATCAGATCCTTCGGGGCGACCTGAGGCCGGGGGACGAGGTCCCCTCGGAGCGGCAACTGGCGGCGAACTGGAAGGTGTCCAGGCCGACGGCCGCGCGGTCGCTGGAAGCGCTGAGCCATCAAGGACTCGTTGAGAAGCGGCAGGGTTCGGGCACGTACGTGCGCAGCCTTGAAGTCAACCGCCGAGCACGAGAGTTGTACGGGCGGGCGCGACAGACCGGAAAGATCTACACCCCCGGCGAGTACGCGGTCATCACCTCGGCCGGCTGGATGGAGGCGCCTGACCATGTCGCCGAGGGGCTGGGTCTGGTGAAGGACCGCCGAGCCGTGCACCGCCGACGCGTGACCAACAACCAGGACGGGCCCATCACACTGTCCACTTCCTGGTTCGCTCCGGACGTCGGACAACGCGCTCCCAACCTGCTGGAGCCCGAACGCATCCAACAGGGCACCTTGATGTACGTGGAGAACATGACGGGACGGCAGGGGAGTTACGCCGAAGACCGCATGTGTGCCCGGCAGGCAACCGACGAGGAGGCGGCAGACCTCCAACTCGACGCTGGTTCTGCGGTCTTGATCGTGCACCACGTCGTGTTCGACCTGCAGGACCGGCCGTTGGAGTTTGCCGAAGCCACCTACCCACCGCACCGCTGGGCGTTCGAGCAGGGCTACCCGCTCACCTGACGGTCCGTCATTTCGGCGAACCGCTTGCGTCGCAAGAGTGGCTAATGCCACTATCCAGTAAGTGGCTAAGGCCACTTACTGAAAGGGGGCACGGAGTGACGGGTCAGCCGCCGGAACAGGGTGCGCACTTAGCTTGCCGGGGATGCCGAGGGCGGGGCTGGAAACGAGTCAGCTCGCGCACGGCCCTGGCGCTCTCGACCGTCAACGACCGTGCCCGTGCCGCATCGAAACGGCGCTGCCTCGATTGCGACGGCAGCGGCAAGGAGTGAGCACGGATGGCCTACACGCTTGACCGCTACCCCTCCGAGGACGCGCCGCGACTTGGTGCGATGACCTTGCATCCCGTAGCGGAGTCGGTGCCTCGGGCTCGGCGCTGGTTCCGGAAGTTCATCGCCCCCTACAACCCTGCCTGCTCGGTCGACGACTGCCTGTTGATGATCTCGGAGTTGGTGACCAACGCCATCGCCTACGGCCGGTCGGACGACCCGTGGCTCGTCCGGGTGGAGTGGTTCCGAGAGGGGACATCGCTCCGGGTTGAAGTGCACAACCCGGGATTTCCGGCGAACGTGAGGCTGCGGCACCCCGATGCCGCCGACGCGCACGGGCGCGGGCTGCTCCTCGTCGACTCCATCGCCGAGTCCTGGCACTCCGGCCCCAGTCGGCGCGGCGGAACCGTTGTTTCCTTCGTGATGGCCGATGCCTGGCCGGCCTGAGACGTGTGTGACGCCGCAGTACTGCGCAACTGAATTTGTCGCTAGTCTGGTTGACCAGTTGACTTGGCCAATCCCGACGGGCGGCGTTCATGGCGTATGAAGTGGAGGCACCGAAGTACGTACGCCTCGCGCAGACGATCCAACGCCGCATCGAGGATGGCACGTACCCGCCAGGCACGCGGGTCCCCAGTGAGAATCAGCTGGTCCAATCCTTCGGGATGTCCCGCCCGACCGTGGTACGCGCCCTTGAGCTGCTGAAACGAGACGGCTGGCTGGAGTCCCGACAGGGGTACGGCACGATCGTGCGCGGGCGGCCGGCCGTCATCGAGCAGAAGGACCGCCGCGGGCGCGAAGCACTGGAGCGCGACGAGTCACAGACTCCGGGGCGTCTGGTTGCAGTCGACCAAGTGCCGGTTCCCGCGCGCATCGCCTCCGCGCTCGGGCTGCCCAAGCGAGCCAAAGTCCTGATGCGCCGGTTCCTGGTAGAGCAGGACGGGGAGGCGGTTGAACTTGTGTCCTCGTACTTCCCCGCCGGTCTCGTCGAGGGCACCGAACTCGGGCGCTCTGAACCGCTGGATGCCGGTACCCGGGAACACCTGGAGGGTCGGAAGAAGGTCCGCTTCGACCATGTGACGGAGCGGGTCTCTGCACGACTGCCTGACGCCGGTGAGGCCGAGCTCCTCGGCCTGCCTGACGGCGTGCCAGTCCTCAGCATCCTGGTCATCGCCCACGATGCATCCGGCCTGGCCTTGCAGGTCTCCGACGTGCTGCTTCCTGCCGATGGCCAGGAACTCGAAGACACGTACCGCTTGAACTGAGCTCATTGCAGCGGCAGTTGAGCTCTCTTCCAGCTTGACAAGTCAACTTGGCAACTCTAACTTCGAACTTGCTAAGTCAACCTGTCAGGCGGCGGGTTGATCGATTCCCGAAGGAGAAATCTCTGTGCGTGTGATCCGCAATTGACGCCTCGTCCGCCACGATCCTGCTGACCGAAGCTCCGGCGCCGAAGGTGCGTGACCGGCAGACCGGTGAGATCGCCAAGGACGCCGTGAGCGGTGAGGCGCTGATGACCGTCGGCGTCGTCTTCATCGACGAGGGAGACTCGTCGCTCATCCAGGTCACCGTTCCCGAAAGCGGTGTGACGGAGGGCCTGGCCGTTGGTTCTCCGGTGTCGCTGCCGGGCCTCATCGCCCGGCCGTGGGAAAGCGTGTTCAACGGCCAGCAGCGGCACGGCATCGCCTACCGCGCCACCGCGATCGCGCCGGGCGCCTTCCCGGTCGCTCAGGCGGGCTGATCGTCGTGACGGACCTGATCACGTTGGCCGAGCTGGGCGGCTCGCTCACTGCGATCGGCGGCGCCGCATACGTCCGGCACGCCCACCCGGCGGCGTACTGGTCCACGGTCGGGCTGCCGGTCTCGGTGGCCCGGCTGCTGGCCTCGTACTCCTCGACCATGGACGCGTGCGGCCTGACCGTCGAGCCGTCCCGGCTGCGGGTGCTGGCCATCAAGGCGACCAGCCGACGGGAGATCCGCCCCGTCCCGCCTCGTCGGGGCATCATCCGGCCCACGTCGACTGGCCTGCGCGTCCGTCTTCGGCTCGCGCCGGGCCAGGAACCCGCTGACGTCGCTGCCTCGGCGGAACGGCTCCGCCATGCGTGGGGCGTGCATGGCGTGTACGTGAAGGACGTGAAGCCCGGTGTCGTCGAACTGCGGCTCATCGGCTTCGACGTCCTGCGCAAGGTTCGGATGCCTCGGCGGATCGAGGGCGGGTTCCTCAAGGTGCCGGTGGCGCTGCGGGAGGACGCCACGGCGTTCTTACGTGACTACCGCGCCGTTCCGCATGAACTCGTCCTCGGCGCAACGCTGTCGGGCAAGTCCATGTACCTGCGGAACTTGATCGCCGGTCTCGCTCGACAGTCCGTCGCCCTGGTCGGCATCGACTGCAAGCGGGGCGTCGAGCTGGCGCCGTTCGCCTCCCGCTTCGCCGCGCTGGCGACCGACCCGGAAGAGGCGGCCGGGCTGTTGCCCGTCCTGGTCAAGGAAATGGAGGACCGATACGACCTGATCAAGGCGCGGCAGGGCATCGCCCCCGGCACTCCCGACGAGGAGATCACCTCTGACATCTGGGGCCTGCCTGAGAGCGAACGACCCACCCCCATCGTGCTGTTCGTCGACGAGGTGGCCGAACTTTTTCTCGTCGCCACGCGTAAGGACGAGGAACGCCGCGACGAGATGGTCACTCACCTCATCCGGCTCGCCCAGCTCGGCCGCGCGGCCGGCGTCTATCTGGAGGTGTGCGGGCAGCGCTTCGGTGCCGAGCTGGGCAAGGGCGCGACCATGCTGCGGGCCCAGCTCACCGGCCGCGTCTGCCACCGCGTCAACGACGAAGCCTCCGCCAAGATGGCACTCGGTGACATCGCACCCGAGGCGGTCTACGCCTCCTGTGCCATCGCCGCCGAGCTGCCCGGCCTGGCCGTGGCCGGTGACACCTCCGGCGGCTGGTCCCGCATCCGCACTCCCCACCTGTCCCTCGCCGATGCTGCGGCCACGTGCCGCGACACGGCTCACCTCGCCCCCGACGTTCCGGCGCTCACGCCCTTCCGGCCGTACGTCCCGCCCGTAGTCCTCGACAGTCCCGAACCGGTACCCACCGTGCGCCTGGCCTCCGAGACAGCGGAGGACTGACCGATGGGCATCCGGCTCGACCCGGTCTTGGTCCAGGCGGCCATTGCCGCAGCACTGTCCTTCGCCCACCTTCATGACCTCGCCGCTGCGGCCGGGCAGGACGGCTGGAAGGCATGGGCCTATCCGATCAGCGTTGACCTGCTCCTTGTCGCGGCCTGGCGACGGCTGCGCTCCGGTACGGCGAAAGCCGCTGGCTGGTGCTGGTTCGTCGTCGCCCTGGTCGCGTCGCTGGGCGCGAACGTCGCGACAGCCGGCCTGCTCGATCTCGGGGACGTTCCGGCCTGGCTGCGCATCCTCGTCGCCGGATGGCCCGCCGTCGCCTTCCTCGGCGGAACCCTCCTCGCCCACGGCACCTCGGACCGCGACCAGGTGCCGGAATCGGAACAAGACCGGGCATCTGCATCGCCCGTCAATCCGACCGCCCCTGAGCTGCCGGCAGCCGATCCGCAGCCGACCGCACCGCCGTCCGTCGCTCCCGTCCCGCCCGCCCTCGTCGCCCTCGCCCGCAAGGTCGCCGACGACCACCGGACACGGACCGGAACGGACATCGACACCCCAACCCTTCGCGCTCGCCTCGGTGTCCCGCTTCCGCTCGCCGAAGCCATCGCCGCCCAACTCACCTGACCCGGAGGACTTTCCACCTTGCGTCCGTCCACGCTCCGCGCGCTCAAGCGTGCCGCCGAGCTGACCCGACAGAACCGCCTCACCGCAGCCGTGCTCATCGCCGAACCGGTAATTCTCACCGCCGACAGCTACGAGGGCGACGAGATCTTGCGCTGGCTTGCCGACCACGCCGCCGACTTCACCGGCGAGAACCCTGAGGAGCTCCCCTGATGCCCGCCAACCGCCGCTTCCGCAACGTCGTCCGCATCGGACCCGTCCAGGTCGGCACCGCCTACGACAGCCGCGGACGCGAGAAACACATCGCCGTTTGCACCGCCCCTCGCTGCGGCTTCTCCCACGACTACGACACCCGTGCCGCCGCCGAGCTCGCCGCCCGCACTCACCGCTGCAGCGTCCGCTGAGGAGATGCCGTGACCGTCTCGCTCCCGCTCGTCTTCGTCCTGGGCGTCATCGCCTGGGCCGCGATCAAGTTCTTGGGCGTCCGCTTGTGGGTCGCCGTCGTGATCGCCCTGTTCGGCTTCTGGCTCTCCCACACCTTCCTCGCCCCCGCCATCGAGTCCGGCACCCGCTCCGGGGTCGGCGTCGTCAACGGCGACAACCGCTGAGAGGAGCTCCGCCATGTTCCGCCCCAAGCTGCCCGACGTACCCACTCCGCCGTCGACCCTCATCCCTCAGCAGCACCACCACCAGCAGCACAGCTCGGCTCCCGCCGCCGGCCGCTCGCTCAGTCCCTACGCGGGGCCGGTCGCCGTCGTCCTCGTCGGCGGGGTCGTCCTCACCGCGCTCCTGGCGGCCGTCGCCATCACGGCCATCTCCGTGGCCATCGCCGCCGTGGTCCTGCGCTCCCTGCTGAACAACGCCAACAGGCGCTGACCGGCCGCCGGGGCGGCAAACGCCGCCAAGCATCCCGCCGCCCCGGGGCCGTCCCTCCCAACCGCAGAACAGCCGAAAGGAAGTCCCATTCTCACCCGGCAGACTCCGCCCCCGCTGGCGGAACTCTCCATGCTGGCCTCCCTCGGAACCATGCCCGAGCTGGCCCGCCAACTCTCCGGCCTGGGCGGCTGCACGCACCCTGTCCGTCTCGACGGCCACCGCACCGAATACGCCGTCGACACGACAACCGGCGAGATCGGCCGCGCCCTGCACCACCTCGACTCGACCGCCCTCCCGGCGGGCCAACTCCTCGTCCGCTGCAACAACCGCCGAGCAACCCGCTGCCCGGCCTGTGCCGAGACCTACCGCCGCGACACCTACCACCTGATCACCGCCGGACTACGCGGCGGCAAGGGCACCTCCGACCAGGTCGCCACACACCCCCGCGTCTTCGCCACCTTCACCGCCCCCGGCTTCGGCCCGGTCCACAACCGCCGATCCGACGGACGCCCCTGCCGCTGCGGTGCTCGTCACGACGAGGACGACAACGCGCTGGGTACGCCCCTCTACCCGGACCGGTACGACTACGAAGCGGCCGTGCTCTGGAACGCCCACGCCGGGCTCCTCTGGCGGCGCTTCTCCATCTATCTCCGCCGGGAAGTCGCCAAGCGCGCCGGCCTCACCCAACGCACCTTCCGCGACCACGCACGCATCTCCTTCGCCAAGGTCGCCGAGTACCAAAAGCGCGGAGCCGTGCACTTCCACGCGGTCATTCGCCTCGACGGCCCGGAAGGCGGCGACACCTCACCGCCTGCCTGGGCAACGGCAGAGCTCTTGACGGACGCCATCCAGGCCGCAGCCACCGCCGCCCGCGTCGACGGCCCGACCATCGACGGCCGCGCGCACACCTTCGCCTTCGGCCGCCAACTCGACGTCCGTACGATCCGATCCGCCGACTTCGACAATGGCCAGGAGCTGACCGAACGAGCCGTAGCGGCCTACATCGCCAAGTACGCCACCAAAGGCGCCGAGACGGCGACCGGCACCCTCGACCGCCCGCTCAAGTTCCTCGCCGAGCTCGCCCAGGCACGCATCTCAGAACACGCCGAACGCATGATCCGCGTCGCCTGGAGTCTCGGCGCTCGCCCCGAACTCGCCGAGCTCCGCCTTCGGGCCTGGGCTCACATGCTCGGCTTCCGCGGCCACTTCTCCACCAAGTCCCGCCGCTACTCCACCACCCTCGGCGCACTCCGCAACGCACGAGCCGAATGGCGCCGAGCACAAGCCACCCCGGCGACCGAAACGGCCCCGGAATCGACCCTCGTCCTCTCTCACTGGGTCTTCGCCGGAACCGGGCTCAGCAACGCCGAAGCCTGGCTCGCCGTGTCCCTCGAACCCGCCCCCGGAACGGAAGGAGAACCGACATGGACCACCGTCGCGACGAGCTGATGACTGTTCGTCAAGTCCTGGATGAGCTGGGCGGTGTTTCTCGCCGGACGTTCTACCGCTGGCGTGAGCTCGGATACGGGCCCTCCGCGTTCAAGCTGCCCAACGGGGAGCTCCGGGTGTGGCGGAGTGACTTCACCACGTGGTTGCGGCAGTTGGAGGCTGCAGCGTGAAGTCTCTCGACGTGAAGGTGTGGGCCGTACGCAAGCGCGACACCAAAACGCCCTCGTACGGAGTCCGCTGGTCGGTGGCGGGCAACGTCTTCTCCGACTCCTTCCGTACCAAGGCACTCGCCGATCACTACCGCACGAAGCTGATGCGTGCGATGCGCGACGGCGAGGAGTTCGACACCGAGTCGGGGCTTCCGGCCTCGATGGAAGAGAAGAAGTCGGCCGTGTCGTGGTACGCCTTCGCCCTCAGGTACCTCGCTATGAAGTGGCCCCACGCCGCACCCAATACACGGGACGGCATCAACGAATCGCTCACCAGCGTGACGGTGGAACTCCTCGACGACCGCGCCGGACGTCCGTCCGATGAGGCGCTCCGTAAGGCACTTCGTAACTGGGCCTTCGTCTTGCCGGGGCCTGACGATCGGGAAGTCCCGGACGACGTGCGGAACGTTCTCCACTGGGTGTCCAAAGCCTCTCGACCGCTCGCCGATCTCGCTGAGCCCGCCACGGCTCGCGCGGTCCTCGACTCGCTGAAACTCAAGCTCGACGGCACGGCAGCCGCGGCGGAAACCGTGCGGCGTAAGCGTCGGACGCTGGTCAACGCCGCGAACTACGCGGTCGACCTGGGGGAGCTGCGGGAGAACCCCGTCACGGCGGTCCGCTGGCAGAAACCGAAGGTGTCCAACCAGGTGGACCCGCGCGTCGTCGCCAACCCGGAGCAGGCCCGCAACCTCCTGGCTGCCGTCTCCTATGTGGGCGGATACCGGCGTGCCCGCGGCCGTCGCCTCGTGGGCCTGTTCGCCGCCATGTACTTCGGTGGCCTTCGGCCGGCGGAAGCGGTCGGCCTCGTCGAGACGGACCTGATCCTTCCCGAACGGGGTTGGGGCTCGGCCCTGCTCCACCGGACCCGTCCGTCGGTCGGCAAGCAGTGGACCGACTCGGGGGAGACCCATGACGACCGGGGGCTGAAGAACCGACCGACCGAGGACGTGAGGCGGGTGCCGATCCCGCCACACCTCGTCGCCGTGCTCCGCGAGCATCTGGCCACCTTCGGCACGGCGGACGACGGACGGCTCTTCTTCAGCGAGAAGGGCTCGGTCGTCCCGTCCTCGACGTACTACCGCGTGTGGCAGGAGGCCCGGCTCCTCGCGCTCCCGCCGGCCGTCGCGTCCTCGCCACTCGCGAGTCGGCCGTACGACCTTCGGCACTCGGCGCTCTCGACGTGGCTCAACGCCGGAGTGGACGCCACCGAGGTGGCCGAGCGCGCGGGCAACAGCGTGGAGGTTCTCCTCAGTCGATACGCCAAGTGCCTCGACGGCCGTCAAGAGGTCGCCAACCGCCGTATTGAGGATCTGTTGCGCGAGTACGAGTGATCGCAGACGACGGTAGCTCCGATGCCCCCGGACTTTTCCGGGGGCATCGCCATGCCTTGGCCGAGACCGGCGTTCCTGTCCTCAGGAATTCCGCGCCGGTGGCTCCGGGGTATATGTCGTGCCGGGCCATGAAGCCAGGCACTGCCGTTGCTGTCCGCGTTCGCTGCCGTGTCACCTTCATTTGCGTCGACGGACTGCCCACCGCCCGCTCGAGGGAGCGGGTGATGGCCCCTATCACTCGTTCAGATGCGCCTCTCATGCGCATTACGCGCATGGTGCCCAGAGTTGACCCCGACTTGTTGCGTCTACTTTCAGGGGTAAAGGATCATGCCGACGTTTGTTGCGCTGCTGAACTGGACCGACCAGGGAGTCCGCGGCTACAAGGACACCCCGCAACGCGCCGAAGCCTTCACGGCAGCGGCTCAGAAGCTCGGGGTGAAGGTCCTGAACCTCTTCTGGACCGTCGGCCCGTACGACCTCGTGGCTGTCGTGGAGGCGCCCGACGACGAGACTGCCACCGCAGTGCTCCTACAAGTCGGCGCGTTGGGCAACGTCCGTAGCACGACCCTGCGAGCCTTCGGCCGGGAGGAAATGGACCGCATCATCGCCAAAGCCACCGGCTGAGGGACTTCCACGTCGAGGTTCTGTTGGTACGAGTGACACGCTCAAGGCGGTACCCCCCAAGGCCCCTGGACCTGTCCGGGACCTTGGGGGGACCAGGCATGACCTGCGCTTACGTCCCAAGATCCCGTCCACGCCTCGTCCACAGCCCCCGACATACGCCCGCTCCGAGCGGCATACGCCTGCACATACGCGAAGACCCCGGCCTCAGCGTTTCCGCTGGTGACGGGGTCTTTGGGCACCATATGAAGGGTGCCCCCGGCAGGATTCGAACCTGCGCACACGGCTCCGGAGGGCATGGCTAGAGCGCCCCCGAAGCCTGCTTTGACCTGCACGTATGTCGGAGGCCGCCGACCTGATGCGGGATCTCTATCGCATACCGTGCGCAGAGTCTTGGAGTTGGTCGCCCCTGAGAGTGCCCGTGATGTGGCCGTGCGCGCCTCGACCTCTTCGTCCCGAAGCAATCTTGGTCGTCCTCGGGCCAGGGAGGAACGGTGTGCTGAACTGCGTTGACTGTCCTTGAACGTGCGTGGACGTGCGCCACCGTACGCGGTCGTTGTCACGCAGTTAGACACGCACGCCGTGAGTCGTTGCCAGCCTTCCATGCCACTGGAGTACGGCTGTTGCAACGGCGTCGACCTCTGCTGTAGGTCACGGTGCAGCGCCCTGCAAGGGTGCCCGTGCTGCGTCCCTGCTCATGTCCGCCGACGTCGCTAGCATGGAGCAGTGGCATCTGATGACCTCAACATTGAGGTACCTGGCAGCGGGGCACTCCCCCCAGACGCGCGAAGCGAGCTTGAGATCTGCCTCAAGGAGTTCGGGATTGACGTATTCGATGAGGCCAATAGGCTTGAAGTTAGTTTCCACATAGGCTCTGGGCCACCTGTGATCACGTCCAGTTTGGTTCGCGAAGCCTATCTTTCCGGACGGCGGGGTCACATTCAGAGACCTGTCTCCGTGATGAAACATTTGACGGACGTCATCTCATACGCCGCCGCTGCCGTGGCTGGTGTTTTTGCCGGAAAACTTGACACTCCCGTTGGCTCAATTGGATTTGCCGCTTCGGTACTCATCGGAATCATCGCCTACCTCGCAGGGCGTAAATGATGAATAGTCGGGAGAACGGAATCGACGGTCTTGAGCTCACGGATGATGCAAGGCGAGAGCTCGACACATGGAAAAGGCAAGCTGAAAATGAGCTGATGCTACGCGCCCGCCTTTATGCAGACGGGAGAGGGTCCCGTATTATTGAGCGCCGTGACATTTCCAGCGCGGTCCGCACATTGATGCAGGCTGACCGATCACCCGTTAGAAGGGTGACTGCATCACCGAATACCCCACTGGCTCTAGTCGGGCTCCTCATCTCAATTTTGGGTCTCGCCACACTGGCTTTCTCGGTGCTTCTTTCAGACCTGGAAGTCGCCCGCTACCTGTCTGTAGTTGGTGGCCTTATCGGAGTTTCTGGCCTAGCCTTGATGATTTGGGCGCAGCTCGGAAGGGTGGGTCTAAATAACGAAACATTTCCTCCAAGTTCGCGATCCGTCGAAAATGCAGACGTTGGGGAAGTTCTGGCTGCATGGCGGGACATTGAGACGATGCTCCGCGAAGACGGCCCTTTCGATGAAATAGAGACACGGCGCCAAGGGGTCGCAAACCTAGTGATTTCCTATGCGCAAGAGAATGACCTTGGTGGTGAATTTGTTAGTGAGGTGCGACGGCTCTTGAGGGTTCGGAATCGCCTTGTTCACGGCGGGAATGAGCCATTGCCGCATTCCGAGGTTCTTGAAAACCTGCATGCTGCACAGCGCACCTTGTTGACACTCCACGAAGTCCGAGTCAGGCGCAGAGGATTCGGACCCCAGAACTCACCGGATAGCTAGAGGCGCGAGATATCGGTCCGAGATTCATGATGGAAGGAAGATTCTGTGCCGCACGCCAGTCCCCGAGGTACGTATTTGCAGGTCTCTGAGTCTTTGCGCCAAGAGATCAAAGAGGGCGAAGCTAGTGACACTCTGCCCTCGGAGGCTGCTCTGATGCGTTTGCACGGGGTCTCCCGCAACACGATCCGTCGTGCCCTCAAGGTTCTCGAAGCCGACGGAGTTGTTGAGTCCGCTCCCGGGATCGGGTGGCGCGTCGCTCGGGGTGGCGACCGTCGTTCTCTCGCGGAACGGATGGCCGACGTGATCACAGAGGACTCGCTCTCAGTGGGCGACACGTACCCGTCCGAAGCGAAGCTCTGCGAGCGGTTCGGCGCCTCCCGTACCGCCGTGCGTCGTGTCCTTGCCCAGATGGAGGGAAACGGCCTGCTCGCCACCGTTCACGGCAAGGGGCGAACCGTGCGCGCTCTCCCGACGCCCACCGTCCGGCCGTAGGCTTGGCCGCCATGGGACTGACTGAGTGGGCGTACTCGCTCTCCGAATCGCTGCTGTCCGATCCGCTTCCGCGTCGGTGGGCGCACTCGCTGGGGGTCGCCAAGCGCGCTCGCTCCTTGGGCCCGATCATGGGCGACGACGCCGAGTTGCTGGAAGCCGCCGCGGTGCTGCATGACATCGGTTACTCGCCGACCATCGCCACCACCGGCTTTCACCCGCTGGACGGTGCGCGGTTCCTCCGAGAACAGGAAAAGGCAGACGAGCGGGTCATTCGTCTCGTTGCTCACCACTCCTGCGCCCTGCTGGAAGCCGAGGAACGCGGGCTGAGGCAGGAACTGGAGGGGGAGTTCGAGCTAGAGCGTCCGGACCTGGTCGACGCTCTGCTGTACTGCGACATGACGACGACGCCCGACGGGACACACACCACGCCGGCCGAGCGGCTGGACGAGATCGTGCAGCGGTACGGCCCGGACACGATCGTCGGGCGGTTCATCCAGCGCGCGGCACCCGAGATCCACGCGGCGGCGAAGCGTGTTAACGGCCGGTTGGCGCAGGTCTCTGCCGACAGTCAGCCGATATAGGGCTCTCGCCGCGAGTCGTCGAGACCGTGGCGGATGCGCAGCATCATCGACGGGTGGATGTCCAGTCCGTCAAGGTCCGCTGGGTTGACCCAGCGGACCTCTTTTGACTCGCTGCTTGTGCGCAGGGAACCGCCGATGGGGTGGGCTCGGAAGCAGATGGAGAACTGTTGCCGGACCTCTCCATCGTCGTACGCCAGCACGTGTTCAGGGTCGGTGTAGAGCCCCACGATGCTGTCTACCTCAACGTCAATGCCGGTCTCTTCAGCAACCTCACGGACGACGGTGTCACCGATGCGCTCGCCGATGTCGTGGCCACCGCCGGGCAGTGCCCACAGGTCGTTGTCCGTCTTGTGGATGAGCAGCAACCGCCCCGCGTCGTCTTGGACGACTGCGGTGACCGAGGGCACCACCGAGTTGGCGTGAGGGGCGTTCGGGTCGCGGAAGTAGTCGATGCGACTCATCAGGCAGTGCCTTCCCAATCGGCAGGTGAAGAGATCGGACGGGCCGATTCCCAGACCTTTTCAACGCTCTCAGCGTAGGCGTCGAAGAGCTCACCGCCGGGCACGCGTCTCAGGTGCAGCACAGGGGCCATGTAGGCGCCGACGCCGTAGAGGTGCCCGTTCGCCAGCATCTCGTCATCGGCCCGATAGATCGAGTTGTAGAGGGTCGTACCGTGCAGCCGGAACTCCACCCCAGGGAGACCGAAGAGCGGGCCGTAGTTGATGAGAGCGTTCCGGATCTTGCCTGCCATCGCCGCGCCGATCCCTTCGTCCTCACCGCGCACCGCCACGGCCGGCGAGGTGGGCTCTCCCAGGATGAAGCGGATGGGCACTCCATCGGCTGACTTCTCTTTCACGATGCGGTGGAACGTCGCGTCTTCCGTGAGCCAGAACCCGGAGTACACCAACAGGTCAAACTGACGGGTCGCCTTGGAGTAGAGGTTCGTCCAGAGGGTTTGCATCACGACGGACCGGTGTGGATAGAGCCTGACCAACTCCGCGTTGCCAGAGGCAGTGATCTCCGCTGATGTGCGTTCGTCCGGCCACAGGTACGACACTTCGCACTTCAAAAGCGAGGCTGTCGCGTACTGGAAGCGGCGATATGGCTTGCGCTCAGGCTCGTTGATCCATCGTTCGACCGTCTTGGCCGCGACCCCGAGCCGTTGGGCGACCTCATCGAGCGTCAGGCCCAAGTCCACAATCGCGCCGCGCAGTCGCTCGTTCGCCACGTCCAACCTCCGCCTTGTTGGGATGACTTGGTACGACTTCACAGTAGCCAAGAACGACCTGAGCCGTACATCCGCGAAGTCGATCGTCGTCGGCGCCGACGCCAGTCTGTAGGTACATCGAGCGCGAGGGGCTCGCAGAACTCAAACAGCCGAAGGGCTTGACGAGGCGAACTCCTCTCTGCAAGATGAGGAACACGTAATACATGTTCCTCTTGCTCGGATCGCTCAGCGACCGAGCGAGCACGACAACTCCACAGCGTGATCCACCGCAGATACGACGGCCGTGACGACTCCGGCCGAGGCGAGTGGAGACCAGTCGGTCATCTCCCGTCAGGGACACGTGCCGACTCAAAAGAACGGATCTGCCCAAGGGCACCCACGCCGCGCGAAGAGACCGAGATGCGATTCCTCGGAAGAGCGGGACTGAGGCACAGATCCATATCGCGTACGACGGGCCGTCACCTCCCGCAAAAGGCGTCCAGCGCGGCTCAGGCCCGCGCACCTCTTCACCTAGACCATTCCGCCGCACCTGGTGCGGCGGCCGGTTGCCTGATCCGCATCTCTCGCAGGTGCGGTGAGGGGGAGCCGGGATCGTCTCGGACCTCCACGACTTGAGGGGGAACCTCCATGCTGCTCGCCATCGGTGACGTTGTCCGTATCCGCAGCACCAAGGCGCTGGGCACGGTGGCTGGCGTCGCCAGTCACCGCGTCGGGAACGTGGTCGACGTCCAGATGAACGGCAACACGCTGCGGCCGGTGAGGCCGCAGGACATCGAGTTGGTGGCTCGCGGCTTCAAGCCGATGACCGCCGGCCGCGCGGTGGCCACCCTGCTGTTCTTCCTGCTCGGCATCGCGTCCGCGGTCGCCAACTGCGTCTATGTGCGAGACCTGGGCGCCAACTGGGCCATGGTCACCTTCGTGGCCTTCACCTCGGTCACCGCCGTGACCGGCGGCCTGATCAACCTGTTCAACCGCCCGCGCCGGGTCCACATCTGACCCCACCGCCACGCCCTGCGGGGCGGTCGCCTCTCGCCAAAGACCGCGACCGCCCCGCGTCCCATCGACATCAGGAGTTCTGTCATGCGTATGTACGTCGGCCGTCAACAGGCCATCTCTCCCGAGGACTTCGCGGAACTGGCGCTCGGTACCCCGGTTGAGCTGTGGCTCGGGGTCGAGGGCGAGACGGACGAAGAGCGCGCGGCCCGTCTGGACGCGGCGCGCGACATCCTCGCCGACGACCCGGACTTTCCCGACGACCTGGTCCGCATGGCCGCTCAGGTCATCGAGGAGAACCCGGACCTGTTCGACGTCGTCCCCATGGCCCGCCCCGCCCGCCGTCGCACGGCGCGCAAGGGGGCGGCGGCATGAGTGACGCGCTGACGCTGGACGATCTGGCCGTGCCGCTGCGCGGGCTGCGCTTGCTGGCTGCGGACTTCGGGCACCTGTCGGCACCGTCGGTGCAGGTGTCCAGCGTCTACCCGGAGCGGTTGGAGCTGACGTTCTACGATGACCTGCCCGGCTTCGAGGCGTGGCGGGAGGCCCTGGGGATCGCCCCGGACGCTGTGACCTACCGCGAGCAGAGCGACGGCCGGACGCGCGTCCTGCGTACGACCGTCGACTACGCGGGCGCGGTGGTCCGTCTGACTGGCTACGCGGACATCGTCGCCCCGGTGTTGGTCGGGGGTGCGGCATGACGAGCGTGCAGACCATCGAGTCTTCGGCCGTGCCGCCGCTGACCCGCCCGGAGATGGGGCTCGCCGGTATCGGCGCGCTCGGCGCGGCCGGCGTCGGCGCGCTCGGCCTGATCTCTTCCTTCGACGCCGTCTCCGAGGCTGCGGCCCGCTGGGGTTTCGGCGAGCCGTGGATGCTGCCGGTCGGGATCGACGTGTCCATTCCCGTGTTCACCGTCGCCAACCTGTTGTTGATCCGGATGGATATGGCGCTCGCGTGGGTGCGGTTCGTGCCCTGGGTCCTCACGCTGATCACGTGCGGGCTGAACATCGCGGCCGGACACTCCCTGTCGGCGAAGGTGGCGCACGGCACGATGCCGCTGCTGTGGGTGGTGTTCTCCGAGATCGGCGCGCACATCTACGCCGTGCGGATCGGCGCGGCCACTGGTCGCCGCATGGAGAAGATCCGGTTCTCCCGCTGGCTGTTGGCGTTCCCGTCCACGTTCGCGCTGTGGCGTCGTATGACGCTGTGGGAGGTCACCTCCTACTCCGAGGCGCTGACGCGGGAGAAGGTACGGCAGTTGGCCCGCGCGGACCTGCGCGAGCGCTACGGCCGCAAGTGGCGGACGAAGACCCCGCGGCGCGAGCGCGTGATACTGCGCATGGGCGACCTTGCCCCCGCCACCGACCAGGAGACACCCGCACAGCCCCCGGCGGAGACCCCGCCGGCGCCCCCGGTCGACGCCAAGCCGCGCCCGCGCCGCCGGACCCCCGCCAAGGGCAAGACCAAGGCACAGCGCACCTTCGAGGAGCTGCTGACCGAGGCGCGCACGGTCACCGCGGAGTGGAAGGACGCGGAGTTGACCGCGGACCGCATCCGCACGGCGGTGCACGTCTCGCAGGCCAACGCCCGCACGCTGCGTGACGCGTTGAAGTCCGAGCGCGCCGACGGTCGCCCTCTGCACTCCGTGGACGACGCGGAGGGCGAGGAGTCCGAGGCTGAGGCAGCCTGATGCCCGCGGCATTCGGCAAGTGCTACGACCCGACCGGCGCCCGCCACGGCATCCCCACCTACCCGTGGCGCTACGCCCCCGACGGACTCGCCACGCGCCGCCAACTGCGTGCCCGTGGCTTACGTCCGGGCGGTCAGCCGATCGCGGCTCAGGTGCTGCGCCCGCGCTACCGGCGCGGCCCGCTGGTCGCCTACCTCTACCGCGTTGACCGCGCCAAGCCGGTCCGACCGATGACGCCCGGCAAGCGGGCCGCGCTCGCCAAGGCGATGTGCGCCCGCCGTACCTGTCCGCAGTGCCGCACGGATGCGGGATACGTCATCCCCACCTCGCTCGGCATGTGCGTGCCCTGCGCCTACCCCGAGGAACAGCGCGCCGCCTGAACACCCCTGCACCACGATCCGGCGGGGTCCGTCCGCCCACCTCCTACAGCGACGGCCGGACCCCGCCTTTCCTCCCCTTGGAAGGGACTTTCAGTGAAGCACCCCGACGACGAGAACGAACTCTTCAACCGACTCGAAGCCGACATGGCGGCCGACTCCGGGGGCGAGGTAGTCGACCTCGACAAGGCACGGTCGGCCCGCGACCAGTCGGCCGACCCGACCACCCGACCCGACTCCGACCCGTCGGCAGACTCCGCGCCGGACCGGTCGGGTACCGAGTCGGGTGACCCGACCGCCCGCGCGATGGTCGACCTGCCGACCGTCAAGGCGGCCGGTCCGGGCTACCTCGGTCGGCTCGCGGGCGCACAGCGCCGTGCGGTCGTTCCGGCGTGGCTGCGCTCGCTGGCCGAGCTGCGGACCGCTGCCGCGTGGGTGGCGCGCCACTACGCCCACTCGGTCGGCTATCACGCGCTGCGCTCCCCGGTCTACGCCGCACGGCTCACGTTTCAGGCGCCGTCCGGTGCCGCGCGGTTCGTGGGCGGCACCCTGCGGTGGATGGCCGACCGCGAGGGCGAGCCGGTCCGACTCGCCGCGGTCCGGCGCGAGGACGCAGCCGAGTACCTGAAGCTGTCGCGGCAGCGCGACGGACGCGTCCGACTCCGCACCCTGGTCGCCGTGCTCGCGATGTTCATCGGGCTCGGCTCTGCGCTCGCCATCTACGTGCTCGCCCCCGACTGGCTTCAGACCCTGTCGGTCGGCGCGGTCGTGATGGCGCTTGGGGCCGCCGGCCGCCGTGCGGATGACCCGGTCATCCACCGTGCAGTGGAGCTGCCCAAGGCAGTGAAGCTGACCAGTGACATCGTGCTGCGGGCGCTCGGCTCGCTCGGCATCCCCGCCATCAACCAGGCGCAGGGCAAGGGCCGCGATGGCTTCGAGTTCACCGCCCCGATCACGCGTGACGGTCCGGGGTGGCGTGCGGAGGGCAACCTCCCGTACGGCGTGACGGTCACGGACGTCATCGAGCGTCGCGACCGGCTCGCGTCCGGTCTGCGTCGGCCGTTGGGCTGCGTGTGGCCCGAGGCAGTACCGAACGAGCACACCGGGCATCTCGTGCTGTGGGTCGGCGATCAGGACATGTCGACCTCCCGCAAGCCCAAGTGGCCGCTGCTGACCAGCGGCAGCGTCAACCTGTTCAAGCCCGTCGCCTACGGCACCGACCAGCGCGGACGCTGGGTCGAGGTCACCCTGATGTACATCGCGGGCATCATCGGCGCCATCCCGCGCATGGGTAAAACCTTCCTGCTCCGCCTGCTCCTGCTCATCGCCGCGTTGGACCCGCGGGCGGAGCTGCACACGTACGACATGAAGGGCACCGGTGACCTGGACCCGGTCGGCAATGCCGTCTCGCACCGGCACGCCGCGGGCGACGATGACGACGCCATCGAGTACTGCCTGAACGACTTCCGGGCGCTGCGCGAGGAACTGCGCCGCCGTACCAAGGTGATCCGCTCGCTTCCGCGGGACATCTGCCCGGAGTCGAAGGTGACCAGCGAACTCGCCGACAAGCGCTCCCTTGGCCTGCACCCCATCGTGATCGGGGTGGACGAGTGCCAGGTGCTGTTCGAGCACCCCAAGCACAAGGACGAGTTCGAGGAGATCGCCACCGACCTGGTCAAGCGCGGTCCGGCCACCGGCATCGTGCTGCTGCTCGCCACGCAGCGCCCGGACGCCAAGGCGCTGCCCACGGGCATCTCCGCGAACGCGTCGGCGCGTTGGTGCCTGAAGGTCATGGGGCAGTTGGAGAACGACATGGTGCTCGGCACGTCTGCGTACAAGCGCGGGGTGCGCGCGACCATGTTCAGCTGGGGTGACAAGGGCATTCACTACTTCATCGGTGAAGGCTCCGACGCCCGGATCGTGGGCTCCGTGTACGTGGACGGCCCCGGGGCCGACAGCATCGCCGCCCGCGCCCGCACGGCGCGCGAGAAGGCGGGACTGCTGTCCGGCTACGCGCTCGGGGAAGAGCCGGAAACCGTGGCGAGCGCGTACGACCTGCTCGCCGACATCCTCGCCGTGATCCCCGTCAAGGAGACCAAGGTGTGGTCGGAAACCGTCGTCGCGCGGCTCGCCGAACTGCGCCCCGAGGTCTACGACGGATGGGAGCCCGAGACCCTCGCCGCGGCCCTGAAGCCGCGCGGCCTGTCCACGATCCAGGTGGGCCGCCGGGTGGACGGCAAGGTCGTCAACCGGCGCGGCGTCGACCGCTCCCACATCACGGCCGCGATTGCGGAGCGTGACGGAAAGCGGGACGCGGGCTGACCATCTCGGGCCGCTAGCGCTAGCGGCACACCCCGCTAGTGTTAGCGGCCCGCTTAGCGCCCCAAACCAGCTCTGATCAGGTCGCTAGCGCATAGCGGCCCACCTGCGGAAACCCCTGAAACCCGCCCCGGAGGGCCTGTCATGACCCCTGTCCTGCTCGCTATCACGCTCCTTCTCGGCGTGACTCTGTGTTACGTCGCTGTGTGTGCTGCCTCGCCGTTCGGCAACTGCCGCAAGTGCAACGGCTGGGGCTTCCAGATGAAGACCGACCGCAAGGGCCGCCAGAAGCGCGGCAAGGACTGCCGCCGCTGCAAGGCCACCGGCAAGCGCATACGCGTCGGCCGCTGGCTCTACAACCGCTGGGCCCGCATCTACCGCGCGGGCACCGACACCCCGCGCCCGGAGGGCTCGCGATGATCCTCGACATTTCCGCCGTGCTGCTGTTCGGTGCCGCGTCCGCCCTCGCGGTCAAGACCAAGTCCGCCGGAGGGGGCGCGGCCATCGTGCTGTTCCTCTTCGGGTTCTTCGCCGCGGGGACCGGCGCGTACGAACCCATCCACAACCTCGTGCAGGCATGCGCCGGCGCCCTCAGCGACCTCGGCTGACAGGAGGCCCGATCGTGAACGAACCCGTCAAGCCCCTCATGCCCGGCTGTCGTGAGGCGGCCGTGGAAGTCCACCGGCCCACTCCGCTCGCCCCGATGCCGTCGGCGCCGGTCGTACCGGTGCAGCCGGGCACGATCCCGGCGGTGACGAGCATCGTTCTGCCGGACGGCCGCGTCGTCACCGGCTACACCCTCGAACCCGCCAAGCCCGAACCCGTCGCGGCCAAGCCGCCCGTCTCGCGCGCGGCGGTGAACATCGCCCTCGGGGGCATCGGCTTCGGCGCGGTGTGCGGCGGGCTGTTCCTGCTGACCGCGTTCATCACCGCCCTGACCGCGCTGATCACTCAGCTCATCACCCTCGCCGCCGTGATCTTCGGCGGATGGGTCGCCGTGCAGGTCTTCAGCGCGAGCGGCCACAGGGGCGGCAACACCTTCAACATCCGCAAGGCCGTGTTCAAGCGCAACCACTTCCACGGCTAGACGTGGCTGGGGCGGTCGCCTCTCGCCAAAGACCGCGACCGCCCCGGTTCTCCGTCCCTTCGACAGAAACAGGAGAACTCCAGCATGACACCTGACCGCAAGACCCCGTGCCCCCGCGCCACGAACCCCCAGGACGGTGACCACCTGTGCACCGCGCTGGAGTTGGCTGCGGCCGGCGTGCCGGTGCTGCCCCTGCGGGAAGGCAAAGTGCCGTTCGGGAACTGCCGGACGTGTGCCAAGAACGCCTGTGGCGGGCGGCCGAACATGAAGAGCGCGGGCCCCTGCCACTGCCCCGGCGTGTGCCACGCGTGGGCCGCCGCCACCACCGTCCCCGACGTCATCGCCTCCCCTGCGTGGGTGGCGGCATGGCGTCAGGCCGTATGCGTCGGCTACCACCCCGGCGGGGCGGGGCTGACCGTGGTGGACCTCGACAACGCGGCGGCCGTCGCGTGGGCACACGAGACACTGCCGGTCACGCGCACGGTGGCGACGACGCGCGGCGAGCACTGGCTGTACCAGGGCGTTATGCCGTCGCACAACGCGGTCCGGTCGGGCGTGGACATCAAGTCGCTCATGTCCTACGCACGTTGGCTTGGACCCGGCAATGGCCGCATGGCCACTCTGCCGCTTGTCGTCCTCGCCCTGGTCGTGAAGGAAGAGACCACCCCCGCCCCGGGGGAGGTGGTTTCTTCCCTCCGCGAGCGCGCCACATGGGATCGGACGGTGGCCACCGGCTGCCGCCACACCGAGCAGTACATCCGCACCGGTCTCGAACGCGGCCTCGCTCTCGTGCGCGCCCGCACCGAATCCGGGGCCGCCTCACAGGCGTTCGGTGTCGCCCGGTTCCTGGGAGCGCAGCACGCACAGTGCCCCGGACCGTGCGGACTGGACGCCATCGGCTCGCAGATCGTCGCCGCGGCCGTCTCCGTCGGCGTGCCCGAGGACTACGCCCGCCGCGCGGTCGCCAACGGTCTCCAGACGGCCGAGAGGAGCGCGGCGTGACCATTAAGCCCCGAACTCCCCCCAAAGAGTCGCAGAACGCCGTACAGCGCCCATCACGGACGGCCGTAGGCGACCGAAGGAGCGTCGCCGAAGGCGTCCGCACTGCCGTTGGTCCTGACCCGCACAGGGACGACGGCCGCCGCCCGCTGTTGAACCCCCTCGAAGGGAGGGCAGCCTCATGACCACAAAGCCTGTGGACAGCCCCGACCTGTGGGCCGGACTGTCCGCCCTGGAAGAGCCCCCCGCGCCCGTGTGGGAGGACCCCGTTCCCCTCGCCGGACCGCGCAAGCTCACCGCGTTCCCCGTGGGCTCGCTGCCGGGTTGGCTGCAAGAGTTCGTGGCCGCGGTCGCCGAGGAGACACAGACCCCCGTCGACCTCGCCGGATGCATCGCCCTGTCGGTGCTCGCCACGGCGGCCGGCGGACGGTCGGTCGTGCAGGTACGCGGGCACTGGCGCGAGCCCACCAACCTCTATGTTGTCGTCTCGCTGCCGCCCGCCAACCGGAAGTCCGCCGTGTTCGGGCTGCTCACCGACCCGCTGTATGAGGCGGAACAGCAACTGCGCACGCTCATCCAACCGGCCATCGTGGAAGCCGAGATGACCGCCCGTCTCGCCAAGGAGGCGGCCGACAAGGCCACCGCCAAGGCGGCATCCGCGAGCGCGGACGAGCGTGACGAGATGGTGGCCACCGCGATCGCGCTGGCGCAGACCGCGGACAGCGTGAGCGTGCCGGTCAAACCGCAGTTGCTCGCCGACGACACCACAGCGGAGACGGTCACCTCGCGGATGGCGGAGCAGGGCGGCCGGATCTCCGTCATGTCGGCAGAGGGCGACATCTTCGACATCATCGCCGGACGCTACTCCGGCAAGCCAAACATGGGGGTCTTCCTCAAAGGCCACGCCGGCGACCGTCTCAAGGTCGACCGGCAGACCCGTGAGGAATACATCGAACACCCCGCCCTCACCATGGGGTTGTGCGTGCAGCCGCAGGTCTTGGACGACATCGGGCGGCAGGACGGATTCAAGGGCCGCGGCCTGCTCGGCAGGTTCCTCTACTCGGTTCCCGAGTCGCTGGTCGGCAGCCGCAAGATCGAACCCGACCCCATCCCGGAACAGGTGATGGAGACCTACCGGCGCCATGTCCTGGACCTGACGCTGTTCCTCGCCGAGTGGACCGATCCCGCTCTCATCCAGCTCACCCCCGAGGCGGTCGCCACCCTCACCGCCTTTCAGGCGCGAGTGGAACCGATGTTGGAAGCCCGCGGCGGGATCATGGGGCAGATCGGCGATTGGGGCGGCAAGTTGGTCGGCGCCACCGCCCGCATGGCCGCCCTGCTCCACCTCGCCGAACACCTCACCAAGGGGCACACGGTGCCCGTGGCGGAAGCGACCGTGCGCGACGCGATCGCGCTGGCTGAGTACTTCATCAGTCACAGCCTCGCCGCGTTCGACTCGATGGGCGCGGACCGGATCGCCGAGAGGGCCCGCACCGTGCTGGAAGCGCTGCGCACCCATGGGTGGCGCGAGGTCAGCAAGCGGGACCTGATGGTCAAGCTCTCGCGCTCCGAGTTCCGCACGGCCAACGACTTGGACCCCGTGTTGGCCCTGTTGGAAGACCACGGCTACGTGCGCGCCCAAGCTGTCCAGCGGACCGGAGGACGCGGCCGGCCGCCTTCCCCCCGCTACCTGGTCCACCCCCGCCTGCCCGACCCGACCGCCTGACCCCCGCCACAGAAACCACAGAATCACAGAAATACCCCCGCCGAGCCCCTGACCAGCAAAGACAGCCCTGTCAGGGGCTCGCGGTGTGCTGCCACAGAAACGAACCGAGAAGCCACAGAAATAAGCGAGCACCGGCCACACCGGTCCGGCCGCCTATTTCTGTGGAGCTTTCCGCGATTTCTGTGGCAGCCCCCACAGCGCGGCATCGCCGCAGGTCAGCCCACCAATCCAGGGTTTCTGTGTATTTCGTGGTTTCTGTGGCGGCTCTCGGCTGGTCCCACCACCTTCCCTTGCCCTCTCGCCCAAGGAGGAGTCGTGGCCAAGCCCCGCGACGAGATGCTGACCATCCCCGAAGTGATCGAAGAGATAGGCGTACCGCGAGCGACGTTCTACCGCTGGCGGCAGTACAAGAAGGGCCCGAAGTCCATCAAACTCCCGAACGGCGCGGTGCGAATCCGGCGGTCCGAACTGAGTCGGTGGCTCCAGACGCTGGAGGAGAGCGCGTGACGAAGGACACCGACAGTGGGGCCGAGCAGAACAACCGCTCGGCCCCGGACGGGTTTTCTCTCGATATCCGCCTGTGGAAGGTGTCTAAGGCGCAGAGCAAGACCCGTCCATACCAACTCCGTTGGAAAGTCGGAGGAAAGGTCAGTAGCGCAACCTTCGCCACGGTGGCGCTCGCAGAGAGCCGCAGATCTGAACTATGGCAGGCAATGCGCCGTGGCGAGGCATTCCGCATCACGGACGGTCTGCCTGAATCCGAGGTACGGGCCGAAGTCAGTGCGGAGCAAGCCCGCGAGGAACTGCCCTGGTTCGCGTTCTGCCGCGAGTACATGGCGATGCGCTGGCCGACCGCCGCGGCCAAGACCCGTGAGGGCATCGCCGATGGGCTCGCCGCCGTGACGCTGGCTCTGGTAGAGCAGGAACAGAAAATGCCGTCACCGGAAGAGCTACGTCTCGCCTTCCGGTGGTCGGTCATTCCCAAGAACGCCGAACTTGACCCGCCGGAGGAACTTGAAGACGCCTACGGGTGGATCTCCAAGAAATCGCTTCTCGTCTCCTCACTGGAAGACCCGAAGATTCTTCGCGATGTTCAGTATCGGATCTCCTTCAAACTGGATGGAACCCCCGCGGCGGGGGAGACCTCCCGTCGCCGTCGGCGCGCGCTCAACACCGCAGTTGAATACGCCATCGAGCGCAAGCTTCTGACGGAGAATCCACTCACCGCTATCAAGAGGGTGAAGAGTGCTTCATCGGACCGTGTGGACCCCCGCGTTCTCGTGAACAAGACGCAGGCTGCTCAACTCCTTGCCTCGGTCTCGTACGTTGGGACATGGGACCGCAAGAAGGGTCGGCGCCTGGTGGGCTTCTATGCGGTCATGTACTTCGCGGGGCTCCGCCCGAGTGAGGCAGTGGGCCTCAGCAAGGCTGATTGCTTCCTCCCGGAGAAGGGGTGGGGAGTTCTGACACTTCACGACACGCACCCCGTGTCGGGCAAGCAGTGGACAGACAGCGGAGAGCGCCACGACAAGCGCGGCCTGAAGTCGAGGGAGGCCAAGGAAGACCGGCCGGTCCCGATCCCCCCGCCGCTCGTGGCCATGCTCCGCGCCCACGTGAAGGAGTTCGGCACGGCCAAGGATGGGCGGCTCTTCACGAACGAGCGGGGCGGTCTCGTGGGCAGCAGTACCTATTGGCGCGTGTGGAGGGACGCTCGGGAGTACGCGTTCTCGCCGGACCTGCAGGCGTCCATCCTCGGGGGGCGACCGTACGACCTGCGGCACACCTGCATCACGACGTGGCTGAACGCCGGCGTGCCCGTGGCCGAGGTCGCCCGTCGGGTCGGCAACTCACCCGAGGTGATCCACCGCGTCTACGAGGGGTGTATCTACGGCCAGGAGGAGGCCATGAACAAGAAGATCGAAAAGGAACTCGACTGGGAGGGGGAGGACGACCCCGAGGCGTAGCCGCGCTCTATCGCAGGTCTATCGCGATCAGCGCGCAACAACGACAAAGAGCCGGACTCAGTGAGACTGGGTCCGGCTCTTCACTCATGGCATCCGCCCTGGTCAGCGCATGATCTGTGCTGGTTGTAGGCGAGTGCCCCCGGCAGGATTCGAACCTGCGCACACGGCTCCGGAGGCCGTTGCTCTATCCCCTGAGCTACGGGGGCGTGTCGGCTGCGGTGTTCGCGGCGACGGGTAGAACCCTACCAGCTCCGTTGGGGTGTTCATGAACGGTTTTGCGGGGTCAGGCCGGTCGGGCACGGGCTTGCGGGGTGGTCCGGTCGTTGCCGCGGAGGGAAGGGGCGCCCGCACAGGGTGGAAGTGGGGAAAACCCGGACGCGGTGGCCGGTCCGGACCTACTCTCGAGTTGTGCCAGGCGCGTCGGGCCGGGTGCTTGTTGTGGACGACAACAAGGTCATCCGGCAGCTGATCAGGGTCAATCTCGAGCTGGAGGGCCTCGAGGTCGTGACCGCGGCCGATGGTGTCGAGTGTCTGGATGTCGTTCATCAGGTGCGCCCCGATGTGGTCACCCTTGATGTCGTCATGCCTCGGTTGGACGGACTGCGGACGGCCGCCCGGTTGCGGGACGACCCGCGCACCAGTGACCTCCCCCTCGCCATCGTCAGTGCCTGTACGCAGTACGAGGTCGAGGCCGGGCTGGATGTCGGCGTCGACGCGTTCCTCGCCAAGCCCTTCGAGCCTGCCGAACTCGTGCGGATCGTACGGGAGTTGATCGAGCGGAAGCAGAGTCGGCAGCCCGGGGAAGCCGCAGGGGGAGCGGACGGGATGGTGTTTGGGAGTGTCCTCGGCGGCGAGGCCGAGCGGGCCGGCCGAAGCGGCGGCTGACCCCCACCTACCCGGCGCACACCCCCACCGGCACCCCGCCCGACGCTCCCCACGTAGCCCCGCACCGCACCCCGCACCCGTCACACCCCGGCCCAACAATCCCCAAGCAACCCCGCACCCGGCGCCCCCCGCCCAACGGGCCCACGCGACTCCGCACACCCCGGCCCAACAATCCCCAAGCAACCCTGCACCCAGCACATCCCGGCACCCCCGCGCCCAATACGCCCCCGGCACCCCCGCGCGCCCCCCGGACAACACCGCCCGACCACCCCACCCCGTCCACATCCCGGACCCCCGCACAAACCGACTCGCCTACCCACCCCCCTCCTCCCCTACGCTTGTCCCGTGACCCCCGTCGAGCTCTCCCGTACCGTGCTGCGCGCGGTGCGTCGTGCTGTCGACGAGGGGGAGCTGAGCGTGACGGTGCCGGGGCGGGCCGTGGTGGGTGTGCCTGGGCCCGGTGGTTGTGGTGACTACGCCACCAACATCGCTCTTCAGCTCGCCCGCCCGGCCGGACAGCCGCCGCAGCGCGTCGCCGAGATCCTCCGGTCGTATCTGCTCGACCTCGATACGGCCGAGGTCGCGGACGTCGTCGTCACCGGGCCCGGGTTTCTCAACATCAGCCTGCGGAGCACGTCGTCCGCTGCGCTGGTCGAGGAGATTGTGAGGCGCGGGCAGTGGTACGGGTACGCCGACGGGCCCACCGGACAGGTCGTCCAGCTGCACGCCCCTCATGAGGTCCGTGCCGTCGTGGTGATGGATGTCGTCGCCCGGCTGCTGCGCTCCCAGGGGGCGCTCGTGCGTACCAGCTGCGAGGCGCGTCCCGAGTCGGCGTGGGTGGATGTCCTCGGCGTGCGGGTCGACGCGTACGGCAGGCCCGGCGCGTCGGCGCCCCTCGACGTCGACGTACGCCCCGTCCCCGTGGCCGCCGACCCCGTTCCCCTCGGCCGGGACGCCGCCCGGTGGGCCCTGCTGCTCCCCGCCGCCCACGACCGGCCCCGCATCAGCGACGACCATCTAGTCCAGCGTGAGGGCAACCCCCTCTTCCGCGTCCGCTACGCCCACGCCCGTACCCGGGCCCTGAGTCGTAACGCCGCCGACCTGGGCTTCACCCCTGAGCCCGGCCCTCTTGCCGACGCACGCCCTCTCCCCGAGCCCGGCCCTCTCCTCGACGCACCCCACCTCCCCGAGGCGCCCCCCCTCCTCGCCGCCCTGAGCGACCACCCCCGCGTCCTGGCCCACGCCGCAGCACACCGTGCCCCGGACCGTCTCGCCCGGCACCTCGTCACCGTCGCCGATGCCGTGCTCCCCTTCCTTCCCGTCGTCCTGCCGCGTGGCGCGGAGAAACCCTCGGCCGCCCACCGTGCCCGGCTGGCACTCGCCGAAGCCGCCGGGACGGTGCTGGCCGGCGGCCTGTCCCTGCTCGGTATCGACGCACCCGATCACCTCTGAGGAAGCACCGAACACGTCATGAGCCGTTCCGCACACCCCGCCGGGCCCCGTCACGCCGATGTCCTCCCCGAGGGCCACTACTCGGCCCCGCCCGCAGACCTCAACACCCTCGACCCCAAGGTGTGGGCGCAGACCGTCACCCGCGACCAGGACGGCGTCGTCACCGTCGGCGGCATCGACGTGAAGGCCCTCGCCGAGGAGCACGGCACCCCCGCCTACGTCATCGACGAGACCGACTTCCGGGCCCGAGCGCGCGCCTGGCGCAGTGCCTTCGGTACCGACGCCGATGTCTTCTACGCCGGCAAGGCCTTCCTCTCCCGCGCCATCGTCCGCTGGCTGCACGAGGAAGGGCTCAATCTCGACGTCTGCTCGGGCGGCGAGCTCGCGACCGCCCTCTCCGCCGGTATGCCCGCCGACCGCATCGCCTTCCACGGCAACAACAAGTCGACGGAGGAGATTCACCGGGCCATCGAGGCGGGCGTCGGACGTATCGTTCTCGACTCGTTCCAGGAGATCGTCCGCGTCGCCCACATCGCGCAGTCCCTGGGCAAGCGGCAACGGGTGCAGATCCGTATCACCGTCGGCGTCGAGGCCCACACCCACGAGTTCATCGCCACCGCCCACGAGGACCAGAAGTTCGGCATTCCGCTTGCCGGGGGCCAGGCCGCCGAGGCCGTACGCCGCGCCCTCCGGCTTGACGGGCTCGAACTCATCGGGATCCACAGCCACATCGGGTCGCAGATCTTCGACATGTCCGGGTTCGAGGTCGCCGCCCACCGTGTCGTCGGGCTGCTGAAGGAGGTGCGTGACGAGCACGGGGTCGAGCTGCCCGAGATCGACCTCGGTGGCGGTCTCGGCATCGCCTACACCAGCGACGACGACCCCCGCGAGCCCCACGAGATCGCCAAGGCGCTGACCGAGATCGTCACCCGTGAGTGCGAGGGCGCCAAGCTGCGCACGCCTCGCATCTCCGTCGAGCCGGGACGCGCCATCGTCGGCCCGACCGCCTTCACGCTCTACGAGGTCGGCACCATCAAGCCCCTGGACGGGCTGCGTACGTACGTCTCCGTCGACGGTGGCATGTCCGACAACATCCGTACCGCGCTGTACGACGCCGAGTACAGCGTCGCTCTCGTCTCGCGCACCTCCGACGCGGCGCCGATGCTCGCCCGCGTCGTCGGCAAGCACTGCGAGAGTGGTGACATCGTGGTGAAGGACGCGTTCCTGCCGGCCGACCTGGCACCGGGTGACCTGATCGCCGTACCGGCCACGGGTGCCTACTGCCGGTCCATGGCCAGCAACTACAACCACGTGCTGCGCCCGCCGGTCGTCGCGGTCCACGACGGCGAGTCCCGGGTGATCGTCCGCCGTGAGACGGAGGAGGACCTGCTGCGCCTCGATGTGGGGTGAGCACCCCGGAAAACAGGGGGTGGAAGATCTCCTGTCTTCCCGCCCCGTACAAATGAAATCGATGTCTCACGATCCGGACATGGGATAGAAACTCCCGTCCGGTGAGTGAGACTGGTCCCACCGTGACGGTATGAGGAAACGAGGTCGGATGATGCGTACGCGTCCGCTGAAGGTGGCGCTGCTGGGCTGTGGAGTGGTCGGCTCAGAGGTGGCGCGCATCATGACGACGCACGCCGACGACCTCGCCGCGCGGATCGGTGCGCCCGTGGAGCTCGCCGGTGTGGCCGTACGACGGCCCTCCAAGGTCCGCGAAGGCATCGACCCCGCCCTCGTCACCACCGACGCCACCGCCCTCGTCAAGCGCGGTGACATCGACGTGGTCGTCGAGGTCATCGGCGGTATCGAGCCCGCTCGCACCCTCATCACCACCGCCTTCGAGCACGGCGCCTCCGTCGTCTCCGCGAACAAGGCCCTCCTCGCCCAGGACGGCGCCGACCTTCACGCGGCGGCGGAGGCGAACAACAAGGACCTCTACTACGAGGCCGCCGTCGCCGGTGCCATCCCGCTGATCCGGCCGCTGCGCGAGTCCCTCGCCGGCGACAAGGTCAACCGGGTGCTCGGGATCGTCAACGGGACCACGAACTTCATCCTCGACAAGATGGACAGCACGGGCGCGGGTTATCAGGAGGCCCTCGACGAGGCCACCGCCCTCGGGTACGCCGAGGCCGACCCGACCGCCGACGTCGAGGGTTTCGACGCCGCCGCCAAGGCCGCCATCCTCGCCGGGATCGCCTTCCACACGCGCGTGCGTCTCGACGACGTGTACCGCGAGGGCATGACGGAGGTCACAGCAGCCGACTTCGCCTCCGCGAGGGAGATGGGCTGCACCATCAAACTGCTCGCCATCTGCGAGCGGGCGGAGGACGGCGGATCCGTCACCGCGCGCGTGCATCCCGCGATGATTCCGCTGACCCACCCGCTCGCCTCCGTGCGCGGCGCGTACAACGCCGTGTTCGTCGAGTCCGACGCCTCGGGGCAGCTGATGTTCTACGGCCCCGGCGCCGGCGGCGCCCCCACCGCCTCCGCCGTCCTCGGCGATCTGGTGGCGGTCTGCCGCAACCGGCTCAACGGCGCCACCGGCCCCGGTGAGTCCTCGTACGCCGCGCTGCCCGTGTCGGGCATGGGCGCGGTCGTCACGCGCTACCACATCAGCCTCGACGTGGCGGACAAACCGGGTGTTCTCGCCCAGGTCGCCACCGTGTTCGCCGAGCACGGTGTCTCGATCGATACCGTTCGCCAGCAGGGGAAGGACGGCGAGGCCTCTCTCGTCGTCGTCACGCACCGAGCGTCCGACGCCGCCCTGGGCGGCACCGTCGAGGCGTTGCGCAAGCTCGACACCGTGCGTGGTGTCGCCAGCATCATGCGGGTTGAAGGAGAGTAACCAGCAATGACCCACCAGTGGCGCGGAATCATCGAGGAGTACCGGGACCGGCTGCCGGTGTCCGACACCACTCCGGTCGTGACGCTCCGCGAGGGCGGCACGCCCCTCGTGCCCGCGCAGGTGCTCTCCGAGCGCACCGGCTGCGAGGTCCACCTCAAGGTGGAGGGCGCCAACCCCACCGGGTCCTTCAAGGACCGCGGCATGACCATGGCCATCACGCGGGCCAAGGAGGAGGGCGCGAAGGCGGTCATCTGCGCCTCCACCGGCAACACGTCCGCGAGTGCCGCCGCGTACGCCGTGCGCGCCGGGATGGTCTGCGCCGTCCTGGTCCCGCGGGGCAAGATCGCGCTCGGCAAGATGGGGCAGGCGCTCGTGCACGGCGCCAAGATCCTCCAGGTCGACGGCAACTTCGACGACTGCCTCACCCTCGCTCGCGCGCTGAGCGACAACTACCCCGTGTCGCTGGTGAATTCGGTCAACCCGGTGCGTATCGAGGGCCAGAAGACGGCCGCGTTCGAGATCGTGGACATGCTCGGGGACGCACCCGACATCCACGTCCTGCCGGTCGGCAACGCGGGCAACATCACGGCGTACTGGAAGGGCTACAAGGAGTACGCCGCCGACGGCATCGCCACCAGGACCCCCCGCATGTGGGGTTTCCAGGCGTCCGGCAGTGCCCCGATCGTGCGCGGCGAGATCGTCAAGGACCCGTCGACCATCGCTACCGCCATCCGGATCGGCAACCCCGCGTCCTGGCAGTACGCCCTGGCGGCGCGGGACGAGTCCGGCGGCTTCATCGACGAGGTGACGGACCGTGAAATCCTGCGTGCCTACCGGCTGTTGGCCGCTCAGGAGGGTGTGTTCGTCGAGCCGGCCTCCGCCGCGTCGGTGGCCGGCCTGCTGAAGGCCGCCGAACAGGGCAAGGTCGACCCGGGGCAGCAGATCGTGTGCACCGTCACCGGAAACGGCCTCAAGGACCCCGACTGGGCCGTCGCCGGTGCCCCGCAGCCGGTCACCGTCCCGGTCGACGCGGCCACCGCGGCCGAGCGCCTCGGCCTCGTCTGACCTGCGCGACAACCTCTGGGATCGGGTAATCCCCAGAGAAGGTGCACAGGGGGCTTACGACACGCATCGTGCGCCTCCTGTGCGCCCTATGTCGCCACGGAACCTTCCTTCGATAGGCTGTACCGAACCCGCCCGCCGCATATGCCTCCGCATATGGCCGGGTGCCGCGCCGTCTCCGCGGCCCGGAAGCGGTCCCCAGGGTCCTCACACCCCAGGGAACCTCACGTACGTATCGAATGTCTTCGACAGTCCCGCAGCTCAAGGAGAGTCATCGAGAGATGGCCGGTCCAGCCTTCCGCGCCGCCGCCGTCCGAGTGCGCGTCCCCGCCACCAGCGCCAACCTCGGCCCGGGCTTCGACGCCCTCGGCCTGTCGCTCGGGCTCTACGACGACGTGGTCGTCCGGGTGGCCGACTCCGGACTGCACATCGACATCGCGGGTGAGGGCAGCGAGACGCTCCCGCGTGACGAGAACCACCTTCTCGTACGGTCCCTGCGCACCGCCTTCGACCTGCTCGGCGGACAGCCGCGCGGCCTGGAGATCGTCTGCGCGAACCGCATCCCGCACGGCCGGGGCCTCGGCTCCTCCTCGGCCGCCATCTGCGCCGGCATCGTCGCCGCGCGCGCCGTGACCATAGGCGGCGAGGCCAGGCTGGACGACACCGCCCTGCTTGAGCTCGCGACCGAGATCGAGGGTCACCCCGACAACGTGGCGGCCTGTCTGCTCGGCGGTTTCACGCTCTCCTGGATGGAGGCCGGTGCCGCCCGGGCGATCAGGATGGAGCCCGCCGATTCCATCGTTCCGGTGGTTTTCGTGCCCGGTAAGCCGGTCCTGACGGAGACCGCGCGCGGACTGCTTCCGCGCACCGTGCCGCACGTCGACGCCGCCACCAACGCAGGCCGTGCCGCCCTGCTCGTCGAGGCCCTGACCAGGCGCCCCGAGCTGCTGCTGCCGGCCACCGAGGACCGTCTCCACCAGGAGTACCGGGCGCCGGCCATGCCGGAGAGCGCGGCGCTGGTGGAGCGGCTGCGGGCCGACGGGGTCCCGGCAGTCATCTCCGGCGCGGGCCCCACGGTGCTCGCGCTGGTCGACGGCGAGAGCGCCGACAAGGTCGCTCATCTGGCAGGCGGGGGCTGGGCGGCGAACCGTCTGAAGTTCGACGCCCACGGGGCGAGCGTGCTGCCACTGGCGCCCGCCAGTGACATCTGAAGTCCGGCGCTTGCCGGATTTCGAGAGGGGGAATGTTTGTTGGATCCGGTAGTGTTAACCTCAAGTCTGCACCCGACCCCACCATGGCGAGGTGCTTCACGTCCCCGTCCGGGACAGACACTCTTCCGGGAGCCTCCCAAGCCGCACTGTGTTTCGTACGACGTACGCGGGCAGTACCTCGTACGCGGGCACTGAGCGACTTGCCGGGCACGCTCCGGAACCGGTGCGACCAAGTCACGTGACACGGACACTCAGTGCCACGGCTTTCGGAAGCGCCGTCACCACATTCCTCCGCCGTTCAGGCGGACCACCGCCCCGGCACGGTCCACACAGCAAGGACCGAAGCCGGACAGCACAACCGGTCGCCGAGCCAGACAGGCCGACGTCCGCTCCAGGGAAGGACCCTTCGTGAGCGACACCACCGATCTGATGGGCGCACGTGTCGAGGAGACCGCTGCCGCGCCCGCCACGGACGCCTCCGCGCCTGCCACCGGTGCCGGCTCCCGGCGGCGCCGCGGTACCGGCCTCGACGGCATGGTGCTGGCCGAGCTGCAGCAGGTCGCCTCGGGCCTCGGCATCAGGGGCACTGCGCGCATGCGCAAGAGCCAGCTGATCGAGGTCATCAAGGAAGCGCAGGCCGGAGGAGGTGGCGCTGCTCCCAAGACGGCGAGTCCCGCTGGGGACGTCGCTGCCGAGACCAAGCCCAAGCGCCGTGCCACCTCCAAGGCCCGTACGGGCGACGAGGCCGCTCCCGCCGCCGCGAAGAAGGCGGCCGCGAAGTCCGAGGCCCCCGCCGAGAAGGCCGTGGCCCAGCAGCAGATCGAGATCCCCGGCCAGCCGGCCGGCGGCCCCTCCCGCGCGAGTGAGGCCGGGGGAGACGACGCTCCCACCGAGCGCCGCCGTCGCCGTGCCACCGCCGAGGCGGGCAGCCCGGAGACGGTCACCGCCGAGGCCAAGAGCGAGCCGAAGGCCGAGACGCCCGCCCCGCAGGCGCAGGGCGACGCCGACGGCGGCGAGGGCCGTCGTCGCGACCGCCGTGAGCGCGGCCGCGACCGTGACCGCGGCGATCGCCGCAAGGGCGACGAGCAGCAGGGCGGCCAGAGCGGTCAGGGCGGTCAGGGCGGCCAGGGCGGTCAGGGCGGCGGCCAGCCGCAGCGCCAGGACCGACAGGACCGACAGGACCGCCAGGACCGTCAGCAGCAGGGCGGCGGCGGTCGACAGGACCGTCAGGACCGCCAGCGCGACAACGGCCCGCAGGACGACGACGACTTCGACGGCGGCCGCCGTGGCCGTCGCGGCCGCTACCGCGACCGCCGTGGTCGTCGCGGCCGTGACGAGATGAGCGGCCCCGAGCCGCAGCTGGCCGACGACGACGTCCTGATCCCCGTCGCGGGCATTCTCGACATCCTCGACAACTACGCCTTCATCCGTACGTCGGGCTACCTGCCGGGCCCCAACGACGTGTACGTCTCGCTCGCCCAGGTCCGCAAGAACGGCCTGCGCAAGGGCGACCACGTCACCGGTGCCGTACGCCAGCCGAAGGAGGGTGAGCGCCGCGAGAAGTTCAACGCGCTGGTCCGCCTGGACTCGCAGAACGGCATGGCGCCCGAATCCGGGCGCGGGCGGCCGGAGTTCAACAAGCTGACGCCGCTGTACCCGCAGGACCGCCTCCGTCTGGAGACGGACCCCGGCGTCCTCACCACCCGCATCATCGACCTCGTCGCGCCGATCGGTAAGGGCCAGCGCGGTCTGATCGTGGCCCCGCCGAAGACCGGCAAGACCATGATCATGCAGGCGATCGCCAACGCGATCACGCACAACAACCCCGAGTGCCACCTGATGGTCGTCCTGGTCGACGAGCGTCCGGAAGAGGTCACCGACATGCAGCGGTCGGTCAAGGGCGAGGTCATCTCCTCGACCTTCGACCGTCCGGCCGAGGACCACACCACGGTCGCAGAGCTGGCGATCGAGCGCGCCAAGCGCCTGGTGGAGCTGGGCCACGACGTCGTCGTGCTGCTCGACTCGATCACGCGTCTGGGCCGTGCGTACAACCTCGCCGCCCCGGCCTCCGGCCGCATCCTGTCCGGTGGTGTCGACTCGACCGCCCTGTACCCCCCGAAGCGCTTCTTCGGTGCGGCCCGCAACATCGAGGACGGCGGCTCACTGACCATCCTCGCCACCGCCCTGGTGGACACCGGGTCCCGCATGGACGAGGTCATCTTCGAGGAGTTCAAGGGCACCGGCAACGCCGAGCTCAAGCTCGACCGCAAGCTCGCCGACAAGCGTGTCTTCCCGGCGGTGGACGTCGACGCGTCCGGCACCCGTAAGGAAGAGCTCCTGCTCGGCAGCGACGAGCTCGCCATCACCTGGAAGCTGCGCCGGGTGCTGCACGCGCTCGACCAGCAGCAGGCGATCGAGCTGCTTCTCGACAAGATGAGGCAGACGAAGTCGAACGCCGAGTTCCTGCTGCAGATCCAGAAGACGACCCCGACGCCGGGCAACGGCGACTGACGTCACCTTCCACGAAGGGCCACCCCTGTGCCAGGGGTGGCCCTTCGTGCTGTGTGCCCGGGATACGATCACGCTCTTCGGTCGACTTCCCGACCGCGAACTCATGATCCCGAGGGGGGACTTACGTGGGTACACCCATGTCCGGGGGCGGCGGCCGGCACAGACGGCGAATACAGATCGCCCTGCCTGTCGCCGCGGCCGGTGTGGCCGCCGCCGTGGCCGCCGCGCTGTTGACGTCGTCCGCGGGCGCCGCCACCGTCGCCACGCCGAAACCGCCGGTCAGGGCCGCCGTCGCGCAGCCCTCGCTCGCCGAGCTGGAGCAGCGGATCGCCGATGCCATGGCCGGTGACGGCACCCCGGGCGGCACGGCGGCCAAGACCTCGCTGAGCGCGAGCACCGACGCCGGCACGGCCACCGTCGACCCGCAGGTCATCGGCGGTACGACGACCACCATCACCACCGCCCCGTGGATGGCGCAGCTCTGGTACACCGACGACCAGGGCACCGTCGACGAGGGCGACGACACCGACTTCTTCTGCGGCGGTGCCGTGGTCGCGCCGACGAAGATCCTCACCGCCGCGCACTGCGTGAAGGGCTACGACTGGCATGCCGGCGGCGCCGTCGTGACCGGGACCTCGCAGCTGCCCTCGTCGGACGACCTGCACGGCGGCACCGCCAGCGGGGTCCTGCGGCAGTGGAACCACCCGGACTACAGCGCGCGGACCCTCAGCAACGACATCGCGGTGCTCACCCTGGCCCGCCCGGTCAAGGCGACGCCGATACGGATGACGACGTCCGGCGACACCGCCTCGTACGCCGCCGGCACCGGTGCGAAGCTCTACGGCTGGGGCCGTACCAGCTCCACCACCAAGGCCGTCTCCCAGACGCTGAAGACGGCGACGCTGCCGATCAAGTCCGACGCCACCTGCGCCGGCTACTACGGCGCCGACTTCGTCAAGGGCCGCATGGTCTGCGCGGGCACGCCCGCCACCGGCAGCGACACCGGTACGACGTCCGCCTGCAACGGCGACTCCGGCGGCCCGCTGGTCGTGAACAACCGGATCGTCGGCGTCGTCTCGTGGGGCGTGCCGAACTGCGTGACGAAGGGCGCGTACAGCGTCTTCACCAAGGTCAGCACGTACGTCGGCGCCGCCTATCCGCGCGTCGATGACACCAACCTGAGCTTCGACCACAAGGCCGACCTGTGGGTGCGCAACGCCTCCACCAAGACCGGCTACGAGAAGGACTCCACGGGCTCCGCCTTCGGCGCCCGCCAGTCCTGGGGCAACTGGAGCGGCGTCAACGTCGTCCTGCAGACCGACCTCAACCGGGACGGCTACCAGGACTTCGTGTACCGGGAGAGCACGACCGGCGACGTCTACTGGTGGCGCTACGTCCCGGCCACCGAGAGCTGGGCCGACCCCCAGCAGATCTTCGACAACTGGAAGACCCGCACCCGCATCCTCGCCCCCGGCGACGTCACCGGCGACTACCTGCCCGACCTGCTCTCGGTCGACTCCGCGGGCGTCCTGTGGATCTACCCCGGCAAGGGCAACGGCACCTTCGCGGCCCGCGTGAAGTTCGGCTCCGGCTGGAACCAGTACGACTCCCTGCGCGGCCACGGCGACTTCACCGGCGACGGCAAGACCGACCTGATCGCCCGCGGCAGGAGCAACGGCTACATCTACCTGTACAAGGGCACCGGCAAGTCCGGCAGCGGAGCCTTCTCCGCCAGGGTCAAGGTGCGCACCTGGAGCAGCGCGACGTACAACGCCTTCGACGCGGTCGGCGACGTCACCGGCGACGGCAAGGCCGACTTCCTGGCCCGTACGCCCGGCGGCACGCTCTATCTGTACAAGGGCACCGGCAAGGCCACCAGCGAGATCTTCGCCACAAGGATCTCCGTGGGGACCGATTTCAAGCAGTACGACATCTTCGGCTGAGCCGCTGGTGAGAGGGGTTCGCCCCGAATGGCCCGTTACGCACTGTGGCCACCGATGCACAGGGTGGTCACAGTGCGTTGTGCAACCCTTTCCCGGGTTTCGCCGTCTGACCGGGCGGAGCAACAGTGGTGCGGTCCGTGACTTCGCGTGACCGCGCCTGACCCTGAAAGCAGGGGGTAACCGAACGGACGAGATTCGAGGAGAACATGTCCGCCGAGAGCAAGCCGGAGTCCGGCATATCGGGTGAGCCCGGTACCACAGGCCGCCACCGCGCCAAGGGCAGCCGCCGCAAGCCCCGAGGCAGGCGCCGCAAGGGCGTCCTCATCATGGCCTGGACGGCAGCGGGCATCGTCGTCCTGGGCGGCAGCGGAGCCGGCTACCTCTACTTCAAGCTCAACGGCAACATCAAGAGCGTCGACATCGACTCGGCCCTCGGCACCGACCGGCCGACCAAGGTCGACAACGGCTCCGAGAACATCCTCGTCCTCGGCTCGGACACCCGTTCCGGCAGCAACAAGAAGCTCGGCGGCGGCACCGGCGACGGCAGCGCCCGCTCCGACACCGCGATGATCGTGCACGTCTACGAGGGCCACAAGAAGGCCAGCGTGGTCTCCATACCGCGCGACACCATCATCGACCGGCCCGAGTGCACCGACACCAAGGGCGACACGCACGACGCCGCGTCCGAGGTGATGTTCAACTCCGCGTACTCGACCGGGGGCGCCGCCTGCGCGGTGAAGACCGTCGAGTCCATCAGCGGCATCCGCATGGACCACTACCTCGAGGTCGACTTCAGCGGCTTCGAGAAGATCATCGACGAGCTCGGCGGAGTCACGGTCACCACGACCAAGGACATCAAGGACGACGACAGCCACCTCGATCTGGACGCCGGCACCCACAAGCTCACCGGCGAGCAGGCCCTCGGCCTGGTCCGTACCCGGCACGGCGTCGGCGACGGCTCCGACCTCGGCCGCATCCAGCTCCAGCAGGCCTTCATCAAGGCGCTGATCAACCAGGTCAAGAACATCGACCTGTTCGGCGACGGCACCAAGCTGTACGACCTCGCCAACGCCGCCACCAAGGCCGTGACGACCGACTCCGACCTGGGCTCGATCAACTCGCTCATGTCCTTCGCCAAGGGCCTGAAGGGCATCAGCGCCTCCAACATGCACATGGTCACGATGCCGGTCCAGTACGACCCGGCGAACCCGAACCGTGTGATCGTCAAGGAGGCCAAGGCCAAGCAGGTGTGGACCGCCCTCGAGAACGACAAGGCGATCCCGAAGTCGGCCACCGAGGGCACCGCCACCGGCGACGCCGACGGTGTGGTGACCTCTTCGTAGCAGGCCGTACCGCCCCTCGCGGGCCCTTGGGAATAGATCGCCCCGCCCCCCGGTTTTGGGGGATGGCGCCAGTCCTGGCAGACTGGTACGTCGGCTCCGGTTCACGCCTCCGCATCCCGCGGCTGCGACCCGGCGCCCTCCCGAAACTAGGAGACACCTTGAAGCGCGACATCCACCCCCAGTACTTCGAGACGCAGGTCAGCTGCACCTGTGGCGCGTCGTTCACCACTCGCAGCACCATCGACTCCGGCACCATCCGTGCCGAGGTCTGCTCCGAGTGCCACCCGTTCTACACGGGCAAGCAGAAGATCCTCGACACCGGTGGCCGTGTGGCCCGCTTCGAGGCCCGCTTCGGCAAGGCCGCCGGCTCCAAGAAGTAGCGAGCCCCATTTCGCCGGTCCACGGTCGCGCCCCCTCATCCGGGCGCACCGGGACCGGCGTTTTTGGTCGCACGCCTTCCCTTTCACCCGCAGTAACAGGAGCCCTGAGATGTTCGAGGCCGTCGAGGACCTCGTCGGTGAGCACGCCGACCTGGAGAAGAAGCTGGCCGACCCGTCGGTCCACGCGGACCAGGCGAACGCGCGCAAGCTGAACAAGCGGTACGCCGAGCTCACTCCGATCATCGCCACGTACCGCTCCTGGAAGCGGACCGGCGACGACATCGAGACCGCGCGCGAGTTCGCCGCCGACGACCCGGACTTCGTCGCCGAGGTCAAGGAACTGGAGAAGCAGCGCGAGCAGTTGACCGAGAAGCTGCGCCTCCTCCTCGTCCCGCGCGACCCCAGCGACGACAAGGACGTCATCCTCGAGATCAAGGCGGGCGCGGGCGGCGACGAGTCGGCCCTGTTCGCCGGTGACCTGCTGCGGATGTACCTGCGGTACGCCGAGCGGGTCGGCTGGAAGACCGAGATCATCGACGCCACCGAGTCCGAACTGGGCGGCTACAAGGACGTCCACGTCGCCGTGAAGACCAAGGGCGGCCAGGGTGCCACCGAGCCCGGGCAGGGCGTGTGGGCCCGGATGAAGTACGAGGGCGGGGTGCACCGCGTGCAGCGGGTGCCGGCGACCGAGTCCCAGGGCCGTATCCACACCTCCGCGGCCGGTGTCCTCGTCACGCCCGAGGCCGAGGAGGTCGACGTCGAGATCAACGCGAACGACCTTCGTATCGACGTGTACCGCTCCTCCGGTCCCGGCGGCCAGTCCGTCAACACCACCGACTCCGCCGTGCGCATCACGCACATTCCCACCGGAGTCGTCGCCTCGTGCCAGAACGAGAAGAGCCAGCTGCAGAACAAGGAGCAGGCGATGCGTATCCTGCGCTCCAGGCTGCTTGCCGCGGCGCAGGAGGAGGCGGAGCGTGAGGCCGCCGACGCCCGCCGCAGCCAGGTCCGCACCGTCGACCGCTCCGAGAAGATCCGCACGTACAACTTCCCGGAGAACCGCATCTCGGACCACCGCGTCGGCTTCAAGTCGTACAACCTGGACCAGGTCCTGGACGGCGACCTCGACGCGGTGATCCAGGCCTGCGTCGACGCGGACTCGGCAGCGAAGCTGGCGGCCGCGTAAGCGTGTAAGGACACACCCACGCACGAGGACGACACGGAGGACTTGCGTGAACCTGCTGCTCGCAGAGGTGGCCCAGGCCACCCAGCGGCTGGCCGACGCCGGCGTGCCCTCGCCGCGCAACGACGCGGAGGAGCTCGCCGCGTTCGTGCACGGCGTGAAGCGGGGCGAGCTGCACTCCGTGAAGGACTCCGACTTCGACGCCCGCTACTGGGAGGTCATCGCCCGGCGTGAGCAGCGCGAACCGCTGCAGCACATCACCGGCCGGGCCTTCTTCCGGTATCTGGAACTCCAGGTCGGGCCAGGGGTGTTCGTCCCGCGTCCCGAGACCGAGTCGGTGGTCGGCTGGGCCATAGACGCCGTACGCGCGATGGACGTGGTCGAGCCGCTGATCGTCGACCTGTGCACCGGGTCGGGCGCGATCGCCCTCGCCCTCGCCCAGGAGGTCCCGCGCTCGCGTGTGCACGCCGTGGAGCTGTCCGAGGACGCCCTGAGGTGGACGCGGAAGAACATGGAGGGGTCCAGGGTCGACCTGCGTCAGGGCAACGCCCTGGACGCCTTCCCGGACCTCGACGGCCAGGTCGACCTGGTCATCTCCAACCCGCCGTACATCCCGCTCACCGAATGGGAGTACGTCGCTCCCGAGGCGCGGGACTACGATCCCGAACTCGCCCTGTTCTCGGGGGAGGACGGCCTCGACCTGATCCGCGGCATCGAACGCACCGCACACCGGCTCCTTCGCCCGGGCGGTGTCGTCGTCATCGAACACGCCGACACCCAGGGCGGCCAGGTGCCGTGGATCTTCACCGAGGAGCGGGGCTGGGCCGACGCGGCCGACCACCCCGACCTCAACAACCGCCCGCGCTTCGCGACCGCCCGCAAGGCGACGCCGTGAGCGCCCCGCACATCTTCGACCCGCAGCAGTACGTGTACTTCGTGTACGAGGAGGCCCGCTAGACATGGCACGGCGATACGACACCAACGACGCGACCGACCGCTCGACCGGTCTGCGCGAGGCCGCGTCCGCCGTCCGCCGTGGCGAGCTCGTGGTGCTGCCGACCGACACGGTGTACGGCATCGGCGCCGACGCGTTCTCCTCGGAAGCGGTCCACGACCTGCTGGAGGCCAAGGGCCGGGGCCGCAACATGCCCACCCCTGTCCTCATCGGCTCCCCGAACACCCTGCACGGCCTGGTCACGGACTTCTCCGAGCTGGCCTGGGAGCTGGTCGACGCCTTCTGGCCGGGCGCGCTCACGCTGGTCGCCAAGCACCAGCCGTCCCTCCAGTGGGACCTCGGGGACACCCGTGGCACGGTCGCCGTGCGCATGCCGCTGCACCCGGTCGCCATCGAGCTGCTGACCGAGGTCGGCCCCATGGCCGTCTCCTCCGCGAACCTGACGGGTCACCCGGCGCCGGAGGACTGTGACGCGGCGCAGGAGATGCTCGGCGACTCGGTCTCCGTGTACCTGGACGGCGGTCCGACGCCCGGCAACGTCCCGTCCTCGATCGTCGACGTCACGCGTGAGGTGCCCCTGCTGCTGCGCGCGGGCGCGATCTCGGCGGACGAGCTGCGCAAGGTCGTACCCGACCTCGAGGTGGCGAATTGACGGCCCCTGACGCGGGGCGTGGCATAGGCAACGGGGAAGGGGCGGGAAGCCTGTTCGAACAGGGCCTCCCGCTCGACAGCTTCCGCATCCTCCACGTCAGCACCGGCAACGTGTGCCGCTCACCGATCACCGAGCGGCTGACTCGCCATGCCCTGGCGGACCGGCTCGGCGACCCCCGGTGGGGCGGGCTGATCGTGGAGAGCGCCGGCACCTGGGGCCACGAGGGCGCGCCCATGGAGGCCAACGCGGAGACCGTGCTGGCCGACTTCGGCGCGGACGCCTCCGGCTTCACCGGCCGCGAACTGCTCGACGAACACGTCATCAGGGCCGACCTGGTCCTGACGGCGACCCGTGACCACCGCGCCCAGGTCATCTCCATGGGCCACTCCGCGGGCCTGCGCACCTTCACCCTGAAGGAGTTCACCCGCCTGGTGAAGGCGATCGACCCCGCGACCCTGCCTCCCCTGGAGGACGGCATGGTGGCCCGCGCCCGCGCCCTGGTCCGTGCGGCAGCGGCTCTACGCGGGTGGCTGCTGGCCCCGACGGCCGAGGCGGACGAGGTGTACGACCCGTACGGCGCCCCGCTGACGTTCTTCCGGTCGATCGGGGACGAGATAAACCAGGCGCTGGATCCGGTCGTCACGGCGCTCACGGGCGTCCCCGCAAAGGCGTAACGACCGAGCACCCCACCCGTCCCGGGCCTACATTGGACGTACGTCCCCGTCGACGCCCGGAGCCCACCATGTCGGTCACCCATGCCCCTGAGACCGCCGACGTCCTGCGGCGGCAGGACCCCGAGCTGGCCGAGATCCTGCTCGGGGAGGCCGACAGGCAGTCGACGACGCTGCAGTTGATCGCCGCCGAGAACTTCTCCTCGCCGGCCGTGCTGGCCGCCCTCGGCTCGCCCCTCGCCAACAAGTACGCGGAGGGGTACCCCGGTGGCCGGTACCACGGCGGCTGCGAGATCGTCGACGTCGCCGAGCGGATCGCCGTGGAGCGGGCGAAGGCGCTGTTCGGGGCCGAGCATGCCAACGTGCAGGCCCACTCGGGCTCGTCGGCCGTGCTGGCCGCGTATGCCGCCCTGCTGCGCCCCGGCGACACCGTGCTCGCCCTCGGGCTGCCCTACGGCGGCCACCTCACGCACGGCTCGCCCGCCAACTTCTCCGGCCGCTGGTTCGACTTCGTGGGGTACGGGGTGGACGCGGAGACCGGGCTCATGGACCACGACCAGGTACGCACCCTCGCCCGTACGCACCGGCCCAAGGCGATCGTGTGCGGTTCCATCGCCTATCCCCGGCACATCGACTACGCCTACTTCCGGGAGGTCGCCGACGAGGTGGGTGCCTACCTGATCGCGGACGCCGCCCACCCCATCGGTCTCGTCGCCGGGGGAGCGGCGCCGAACCCGGTGCCGTACGCCGACGTCGTGTGCGCCACCACCCACAAGGTGCTGCGCGGTCCGCGCGGCGGCATGATCCTGTGCGGCGCCGATCTCGCCGAGCGGGTCGACCGCGCGGTGTTCCCCTTCACCCAGGGCGGCGCCCAGATGCACACCATCGCCGCCAAGGCCGTCGCGTTCGGCGAGGCGGCGACACCGGCCTTCACGGCGTACGCCCATCAGGTGGTCGCCAACGCCCGGGTGCTGGCGGCGAGGCTCGCCGCCGAGGGGCTCGTCGTCACCACCGGCGGGACCGACACCCACCTGGTGACGGCCGATCCGGCGCCGCTCGGCGTCGACGGCCGCACCGCGCGCGGCCGGCTCGCGGCGGCCGGGATGGTGCTGGACTGCTGTGCGCTGCCGCACGCCGACGTCCGCGGCCTGCGCTTCGGCACCGCGGCCGTGACCACGCAGGGCATGGGGGAGGCGGAGATGGTGCGGATCGCCGCACTGTTCGCGCAGGTCCTCAGGGGTGACGTGGAGAGCCAGAAGGCCCGTGGAGAAGTGCGGGAGCTGGCCGGGGGATTTCCGCCGTATCCCGGCTGAACCTGGGTAGGCGCTGATCAGTGCACAGCCACACGTGCAACCATCGTCGCTACCCGGAAGTCCTCACCCCTATGCGCGCATCGCTAGGGTGTGGGACTGAGATGGCCAGCGAGACCTGTGGGGAAGCCCGTGCGTGAATACCTGCTGACGCTCTGCGTCACGGCCGCGGTGACGTATCTGCTGACAGGGCCGGTACGGAAGTTCGCGATCGCGGCCGGGGCGATGCCGGAGATCCGGGCGCGTGACGTGCACCGGGAACCCACTCCGCGGCTCGGCGGGATCGCGATGTTCTTCGGGCTGTGTGCGGGCCTGCTGGTCGCGGACCACCTGACCAATCTGAACCAGGTCTTCGAGAAGTCGAACGAGCCGCGCGCGCTGCTCTCCGGAGCGGCTGTCATCTGGCTGATCGGCGTCCTGGACGACAAGTTCGAGATCGACGCCCTGATCAAGCTGGGCGGCCAGATGATCGCCGCGGGCGTGATGGTCATGCAGGGTCTGACGATCCTGTGGCTGCCGATCCCGAGCGTCGGCACGGTCGCGCTGACCCAGTGGCAGGGCACCCTGCTGACGGTGGCGCTGGTCGTCATCACCATCAACGCGGTCAACTTCGTGGACGGCCTCGACGGCCTCGCCGCCGGCATGGTGTGCATCGCGGCGGCCGCGTTCTTCATGTACGCCTACCGCATCTGGTACTCGTACGGCATCGAGGCGGCCGCCCCGGCCACGCTGTTCGCGGCGATCCTGATGGGCATGTGCGTGGGCTTCCTGCCGCACAACATGCATCCGGCGCGGATCTTCATGGGCGACTCGGGCTCGATGCTGATCGGACTGGTGCTGGCCGCCGGCGCGATCTCCATCACGGGTCAGGTCGACCCGGACAACCTGTTCGGCGGGTCCGAGCGCAGCGCGGTGCACCAGATGGTGCCGATCTACATCCCGCTGCTGATGCCGCTGACCATCATCGCGATCCCGGCCGCCGACCTGATCCTCGCCATCGTGCGCCGCACCTGGCGCGGCCAGTCGCCGTTCGCGGCGGACCGCGGCCACCTGCACCACCGCCTGCTGGAGGTCGGCCACTCGCACAGCAGGGCCGTCCTGATCATGTACTTCTGGTCGGCGCTGATCGCTTTCGGCGCGCTCGCCTACTCGGTGAACTCGGCGTCCATGTGGATCGTGCTCGGTGTCGTGTTCCTCAGCGCGATCGGGCTGTTGCTGCTCCTGCTGCCCCGCTTCACGCCGCGCGCCCCGCGCTGGGCCCAGCACTTCGTGCCGCCGCGCTACCGCCGCCGGGCGGACGCCGAGGAGCCCGCGCCGACGGCCGTGGTGGAGGGGGAGAGCCGCGCTCCCGTGGCCGCCGGGGTGTCGGGCGTCAACGGAGCGACCGCCCTCGGTGGCCGTGCACGTCTTCTGGACGGGCGCAAGGCCGGGACGTCGCGCTGACAGGGACAAGGTAAGAATCTGACTAGAGCATTGCCAAGTCGTGGGGAAGCAAAGTGGAAGCAAAGTTCCCCAATACCAGACAAGTCGCCCCGGTTCCTGCACAGACGCGCACTGTCACTCTCATGTGTGACAGCAGGCACACCCACTTGGTAAAGACCGCATCAAATAGTTTGTGATACGGTTCACGAGAACCCCGGATAGAGCCGAAGGACCGCAGTGCGACGGTCCATTGGCGTGAGGTACACCCTCAGCCCGGGACTACGCTCGTCCATGACGACACCCCTGCCCCCCTGTGAAAGCGGAGTTGCCGCCATGCCGTCCAACGACGTCCGGATCCTGCTCCAGGCCGCTGTGCCCACAGCTGCCGTCGGCGCTGTAGCCGCCGTCGTCAGTGGTGTGGTCGCCGGTGGTAAGGGAGCGATCGGGGCGGGCGTCGCGACGCTGATCGTGATCCTCTTCATGGGGATCGGCCTCTACGTTCTGCAGCGCACTGCCAAATCGCTTCCGCACCTTTTCCAGGCCATGGGCCTGATGTTGTACGCGGCACAGATCCTGCTGCTGTTCATCTTCCTCGCGGCCTTCAAGAACACGACGCTGTTCAACGCCCGGGCCTTCGCGATCGCGCTCGTCGTCGGCACCCTCGTATGGATCGCCGCACAGACGCGCGCCCACATGAAGGCCAAGATCCTCTACGTGGAGCCCGAGTCTTCGGGCGACAAGCCCGAAAAGACGGGGCACTCGTCGTGAGGGGTAGGGCCGGGATAAGGGCGCTACAGAGATGCTGCTATCGTCCGGTGCCAACTGCGGCATCGCGGGCGCGGGCATCTGAGCTGACGCCTGCTCAATCGCGAGGCGAGATGCCCCCCAGCCGCCCCCACATCCGAAACACCAGTCCCGTGCCGAACCGCGGCTGCGCGCCGCGCCGACACAACGAGGTTGCCGTACCTATGCGCCACGCTGAAGGAGCCCGCGGTGAGTGCTGACCCGACGCAGACGCTCGCCTTCGAGACCGACTGCCACCTGTTCGACGGTTGTGGCTTCCCGGCTCCGGGCCTGCACTCGTTCCTGTTCGAGCCGCTCTTGGGCGACGCCGACGGCAACGGCCTCTACTTCAACAAGCCGATGCTGCTGGCCCTGTTGGGATCCATCATCATCGTGGGCTTCTTCTGGGCCGCGTTCGCCAGGCCGAAGCTCGTGCCCGGCAAGCTCCAGATGGTCGCCGAGGCCGGCTACGACTTCGTACGCCGCGGCATCGTCTACGAGACGATCGGTAAGAAGGAAGGCGAGAAGTACGTTCCGCTCGCCGTCTCCCTGTTCTTCTTCATCTGGATGATGAACCTCTGGTCGATCATCCCGGTCGCCGCCTTCCCGGTGACGTCGATCATCGCCTACCCGGCGATCCTGGCCCTGATCGTCTACATCACCTGGGTCTCGCTGACCTTCAAGCGGCACGGCTTCGTGGGCGCCTTCAAGAACTTCACCGGCTACGACAAGTCGCTGGGCCCGGTGCTCCCGCTCGCCATGACCATCGAGTTCTTCTCGAACCTGCTGGTCCGCCCGTTCACGCACGCGGTGCGACTGTTCGCGAACATGTTCGCCGGCCACACCCTGCTGCTGCTCTTCACGATCGCCAGCTGGTACATGCTGAACGGCATCGGCATCGCCTACTCCGCCGTCTCGTTCGTGATGGTCATCGTGATGACGGCCTTCGAGCTCTTCATCCAGGCGGTTCAGGCGTACGTCTTCGTCCTCCTGACCTGCACCTTCATCCAGGGCGCGCTCGCCGAGCACCACTGAGCACCCCGCTTTCGAACCCCCAGAGTCGTCCGGTGGCCAACCCCCACCGGTCCGTAAAGAGAAGGAAGAACTGGCATGTCCAACCTTGCTGCTGTCACCGGTGACCTCGGTTCCGTCGGTTACGGTCTTGCGGCCATCGGCCCCGGCGTCGGCGTTGGCATCATCTTCGGTAACGGCACCCAGGCCCTCGCCCGCCAGCCCGAGGCGGCCGGCCTCATCCGCGCCAACCAGATCCTGGGCTTCGCGTTCTGTGAGGCGCTCGCCCTGATCGGTCTCGTCATGCCGTTCGTCTACTAAGACGAACCCTGACGACCGAACCTGTCGACGAAAGGCACTGATGTGACATCCGCCCTGGTTTTCCTGGCGGCTGAGGGTGAGAAGGAGAACCCCCTCATCCCGCCGTGGCCGGAAGTTGTCATCGGCCTCATCGCTTTCGTCATCGTCTTCGGCTTCCTCGCCAAGAAGCTCCTCCCGACCATCAACAAGGTTCTGGAAGAGCGTCGCGAGGCCATCGAGGGCGGTATCGAGAAGGCCGAGGCCGCACAGACCGAGGCCCAGAGCGTCCTTGAGCAGTACAAGGCACAGCTCGCCGAGGCCCGCCACGAGGCCGCGCGCCTGCGCCAGGAGGCGCAGGAGCAGGGTGCCACGCTCATCGCCGAGATGCGCGCGGAAGGCCAGCGGCAGCGCGAGGAGATCGTCGCCGCCGGTCACGCCCAGATCGAGGCCGACCGCAAGTCCGCCGCGTCCGCGCTGCGCCAGGACGTCGGCAAGCTCGCGACCGAACTGGCCGGCAAGCTTGTCGGCGAGTCCCTCGAGGACCACGCCCGGCAGAGCCGTGTGATCGACCGCTTCCTCGACGGGCTCGACGACGCGGCTTCGAAGGCCGAGGCCACGCGATGAACGGAGCGAGCCGCGAGGCCCTGGCAGCCGCACGCGAGCGTCTCGACGCGCTGACGGACTCCACGTCCGTGGACGCCGGCTCGCTCGCCGACGAGCTGGCCGCCGTCACCGCGCTGCTGCACCGCGAGGTGTCGTTGCGTCGGGTCCTGACCGACCCGGCGCAGTCCGGCGAGGCCAAGGCCGAACTGGCCCAGCGCCTGCTCGGCTCCCAGGTCGGCGGTCAGACCGTCGACCTGGTGTCCGGCCTGGTGCGTTCCCGCTGGTCGCAGTCGCGCGACCTGGTGGACGCCCTGGAGCAGCTGGCGGCCCTCGCCGACCTCACCGCCGCGCAGAAGGCGGGCACGCTCGACAGTGTCGAGGACGAGCTGTTCCGGTTCGGCCGGATCGTCGCCTCGGCCACCGAGCTGCGCGCCGCGCTGACCAACCGCAAGGCGGGCGTCTCGTCCAAGAGCGAGCTGCTGCGCAGCCTGCTCGGCGGCCGGGCCACCGCGACCACCGAGCGTCTGGTGACGCGCCTTGTTACCGCGCCGCGGGGACGTAGCCTGGAAGCGGGACTGGAGTCCCTGTCCAAGCTCGCCGCCGAGCGCCGGGACCGCATGGTGGCCGTCGTCACCTCGGCGGTACCGCTGAGCGACCCGCAGAAGCAGCGCCTGGGTGCCGCCCTCGCGAAGCTCTACGGCCGCCCGATGCACCTCAACATCGACGTGGACCCCGAGGTCCTCGGCGGGATCCGGGTGCAGGTCGGCGACGAGGTCATCAACGGCTCCATCGCGGACCGTATCGAGGACGCCGGCCGCCGCATGGCGGGCTAGCGGCAACTTAATAGCAGTACGTACTTATTACGGCCCGTGTTGGGCCGTGCAGAAGAATCCTGGGGGTCGCCCCCAGACCCCAAAGTGAAACTTCGGGCCCAACAAGGAGAGCAGGGAACCCAGATGGCGGAGCTCACGATCCGGCCGGAGGAGATCCGGGACGCGCTGGAGAACTTCGTCCAGTCGTACAAGCCGGACGCGGCCTCGCGCGAGGAGGTCGGAACGGTCACCGTCGCCGGCGACGGTATCGCCAAGATCGAGGGCCTGCCCTCGGCCATGGCGAACGAGCTGCTGAAGTTCGAGGACGGCACCCTCGGCCTCGCGCTGAACCTCGAAGAGCGTGAGATCGGTGCGGTCGTCCTCGGCGAGTTCAGCGGCATCGAGGAGGGCCAGCCGGTCACGCGCACCGGCGAGGTCCTGTCCGTGGCCGTCGGCGAGGGCTACCTCGGCCGCGTTGTCGACCCGCTCGGCAACCCGATCGACGGCCTCGGCGAGATCGAGACCAGCGGCCGACGCGCCCTTGAGCTGCAGGCCCCGGGCGTCATGGCCCGTAAGTCGGTGCACGAGCCGATGGAGACCGGCTACAAGGCCGTCGACGCGATGACCCCGATCGGCCGTGGCCAGCGTCAGCTGGTCATCGGTGACCGCCAGACCGGCAAGACCGCCCTGGCCGTCGACACGATCATCAACCAGCGTGACAACTGGCGCTCGGGCGACCCGAAGAAGCAGGTCCGCTGCGTCTACGTCGCCATCGGTCAGAAGGGCTCGACCATCGCCTCCGTGCGTGGCGCCCTCGACGAGGCCGGCGCGCTGGAGTACACGACCATCGTCGCCGCCCCGGCGTCTGACCCGGCCGGCTTCAAGTACCTGGCGCCGTACACCGGCTCGGCCATCGGCCAGCAGTGGATGTACGAGGGCAAGCACGTCCTGATCATCTTCGACGACCTGTCGAAGCAGGCCGACGCCTACCGCGCCGTGTCGCTGCTGCTGCGCCGCCCGCCGGGCCGTGAGGCCTACCCGGGTGACGTCTTCTACCTGCACTCCCGTCTGCTGGAGCGCTGCGCGAAGCTCTCCGACGACCTGGGCGCCGGTTCGATGACGGGTCTGCCGATCGTCGAGACCAAGGCCAACGACGTCTCGGCGTTCATCCCGACCAACGTCATCTCCATCACCGACGGCCAGTGCTTCCTGGAGTCGGACCTGTTCAACGCCGGTCAGCGTCCCGCGCTGAACGTCGGTATCTCCGTCTCCCGAGTCGGTGGTTCCGCGCAGCACAAGGCGATGAAGCAGGTCTCCGGCCGTCTGCGTCTGGACCTCGCCCAGTTCCGTGAGCTGGAGGCGTTCGCCGCCTTCGGTTCCGACCTGGACGCCGCGTCGAAGTCGCAGCTGGAGCGCGGTCAGCGCCTGGTCGAGCTGCTCAAGCAGGCTCAGTACCAGCCGATGCCGACCGAGGACCAGGTCGTCTCCGTCTGGGCCGGCACCACCGGCAAGATGGACGACGTACCGGTCGTCGACATCCGCCGCTTCGAGAAGGAGCTCCTGGAGTACCTGCACCGCAAGGAGCAGGGCCTCATGACCTCCATCAAGGAGGGCGGCAAGATGTCCGACGACACGCTGACGGCCATCGCCGACGCCATCGCCGACTTCAAGAAGCAGTTCGAGACCTCGGACGGCAAGCTGCTCGGCGAGGACGCCCCGGCCGTCAACGTCTCCAAGTGACGTAAGGAAGGGACCTGACTCATGGGAGCCCAGCTCCGGGTCTACAAGCGTCGCATCCGATCCGTCACCGCGACCAAGAAGATCACCAAGGCGATGGAGATGATCGCCGCCTCGCGCGTCGTCAAGGCGCAGCGCAAGGTGGCGGCCTCCACGCCGTACGCGACCGAGCTCACCCGCGCGGTCACGGCGGTCGGTACCGGCTCGAACACCAAGCACCCGCTGACCACGGAGGCGGAGACGGCGAGCCGTTCCGCGGTGCTGCTCCTCACGAGCGACCGCGGACTGGCCGGCGCCTTCAACTCCAACTCCATCAAGGCGGCGGAGCTGCTGACCGCCCGCCTCGAGGCCGAGGGCAAGGAGGTCGACACGTACATCGTCGGCCGCCGCGGTCTGGCCCACTACAACTTCCGCGAGCGCAAGGTCGTGGAGTCGTGGTCGGGCTTCACCGACCAGCCCACCTACGCGGACGCGAAGAAGGTCGCGGGTCCGCTGATCGAGGCCATCGAGAAGGACACGGCCGAGGGCGGCGTGGACGAACTCCACATCGTCTACACCGAGTTCGTCTCGATGATGACGCAGACGGCGATCGACAGCCGACTGCTGCCGCTGCGCCTCGAAGAGGTCGCGGAGGAAGCGCCCCAGGGCGAGATCCTTCCGCTGTACGACTTCGAGCCGTCGGCGGAGGACGTCCTCGACGCCCTGCTGCCGCGGTACGTCGAAAGCCGTATCTACAACGCGCTGCTCCAGTCGGCCGCCTCCAAGCACGCCGCCACGCGCCGCGCGATGAAGTCGGCCACCGACAACGCGGGAGATCTCATCACCACGCTCTCCCGACTTGCCAACGCGGCCCGCCAGGCCGAAATCACCCAAGAAATCAGCGAGATCGTCGGTGGCTCCGCAGCCTTGGCCGACGCGACCGCGGGGAGTGACAGGTAATGACGACGACAGTTGAGACGGCCGTTGCCACGGGCCGCGTCGCCCGGGTCATCGGCCCGGTCGTCGACGTGGAATTCCCCGTCGACGCGATGCCGGAGATCTACAACGCTCTGCACGTCGAGGTGGCCGACCCGGCCCAGGACGGTGCGAAGAAGACGCTGACCCTGGAGGTCGCCCAGCACCTGGGTGACGGCCTGGTCCGTACCATCTCGATGCAGCCCACCGACGGTCTGGTCCGCCAGGCCGCGGTCACCGACACCGGCACGGGCATCACCGTTCCGGTCGGCGACTTCACCAAGGGCAAGGTGTTCAACACTCTCGGTGAGGTGCTGAACGTCGACGAGCAGTACGAGGGCGAGCGCTGGTCCATCCACCGCAAGGCCCCGCGCTTCGACGAGCTCGAGTCGAAGACCGAGATGTTCGAGACCGGCGTCAAGGTCATCGACCTTCTCACCCCGTACGTCAAGGGTGGAAAGATCGGTCTGTTCGGCGGTGCCGGCGTCGGCAAGACGGTGCTCATCCAGGAGATGATCTACCGCGTCGCCAACAACCACGACGGTGTCTCCGTGTTCGCCGGTGTCGGCGAGCGCACTCGTGAGGGCAACGACCTCATCGAGGAGATGTCCGAGTCGGGCGTCATCGACAAGACCGCTCTTGTCTTCGGTCAGATGGACGAGCCCCCGGGCACCCGTCTGCGCGTGGCCCTGGCCGGTCTGACCATGGCGGAGTACTTCCGCGATGTGCAGAAGCAGGACGTGCTGTTCTTCATCGACAACATCTTCCGCTTCACGCAGGCCGGCTCCGAGGTCTCGACCCTGCTCGGCCGTATGCCCTCCGCGGTGGGTTACCAGCCGAACCTGGCCGACGAGATGGGTCTCCTCCAGGAGCGCATCACCTCGACCCGTGGTCACTCGATCACCTCGATGCAGGCGATCTACGTCCCCGCGGACGACCTGACCGACCCGGCCCCGGCCACCACCTTCGCCCACCTCGACGCGACGACGGTTCTGTCCCGTCCGATCTCCGAGAAGGGCATCTACCCGGCCGTGGACCCGCTGGACTCCACGTCCCGCATCCTGGACCCCCGCTACATCGCGGCGGACCACTACGCGGCCGCGATGCGCGTCAAGTCGGTTCTTCAGAAGTACAAGGACCTTCAGGACATCATCGCGATCCTCGGTATCGACGAGCTGGGCGAGGAGGACAAGCTCACCGTCCACCGTGCCCGTCGCGTGGAGCGCTTCCTGTCCCAGAACACCCACGTCGCCAAGCAGTTCACCGGCGTCGACGGGTCGGACGTCCCGCTGGACGAGTCGATCGCGGCCTTCAACGCGATCATCGACGGTGAGTACGACCACTTCCCGGAGCAGGCGTTCTTCCTGTGCGGTGGCATCGAGGACCTGAAGAAGAACGCGAAGGAGCTGGGCGTCTCCTGAACTCGGACCTGAAGAGTTCTGAGCTCTGAGTTCGTATGAGGGGGCGGGCGCGTCCCGCCCCCTCATCCACGCCCACTAGACTTGTAACCAACACCCGGCAGACCCGCCGGGTGGTGACCCGAGGAGCCACCTTGGCTGCTGAGCTGCACGTCGCGCTGGTCGCGGCCGACCGAGAGGTCTGGTCCGGCGAGGCCACCCTGGTCGTCGCGCGCACCACGTCCGGCGACATCGGCGTCATGCCCGGTCACCAGCCGCTGCTCGGTGTGCTGGAGTCGGGCCCGGTGACCATCCGTACGAGTGATGGTGGAACGGTCGTCGCCGCGGTGCACGGCGGTTTCATCTCGTTCGCCGACAACAAGCTGTCGCTGCTGGCCGAGATCGCCGAGCTCTCGGACGAGATCGACGTCCAGCGCGCGGAGCGCGAGCTCGAGCGCGCGAAGGCGGAGGGCGACGCCCACGCCGAGCGTCGTGCGGACGTTCGACTGCGAGCGGCGGCGGCGCGCTGATCCCAGCGCGGATGCGATGACGTCACTCAGCCGCGGCCGGCACCGGAGCAATCCGGAGCCGACCGCGGCTGAGGCAGATATGGATGTTTTTTCCGTTCCGTTACCTTTTCCGGGTACCTAGGAGACGAGGAGGTCGGTGTCGATGGTCCTCGCTCTGACTGTGTGCGGAATCGTCGTGGCCCTGGTGGCACTGGGGCTGTTCGTCTTCGGTCTGCGTCGCAGGCTCATCCAGCGCTCCGGCGGCACCTTCGACTGTTCCCTGCGCTGGGACGTCTCCGAGAAGCCGGACACCAGCGGCAAGGGCTGGAGCTATGGTGTCGCCCGCTACAACGGCGACCGCGTCGAGTGGTACCGCGTCTTCTCCTACGCCTACCGCCCGCGCCGCGTCCTGGAGCGCTCCCTGATCGAGGTGGCGGGCCGCCGCCTCCCCGAGGGCGAGGAGGAGCTGGCACTGCTCTCCGACGCGATCATCCTCACCTGTCTGCACCGGGGCACGCGTCTCGAGCTCGCCATGAGCGAGGACGCGCTGACCGGTTTCCTCGCGTGGCTGGAGGCAGCCCCGCCCGGACAGCGCGTCAACGTCGCCTAGCGAGCCTCTTTACGACAGCCCGTTGTTGATGGCGCTCACCAGCTCGCCGCCCGCGGTGTCACCGCTGAATTCCCAGAAGAACGCGCCGCCCAGGCCCTGGTTCTTGGCCCAGGTCATCTTCCCGGCGATCGTCGAGGGCGTGTCGTAGGACCACCAGTTGCTGCCGCAGTGCGCGTACGCCGTGCCCGCGACGGTGCCAGTGACCGGGCAGGACGTCTTGAGCACCTTGTAGTCCTCGATGCCCGCCTCGTAGGTACCGGGTGCCGCACCGGTCGCCGTGCCGCCGGGGGCGGACTGGGTGACGCCGGTCCAGCCTCGGCCGTAGAAGCCGATGCCGAGCAGGAGCTTGGCGGACGGGACGCCCTTCGACTTCAGCTTGGCGATCGCGTCGGCGGAGTTGAAGCCCGCGGCCGGGATGCCGGAGTACGAGGTGAGCGGCGAGTGCGGGGCGGTCGGGCCGTCCGCGTCGAAAGCGCCGAAGTAGTCGTACGTCATCACGTTGTACCAGTCGAGGTACTGGGCGGCGCCGCCGTAGTCGGCCGCGTCGATCTTGCCGCCGGAGGAACCGTCGGCGGTGATGGCGGCGGTGACCAGGTAGTTCGAGCCGAACGCCGAGCGCAGGCCCTGCATCAGGTTCCTGAAGGCCGCGGGGCCTGAGGTGTCGCAGGTCAGTCCGCAGGCGTTCGGGTACTCCCAGTCGATGTCGATGCCGTCGAACACGTCGGCCCAGCGCGGGTCCTCCACGACGGCCTTGCAGGAGGCGGCGAAGGCGGCCGGGTTGGCGGCGGCCTGGGCGAAGCCGCCGGAGTAGGTCCAGCCGCCGAAGGAGTACAGCACCTTGATGTGTGGGTACTTGGCCTTGAGCTGGCGCAGCTGGTTGAAGTTGCCGCGCAGCGGCTGGTCCCAGGTGTCGGCGGTGCCGCTGACGGACTGGTCGGCGGTGTAGGCCTTGTCGTAGGCGGCGTAGGTGTCGTCGACGACGCACTTGCCGTCCTTGACGTTGCCGAACGCGTAGTTGATGTGGGTGATCTTCGCGGCCGAGCCCGAGGTCACCAGGTTCTTGACGTGGTAGTTGCGGCCGTAGACGCCCCACTCGGTGAAGTAGCCGAGCTTGGTCTTGGAGCCGGTGGGCGGCGGGTCGGTGGTGCCGCCGGTGGTGCGGACGGCGACCGCGCCGCTGACCGGGCCGGTCTGGTCGGCGGTGTCGCGGGCCTGGACGGAGTAGGAGTAGGCGGTGCCGGCGGTGAGGCCGGTGCTGGTGTACGAGGTCGTCGTCACGGTGGCGATCTTCGCACCGTCGCGCAGGACGTCGTAGTTCTTGATGCCCTTGTCGTCGGTGGCCGCGCTCCAGGCCAGTTTCACGGAGGTGTTGGTGACGTCGGAGGCGGTAGGGGTGCCGGGGGCGGAGGGGGCCGCGTCGCCGGGGACGGTGGTGCCGTCGCAACCGCCCCCGTTGAGCCTGCAGTTGGCGGGGGAGCCGGAGCCGGTGCCGTTGAAGCCGAAGGAGACGGAGGCGCCGGGGGCGAGGGTGCCGTTCCAGGACTTGTTCCTGGCGGTCCAGTGGGTGCCGGACGACGTGACGTCGGCGTCCCAGGCGGAGGTGACGGACGTACCGGAGGGGAAGTCCCACTCGACGGTCCAGGAGCTGAGGGAGGTGGTGCCGGTGTTCTTCACCGTCCACTTGCCCTCGAAGCCGGTGCCCCAGTCGGAGGCCTTGGTGTAGGTGGCGGTGGCGGACGTCGCGGCCTGGGCGGGGCTCGCGAGGCCGACCAGGCCGGCGAAGGGGAGCATCAGTGTCGCGAACGCTGCCGCGGCTCTGTGTCTGAAGCGCATGCGGCGCCTCCTCTGGGTTGGGGGCGCGACTGAGCCTTCACGCCCACGGTGCCGCGAGAATAGAAAGGTCTGGACCATAGGTCAATAGGTCTGGACCAGTACTCCTGAAGTGGCTTCAGATGCCCAACTCCTGTGCGAGCACGGCCGCTTGGACCCGGCTGCGCAGCTCCAGCTTCCCCAGCAGCCGGCTGACGTGCGTCTTCACCGTGGCCTCGGCCATGTCGAGGCGCGCCGCGATGCCGGCGTTGGACATCCCCTCGCCGAGGCAGGACAGCACCTCGCGCTCCCGGCGGGTGAGGGAGTCGAGGATCGCCGGGTCGGCCCCCGGTTCCCGTACCGGCTTCGCCGCGAACTCGGCGATCAGGCGCCGGGTGACGGCCGGTGCGACGATGCCCTCGCCGCGGGCCACCGTGCGGACGGCTTCGATGAGGTCCTTCGCCTCCGTGTTCTTCAGCAGGAACCCGGCGGCCCCCGCCCGCAGCGCGCCGAAGACGTACTCGTCGAGGTCGAAGGTGGTCAGCACCAGCACGTCGGCAAGGTTCTCCGCGACGACCCGGCGGGTCGCCGACACCCCGTCCAGACGCGGCATCTGAACATCCATCAGCACCACGTCGGGCCGCAGTTCGCGGGCCAGTGCCACCGCCTGCTCACCGTCCGCGGCCTCGCCGACCACCTCGATGTCGGGGGCGCTGCGCAGGATGAGGACCAGTCCGGCGCGGACGGCCGACTGGTCCTCGGCGACAAGGACCCGGACGGGTCGGCTCATGCGGGGTCTCCTTGAGTGAGGGGAAGCGTGGCGCGTACGGTCCAGAGCGTGTCCTCGGGGCCGGCCTCGAACGTGCCGCCCAGCAGCGCCGTCCGCTCCCGCATGCCGACGAGTCCGGCGCCCGAGCCCGGTGCGCGCGGGCCGTCCCGGTCGCCGTACGGGCTGGTGACCGCAACGGTCAGCGAGCCGTCCCGCTGGGCGAGCGCCACGGTGACGCGGCCGGGGCAGGCGTGTTTGAGGGCGTTGGTCAGCGACTCCTGGACGATGCGGTAGGCGGCGAGTTCGACCGGCGCGGGCAGCGGGCCGTACTCGGTGTCGAGGGTGATGTCGAGGCCGTTGGCGCGGGCGCCCTCGACCAGGGAGCCGAGGCCGTCGAGCGTCGGGGCGGCGGCCGGTTCGAGGTCGCCGCTGCTGTCGCGCAGGATGCCGATGAGCCGCCGCATCTCGGCCAGCCCCTCGACGCTGTTCTCACGGATGACACCGAGCGCGTCCCGGGAGGTCGCGGGGTCGTTCAGGGAGAGCGCGGCCGTGGAGTGGATGGCGATCGCGGAGAGATGGCCCGCGACCAGGTCGTGCAGTTCGCGGGCCATCCGGGAGCGCTCGGCGACGACCGCCTGGGAGCGGTCCATCTCGGCGAGCAGCGCGGTCTGGTCGGCGCGCAGCCGGGCCGTCTCGGCGGCGTCGCGGTGAGAGCGGACCAGGGCGCCGGTGGCGGCCGGGGCGAAGGACACCACGCCGGTCACGAACCCGATGAGCAACGCCTCCGGTACCCGCCACCAGGCCACGAACCCGATCGTCACGCCCACCGTGACCAGTCCCGTGGTGACGGGCAGGCGGCGGGCGGCGGACGGACTGCCGTACAGGGCGGCCGCGTACATCAGGTCCGTGTACATGGTGACCGTCACGATGTTGCCGCGGGTGAACTGGTCGGCGACCACCATGACGGTCCCGACGGAGAGGGCCAGCTGGGGCCTGGTCCGGCGCAGCAGCTCCAGCGCGGACATCACGGCGAGCGGCGCGAGCACCCACGCTCCGGGCACGGTCCGTCCGGGGTTGGAGTACAGGCCGAGCGCCCACACCAGCACACCGCAGAGCAGTCCGGTGCCGGCGACGCACACGTCGAAGCGGTGCGGTCGGGGCGGTCGCGGGGCCATGGCTCCATCCAACACGGCCCGCGCGCCGCACGCGTGCTTCCCGGGGACGGTCCCGTACTGCATCCTTCGATGTACCGCGACTTCGTCACCGCCGACGACGCCTCGCCCGGATCCCGCCGGGAGCCTGGAAAGGTGACCGAAGGGAGCGAACCGTGATCGTCGCGTTGATCATCGCCTGCGAGGTCGGATTCTGGGTGCTGCTGGCGCTGGGCCTGGCCGTCCGCTATCTGCTGAAGAGGCGCCGGACGAGCGTGGTGCTGCTGCTGTGCGAGCCGGTGCTGGAGCTGGTCCTGTTCGTCGTGACGGCGATCGACCTGAAGAACGGCGCCGAACCGAGCTGGGAACACGGTCTGGCGGCGCTCTACATCGGCTACACCGTCGCCTACGGCCACTACACGATCCGCTGGCTCGACGGCCACGCGGCCCACCGCCTCGGCGGCGCGCCGAAGCCCGTGGGCCCTCCGCGGTACGGCATGGCGCGGGCCCGGCACGAGGGCCGCCTCTGGCTGCGGACGCTCCTGGCCGCGGCGGTGGCGTGCGCCCTGCTCCAGGGAGCGGTCTGGTACGTCGGCGACTCCGGTGACGTCTCGTCCCTGCGCGCCTTCCAAGGAGCCGCGCTCAGGGCCGCCGGCATCCACGGCCTGGTCGCGCTGGCGTATCTGATCTGGCCGAAGAAGGCACCGGCGGGAACCCAGCCGGAACACCGGACCAGCCTTATGAAGGAGAGTGCCCGGCGATGAGCAAGGCGATGAAGAACCTGCTGGAGGGCGTCGGCACCTTCGGGGTCGGCCTGGTGCTGTGGCTGTTCACCGGGGATGTCCAGACCTCGGTCGTGACCTTGACGAAGGTCGGCGTGGTGATGATGTGCGTCGGGGGAGCGCTCGTCCTGGTGGGACTGGTCCAGGCGCTGCGGCCGCCGGCCGGCGGCTGACGTCAGCGTTCGCCGCCCGGCACCCACAGGACGTCGCCCTGGTCCTTGTTCGCCGCCCGCGCCAGGATGAACAGCAGGTCGGACAGGCGGTTGAGGTAGGTCGCGGTGAGCGGGTTCATCACCTCGCCGTGCACCTCCATCGCCGCCCACGTGGACCGCTCGGCCCGCCGTACGACCGTGCATGCCTGGTGGAGGAGGGCCGCACCCGGGGTTCCCCCCGGGAGGATGAAGGAGCGGAGCTTCTCCAGCCGCTCGTTGAAGCGGTCGCAGTCCGCCTCCAGCTTGTCGACGTAGAACTGCTCCACCCGCAGGGGCGGGAACTCCGGCTTCTCCGTCACCGGCGTCGACAGGTCCGCGCCCACGTCGAACAGGTCGTTCTGCACCCGGGTCAGGACCTTGACGATCTCCTCGTCCAGCCCGCCCAGCGCGATCGCCGTGCCGATCACCGCGTTCGCCTCGTTCGCGTCGGCGTACGCGGTGATCCGGACGTCGGTCTTGGCGACCCTGCTCATGTCACCGAGGTTGGTGGTGCCCTTGTCGCCGGTCTTCGTGTAGATGCGCGTCAGATTGACCATGACGTCAGCCTAATTACGCTCCGGACGTCCGGAAGACCCGTGTGCCCACTGTCACGGCCGACGCGGCGAGGCCGAGGGCCACCAGGACGCCGTAAAGCTCGGGCGGCCGACGCGCCCGAGCCGGCGTACGCCTCCCGCACAGCGTCCGCCGGACGACGGAACGGCATGAAGTGCGACAAAAGGTCCAACCTGCCCGGCGCCGGCGTCATCGACAGCTGGGGCGCTCAGGGAGGACGTCGGTGCGACGTCCGAGGACCCGCTTGCCGGGCCTGATCGCCGGTCAGATCCGCCGGATCGGCCGGACCGTCCTCGTCGCCGCCGGCCGTGAGATGGTGGCCGGGCGCAATCCGGACGAAGTGTCACGAGAGGTGCTCGTGCTTCTCGGCGACATCGAGGACCTGTTGGGCGAGAAGGTGCTCAACTACGCCGTACGAGGAGAGCGCTGAGCCGTGCCGGTGTGATGTCCGTCAGATGAGACGTGACGCGCATTACTTACCGGTCACACAGCCCCTCACCTTCGCTAGGGTCCGCCGGAGAGGCAATCGTCAACAGCCTGTAAGCGCTCGTGTGCAGTCATTCAAAGGGGAGTCGCACAGTGGCACGGAAGCTTGCCGTCATCGGCGCCGGCCTGATGGGTTCCGGTATCGCCCAGGTTTCCGCGCAGGCGGGCTGGGACGTCGTCCTGCGTGACGTCACCGAGGCGGCACTCAAGCGTGGCACCGACGGCATCAAGGCCTCGTACGACAGGTTCGTGAGCAAGGGCAGGCTGGAGGCGCACGACGCCGACGCCGCCCTCGCCCGGATCACCACGACCACCGACCTGGACGCCGTGGCCGACGCCGACATCGTCGTCGAGGCCGTCTTCGAGAAGCTCGAGGTCAAGCACGAGATCTTCGGCGCCCTCGACAAGATCGTGCGGGACGACGCCGTGCTCGCCTCCAACACCTCCGCCATCCCGATCACCAAGATCGCGGCCGCGACGGAGCGCCCGGAGCGCGTGGTCGGCACGCACTTCTTCTCGCCGGTCCCCATGATGCAGCTGTGCGAGCTGGTGCGCGGCTACAAGACGAGCGACGAAACCCTCGCCACCGCACGGGAGTTCGCCGAGTCCGTCGGCAAGACCTGCATCGTCGTCAACCGTGACGTGGCCGGCTTCGTGACGACCCGTCTCATCTCGGCGCTCGTCGTCGAGGCGGCGAAGCTGTACGAGTCGGGCGTGGCCACCGCCGAGGACATCGACCTCGCCTGCAAGCTGGGCTTCGGCCACGCGATGGGGCCGCTCGCCACGGCGGACCTCACCGGCGTCGACATCCTGCTGCACGCCACCAGCAACATCTACACCGAGTCCCAGGACGAGAAGTTCGCCCCACCGGAGCTGATGCGCCGGATGGTTGACGCCGGTGACATCGGGCGCAAGAGCGGGCAGGGCTTCTACAAGCACTGATCAAGCACCGATCAACCCGAAACCGCACAGGCCCCTGGGGCATCACACCCCCGGGTGAATTCGGTATCGGTTCGCTTACGGACGGCAACCTCTGACCGTCCAACGCAGTCAGAGGTTGCATCACCGGCCTTTCACTTCCGCGGAGCACGAGACGACGCACGGGGAGCGCATATGTACATCAGGGGCGACCACGCCGAGCTGGTCGTCGGGGGCCGCCTCGACGTCCGCAGCGCGGCGGACGCCCGTACGGTCCTGCACACGGCCGTCGACGACGGAGTCGGCGACCTGGTGCTCGACCTGTCCGAGCTGGACTCCTGGGACGCCACCGGCCTCGGAGTGATCATGGGGGCACACCGGCGCGCCGGCCGCTGCGGCCGACGGCTCGTGCTGCGCGGCGTACCGCCGCAGATGCAGCGCCTGCTGGTCGCCACGCGACTGCACCGGATCCTCGCGATCGAGGGCGGTATCGGGGTGGAGTCACTGCCCCGGGTGTGACGTCCGGTACAGGTGGGGCAAGGCGGCCGGGAGTTTCCGGTTGCGAAACACACGTCGTGCGCAATCCTCATGAGACTGTGACGTCTCGGACGGCGCGGGACCCCGGGCTGTCGTAGATACTGTGCAAAGGTTTAGGGTTCGGTCGCCCGCTGCTGACTACCCTCGAGCGGGCCCGGACCAGAAGCGACAGCGCGGTGTGCAACAGGCCGGGAGGGGCCGGAGCTGGCACACGACGCTTTTGGGGGGCTTGACCTTATGGACCCGAACAACCGGGAGCCCGAGGAGTACGGCCACGACGGTGACGCCCACGCGTCGAGCCGGAGGCCGCCCAGGGACTCCCTCACATCGGACTTCGGGCAGCACGCGCCCGCACTCGCCCGCACGGTGCAGCTCGTCGCGGGCGACTACCTGCTCACCGTCAACCCGGTCGACGGCAGCGAGATAGAGGCCTGCCCGCCGGGCGAGCGCCCCGGCCGTCCCGAGAAGCTCGGCGCGGCCGAACGCGCAGAGGTCGCCCGCGCGGCCAGACCACCGGTGCCGCCCGGCCCGACCCGGCCGGAGCTGCCGCTCCTGGCCCGCCAGGAGGAGCGCGAGCGGCTGGTACGGCTGCTCGCCCGCGGCCGCTCCGTACGCCTCACCGGCCCGGCCGGCTCCGGCCGCACCAGCCTTCTCGACGTCGTCGCCGAGGACTGCGCGGACCTCGCCCCCGACGGCGTCGTCCGCCTGAGCGGCTACCGCCGCACGTCGAGCGACCTGCTCCACGACCTGTTCTACGCCGTTCACGACGCGCCCCTGCACCGACCGGACCGGGACGAACTGCTCTCCTACGTCCGTGAGATCGGCGCTGTCGTCGTCCTCGACGACATCGAGTTCGGCGGCGCCGCCCTGGACGAGCTGCTGGACGCCACGCCCGAGTGCGCCTTCCTGGTCGCGGCCACGCCCGACGTGCCCGCCCCGTCCGCCGACTCCGCCCTCGAAGAGGTCTTCCTCGGCGGACTGGAGCGCGCCGACGGCGTGGAACTCCTGGAACGCGCCGTCGACCGCGTCCTCACGGAGGAAGAAGCCAACTGGGCCGGCGACCTCTGGTTCGAGTCCGAGGGCCTGCCGTTGCGGTTCGTCCAGGCCGGGGCGCTGCTGCGGCACCGCGACCGACTGCGGGCCGGAGCCGGTGCCGCCGGCGAGTTCGGCGTCTTCGCCGACGCCACACCGGTCGACGCGCCCTTCGGCACATCCGCGGACCCGTCCTCCGCCCCGGACGAGGGCGAGAACGTACCCCTGCCCGCGCTCGGGGAGGCCGCCGCGCCCGCCCCGCTGCTCGCCACCCGGCTCAGCGACTCGGCGCGTGCCACCCTGCGGTTCGCCGTCGCGCTCGGCGGCGAGGTACCCCACCAGGCGCACCTGCCTGCCCTCGTCGGCGACACCCACGCGGACGCCGCCCTCGGCGAGCTGGTCTCCTGCGGCCTGGTCTCCCCGGTCGGCTCCCGCTACCGCCTCGCCGCCGGCGTGCAGACCCAGCTGGAGGCCGCCGGCTACGGCGACGACGTCGAGGCCGGCGCCCGCACAGCCGCCCGGCACTACGCCTGGTGGGCCGGTCACCCCTCGGTCACCCCCGAGCGGGTGTGCGCCGAGGCGGACGCCCTGCTCGCCGCCCTCGCTCTCCTCGCGCCGGGCACGACACCGCCCGCCGAGGACGAGGAGAGCGCCACCGTGCAGCTGGCCCGCACGGCGGCACCCGCGTTCGCCGCGGGTGGGCACTGGAGCGCCTGGGAGCGGACGCTGCGCTCCGGCGCCGAGGCCGCCCGGCTCGCCGGGGACGTGTGGGAACAGGCCTACTTCCACCACGAGTTGGGCATCCTCGCGCTCTGCGGAGGACAGCTCGACCGGGCCCGTGCCGAACTGGAGGCCTCCATCGGCCTGCGCGGCACCCTCGCCGACAAGCGCGGCGCCGTCGCCGGGCGCCGGGCCCTCGCCCTGGTCGCCGACCGCTCGGGCACCGTGCCCGCCTTCGCCGCGATGGCGGGGGAGGAGGTGCCGGACGCCCGGTACGAGGAGTCGCAGTCGCCTCCTGGCGGCGTCCCGGCGGCGTTTCCCCAGCTTCAGCGGCCGGCCGACAGCTCCACGCTGGTCACCTATCAGACGTCGTCGCCGGCACCGCTTCCGTCAGGGGCGTCGCACAAGGCCCGGGGCGGCCTCAAGGGCCTCGCCCGGCGCAACCTCGTGGCGGCCGGCGCGGGCGCGCTGCTGGTGGCCGTGCTCGGCACGGTGGTGACGCTCGGGGCGACCTCGGAGAACGACCCCAACAACCCGTCCGACCAGGTCGGCGTCAACCCGTCGGCCAGCCAGGGCCTGAACGACGGCAGCCTGGGCGCGGACGTGCCGAAGAACGACGACGGCTCCGGTGACACCGGTGCGGCCACCAGCCGCCCGACCGATCCGGGCCCGGACGGCACGTACGGCACCTCCGACGACCCGACGCCCACGGACCCGGCAGAGCCGTCCGACCGGCCGAGCGGGACGCAGGGGCCGAGCAGCGGTTCGTCGAGCTCGCCGTCCAAGCCGTCGACGACGAAGCCGCCGTCCTCGTCCCCGCCGACGACCTCGCCGACGAAGCCGCCGACCACTTCCACGTCCCCGTCGACGCCGCCGTCGACTTCGACGTCCCCGTCGACGCCGCCGACACCGACGAGCCCGCCGGCCTCCTCCCCGGCGACCTCCGACTCGGCCAGCGGCGGCCCGGCGTCCTCACCGGTGGAGACGAGCAGCTCCGCCGGCGCCCCGGAGACCAGCGAGGCCGGCTCCCCGAGCAGCGCGGAGTCGGTGATCTGACGCCCGTACAGGCGCGCAGGCACAGCACGGAAGGGCCCGGTCCGAGGAAACGGACCGGGCCCTTCACGTCGTGGCGACGTGAGCGTCAGAACAACCGCAGCTTGTCGTCCTCGATGCCCCGCAGGGCGTTGTAGTCGAGGACCGTGCAGCCGATGCCGCGGTCCGTGGCGAGGACGCGGGCCTGCGGCTTGATCTCCTGGGCGGCGAAGACGCCGCGGACCGGGGCGAGATGGGGATCGCGGTTCAACAGCTCCAGGTAGCGGGTGAGTTGCTCGACCCCGTCGATCTCACCGCGCCGCTTGATCTCCACCGCGACGGTCCGGCCGTCCGCGTCCCGGCACAGGATGTCGACCGGGCCGATGGCCGTCATGTACTCGCGGCGGATGAGCGTGTAGCCCTCGCCGAGGGTCTCGATGCGGTCGGCGAGGAGCTCCTGGAGGTGCGCTTCCACGCCGTCCTTGATCAGGCCGGGGTCGACGCCCAGTTCGTGCGAGGAGTCGTGGAGAACTTCCTCCATCGTGATGATGAGCTTCTCGCCCGCCTTGTTGATGACGGTCCAGACGCCTTCCTCCTCGCCGGAACCCTCCTTCAGCGTGCAGGGCGGCGACATCCAGTTCAGGGGCTTGTAGGCCCGGTCGTCCGCGTGAATCGAGACGCTGCCGTCCGCCTTCACCAGGATGAGACGGGGGGCGGAGGGGAGGTGGGCGGTGAGCCGGCCGGCGTAGTCGACGGAGCACCGGGCGATGACGAGACGCATGGTCGGCAACGCTACTCGACGGGCCCCAGTGCACGCGATTCGGCCCGGAACATACCTGTTCGGTTGTGGCCGATTGTGTGCCTAATGAGGTCTCCGCATGTACGCATTCTCCTGGTGCCGTCACCGTCCGTTGCTTACGGTAGTAAACGGGAGGTCGCGAGTTGTGTACACAGCGTGTTCGATATCGCGAACTCCCTTTATCTGTCCGGCAACCCCTGTTGATCGGGGGTGCGAGAGGAGAACCCATGTCGCTCGACGTCTCACCGGCCCTACTCGAACAGGCCGAGCGAGGCGAGGTCGACGAAGCTGCCTTCGTCGACTGCGTCCGGACCTCCCTGCCCTACGCATGGGAGATGATCAGCTCCCTGGTGGCCCAGCTGAAGGTCGACGGCGGTCAGTTCGCCGACAACCAGACGCCTCCGCCGGACGAGCAGGCACGCGGTCAGCTGCTGCGTGCGCTTGCGAGTGACGCGATACGCGGCGCGCTGCAACGGCACTTCGGCGTGCGGCTGGCGTTCCAGAACTGCCACCGGGTGGCGGTGTTCCCGTTGGACTCCTCCGTCGACGAGACGCTGGCCCGTTTCACCTCGGCGCGCAACCAGCTGTTGAACCAGTCCCCGGAGCTTCGGGACTGCTGACGCAGTGAGCTGCTGGCTTGCCGCTCCGTACGCGGGAGGTGCTTCAGTACCGGGGCGGCAAGCTCCCTGCCGGACAGGGCCGTTCAGCCGAGGTGCGGGATGACCTCGGCACCCAGCCGCCGGATGTTCTCCTCGGTGGCCGCCAGGTCTCCCGAGCCCTCCGTGAGCAGGGCGAACCGGGAGACGCCGGTCCGCTCGCTGGTCGCGGCGAGGCGGTCGGCGCACAGCCGCGGAGTGCCCACCGGGTGCAGTCCGCAGAGGAGTTCGGTGTAGGCGAGCGGATCGCGCATCGAGCGCTCGCGGCCGTCGACCGTGACATGGGCGCCGAGCCCCTGCTTCAGCCAGCCCGGCATCGCCTTCGTCAGCGTCTCGACCGCGTCCTGGCGCCGGTCCGCGATCTGGCAGACGCCGGCCGACACATGGGCCGCCCCGAGGACCTGCTCCGGGGGATGCCCGGACGCGCGCGCGTGCCTGCGCCACAGCGCGACCATCTCGGCCTTCTCCTCGTCCCCGACGTGCATCCCGAGCAGCATCGGCAGCCCGCGCTCGGCGGCCAGCCGCACGCTCGCCGGAGAGGTGCACGCGACGACGACCTCCGGGCCCGCCGTGTCCGTCAGCGCCTCCGAGGGCCTCGGGACGACGGGGACCTCGCGGAAGGCGAACCGCTCGCCCGAGGCGGAGACCGAGGGCTCGCGCAGCCAGCGCACCAGCAGATCGAGTGATTCGGGGAACCCCGACTCGTACGCCTCGAGGCCCGAGCCGAACACCTCCAGGTCGACCCAGGGCCCGCCGCGCCCCACGCCGAGCGAGAAACGCCCGCCGCTCGTCATGTGCAGCAGCGCGGCCTGTTCGCCGAGCGCCACGGGGTGGGTGGTGGGCAGCACGCTGACGGCGGTGCCGACCTGGATGCGGCGGGTGCGGCCGAGCAGTAGCGCCGCCAGCGTGATGGCCGACGGGCACGTGCCGTACGGTACGAAGTGGTGCTCGGCCAGCCAGACCGCGTCCAGCCCGGCCTCCTCGGCCACTTCGGCCGAGCGGACCGCGCGGTGCAGCGCCTCCCCCTGGCCCTGCCCCGGGAACTGGGCAGCCAACACGAAACTTCCTACGTGCATCGCTCTTCCTGCTTCCTTGGCTCCGACGCGGAGCTCCCCCACCCGGCATAACCGTCTGACACGTGCCGAGGACACGGCCTGGCGAAGAGATTTGCGGATTGTCTGCAGAATGGGCGCCCGGGAGGGGGACTTGTGGGGGTTGGTGCCGTACGCGTACCCCCGTCCGTGCCGCGTAGGCTGGACGCGGCCCGCTTCCTGTATAGCCCCGTGAGGTGTCCCGTGTCCCCGCGTCGCAACCGACCCAAGGGAGTCGGTTCGTCAGGCTCGTCCGGCCGGAGCGCCGAGGACGACCGCTCCGGCCGCTACGGCGGCTTCCAGTCCGCCGAGGACTGGCGGGGCGAGCAGTGGAGCGTGCGTCATGTGGCCGGGGCGAGCGCCCAGGGCAAGGCGTACCGCTGCCCGGGCTGCGAGCAGCTGATCCCGGACGGCGTCCCGCACGTCGTCGCCTGGCCCGAGCACTCGGGCGTCGACGAGCGCCGCCACTGGCACAAGGCGTGCTGGAACGCGAAGGACCGCCGCACCACGCGGGTGCAGCGGTCCCGGAACGCGCCGAGGTTCTAGGAACCCCTCGGTCCACACGTCGGATCCCTCGGCTACACCTCCCGCCGCTCCAGCAGCGCGAACGCGCCCGCGAAGGCGGCGGCCGTCACGCCGACGGCGATCCACAGCGGGTCCCAGCCGGATGGGCCCGTCTCGGTGAGGGAGTTGGAGTAGAAGACGCTGAGCTGGTTCGGGATCGAGTACTCGAACAGAGCCTGGCGCAGGTTCTCCAGGGACGCCGAGAGCATGAACAGCGCGATGACCAGAGGGGCCAGCACAAGGGCGATCATGATGGTGATCGCGCCCGCGGAGTGCCGGATGATCGAGCCGACCACCAGCGAGAGCAGGCCGAGCAGCGCGATGTAGAGCGAGATGCCGACCGTGCCCTTCAGCCACTCCTGGCCGGACGGCTCCTTGGCGCCCTCCAGCATGGCGACGTCCGCCAGCGCGACCAGCAGGGCCGACACCAGCGTCACCACGAACGCGACCGAGAAGAACACGATCGCCTTCGCCGCGAGGACCCGGCCGCGCGAGGGGCATGCCACCATCGTGGTCCGGATCATGCCGGTGCTGTACTCCGCGGCCGTGGTCAGCACGCCGAGCGTGATGACGCACATGCTGCCGAGGAGCAGCCCGAAGAAGCCGAACGACAGCGGGTTCTCGCCCGCGAGGCTCTCCTCGTCCGAGTTGGCGGCGACCAGCGCGCCGGTCGCGAGGCCGATGCCGATGACGAGCAGCACGAACACGCCGAGCGTCCACATCGTGGAGCGCACCGACCTGATCTTCGTCCACTCCGAGGCGATCGCGTGCCCGAGGTGCGTGCGCACGACGGGGATCGGCGAGGTGTACGTGGGGTGCGACGGTCCGGGTGCCGCCTGCCAGGTGGGTGCGGCCTGCGGCGTCTGGGGCTGCGGGGTGCTCATCGGGCGTCCTCGGGCTTGTTCAGGTCGGCGGCAGGGGCGGAGGAGGCGGGGGCAGGAGCTCCCGGGGCGAAGACGGGGGCCGCGGGCGCGGCGGGCCGCGCGGCGGCCGGGGCCTGCGGGGCGTACGGCGCCTGCGGGGCGTACGGGTTGGGCGCACCGGCACCGGGGCCCGGCACGGCGACGGGAGCGCCGTACGGGCCCGCGGGCGGCTGCCCCTGCGGCATCGAGAACGGCTGCCCGCCCTGCTGGGGCGGCGGCGGTGCGTACCAGCCCGGCTGGCCCTGCCCCGGCATCGGCATCGGCGGCTGCGCACCCGGCGGCAGCGGCTGCTGGAGCCCGGCCCTCTGGTCGACGGTCGAGCGGTAGTCGACGGCGCCCTGCGTCATCCGCATGTACGCCTCCTCCAGCGAGGCCTGGTGCGGCGACAGCTCCCACAGGCGTACGTCGGTGTCGTGCGCGATGTCGCTGATGCGCGGCAGCGGCAGCCCCGTCACACGCAGTCCGCCGTCCTGCTCCGGCATCACGTGCCCGCCCGCCTCGGTGAGCGCGGACGACAGCTTCTCGCGCAGCTGCGGGTCGGTGTCGGGTGTACGGACGCGCGCGAAGTCGGCCGAGTTGGCCGAGATGAAGTCCTTGATGCTCATGTCGGCGAGCATTTGCCCGCGTCCGATCACGATCAGGTGGTCGGCGGTCAGCGCCATCTCGCTCATGAGGTGTGAGGAGACGAAGACGGTGCGGCCCTCCGCGGCGAGCGCCTTCATCAGGTTCCGCACCCACAGGATGCCCTCGGGGTCGAGGCCGTTGACCGGCTCGTCGAACAGCAGCACCTGGGGGTCACCGAGCAGCGCGGCGGCGATGCCGAGTCGCTGGCCCATGCCGAGGGAGAAGCCCTTGGAGCGTTTTCTCGCCACGTCCTGGAGGCCGACCACGCCGAGCACCTCGTCGACCCGGCGGGCCGGGATGCCGGACAGCTGGGCCAGACACAGCAGGTGGTTGCGGGCGGCCCGGCCGCCGTGCACCGCCTTGGCGTCGAGCAGCGCACCGACCTGGCGGGGCGCGTTGGGCAGCTTGCGGTACGGATAGCCGCCGATCGTCACCTGCCCCGAGGTGGGGTTGTCCAGGCCGAGGATCATGCGCATCGTCGTCGACTTGCCCGAGCCGTTGGGCCCGAGGAAGCCGGTGACGGCCCCGGGCCGCACCTGGAAGGAAAGGTTGTACACAGCGGTCTTGTCGCCGTAGCGCTTCGTCAGGCCGACTGCCTCGATCATGCTCCGCACCCATCGCAAGGTTCAGGACAGCGGGGCACACGCCCCCCGTAAGGGTTAGGAGCTTATCGGGGCGCTGACGGTTCCGCTCAAATGAAAGCAAAGCCCGAAGCCTCAGGCGTCCCGCTGTGTCTTCAGGCGTCCCTCTTCTTGAGCAGGACGTAACCGCCGAGGAGCGCGGCGACCACCCACAGCGCCATGATCCCGAGGCCGCCCCAGGGACCGTACGGTGTGTCGTCGTCGATGGGGGTGACCACCTGCATGATCTTGCTGCCGGCCTGGTCGGGCAGGTAGCGGCCGATCTTCTTCGTCGCGTCGACGTTGCCCAGGATGTTGGAGATCAGGAAGAAGAACGGCATCAGGATGCCCAGCGACAGCATCGGCGAGCGCAGCATCGCGGCGACGCCCATCGAGAACATCGCGATCAGGGTCATGTAGAGGCCGCCGCCGATGACCGCGCGCAGCACGCCGGAGTCGCCGATCGACGCCTTGTGGGTGCCCAGCATCGCCTGCCCCAGGAAGAAGGCGACGAAGCTGGTGGCCATGCCGACGACGAGCGAGAGCCCGGTCGCGACCGCGATCTTGCTGAACAGGAAGGTGCCGCGCTGCGGTACGGCGGCCAGCGAGGTGCGGATCATGCCGGTGCTGTACTCGTTCGACACGACGAGCACACCGAACACGATCATCGCCAGCTGCCCGAGGCTCATGCCCGCGAAGCTGATGAACGTCGGGTCGAAGGACAGCTGGTCGCTGCGGCTCATGGCGTCGAACTCGTTCTTCGACAACGCCGAGATCAGCATGCCGAGCGCGATGGTGACGACCACGGCGAGGGAGAGCGTCCACACCGTGGACGCCACCGACCGGATCTTGGTCCACTCGGACCGGACGACCTGGATCGCCGCCATGGTCAGTTCCCCTTCCAGCCGTCGCCCCACTGCGGTTGCGGTGCGAGGGACGTGTCGGCATGTGCGTGGTACTCGACCGACTCCGCGGTCAGTTGCATGAACGCCTCCTCCAGGGAGGCCTGCTGGGGGCTCAGCTCGTGCAGCACGATCTGGTGCTGCGCCGCGAGCTCCCCGATGTACTCGGGCTTCCAGCCGTCGACTTCCAGCGTGCCGTTGCCGGCCTGCACGGCGGTGATCCCGGCGCCGTGCAGCACGTCGAGCAGCCGCTCGCGGTGGGGGGAGCGGATGCGGACGTACGCCCGCGAGTTCCGCGCGATGAAGTCCGCCATGGAGGTGTCCGCGAGCAGCCGACCCTGCCCGATGACGACGAGGTGGTCGGCGGTCAGCGCCATCTCACTCATGAGGTGGGAGGAGACGAAGACCGTACGGCCCTGCGCGGCCAGCGACTTCATCAGGTTGCGGATCCAGTGGATGCCCTCGGGGTCGAGGCCGTTCACGGGCTCGTCGAACATCAGGATCCGCGGGTCGCCGAGCAGCGCGCCCGCGATGCCGAGCCGCTGCCCCATGCCGAGAGAGAATCCCTTGGCCTTCTTCTTCGCGACCGCGGTGAGGCCGACCGTGTCCAGCACCTCGTGCACCCGGCTCTTCGGAATGCCGTTGCTCTGCGCGAGGCACAGCAGGTGGTTGAAGGCGCTGCGCCCGCCGTGCATGGCCTTGGCGTCCAGCAGGGCGCCGATGTACCGGAACGGGTCCTTCAGCTGGTCGTAGTGCTTGCCGTCGATACGGACGTCCCCGGCGGTCGGCCGGTCGAGCCCCAGCATCATCCGCATGGTCGTCGACTTGCCGGCGCCGTTGGGGCCGAGGAAGCCCGTCACGATGCCCGGTCTGACGGTGAAGGTCAGATTGTTGACCGCCACCTTCTCGCCGTACCGCTTGGTCAACCCCTCGAGCTCGATCATGCGACCCACGCTAGGGGCGGCTTGCGGCGGATGCCAATCGTGGGGGCGAACGGACACCGACCAGGGCGGCAACATCCGTGGAAGCGGCCGGTTTCGCCGGGCACATGACCAAGGCCCGCACCCCTCGCAGGGGATGCGGGCCCAGTCGTACTACGTCACACGCTTACCGGGACTGCTGAGCCGGGACACCCCGGGAGATCGGCTCGTCGTCGGCCGGCGTACTGGCGGCGGCCACCGCGGCGCCCGTGAGCGTGGCGAGCATCTCGCGCACGTTCGTCAGCTGGGCGTTGATGGAGTCGCGGCGGTTGGTGAGGGCGGCCAGCTCGCGCTCGGATTCCGAACGGATCCGGTCGGCCTTGGCGTTGGCGTCGGCCACGATGTCCTCGGCCTGGCGCTGTGCCGTCTCCACGGTCTGACGGGCACGGCGCTCGGCGTCCGTGCGCAGCTTCTCCGCCTCCAGGCGAAGCTGCTCCGCGCGGTGCTCGATCTCCGCGAGACGCTTCTCCGCCTTCTGCTGACGCGAGGCCAGGTCGCGCTCCGACTGCTCGCGGCGCTTGGCGAGGTTCGTCTCGAAGTCGGCGGCGGCCTGTGCGGCCTTGGCACGGGTCTCCTCGAAGAGGGCGTCGGCCTCCTCGCGCTTCGACTGCGCGTCCTTCTGAGCCTCGGAGCGCAGCTGCGAGGCGTCACTCTTGGCCTTCTCGACGATCCGGACGCCCTCGTCCTCGGCCTTGGCCTTGCGCTCCGCAGAGAACGATTCTGCGTCGTTGCGAACCTGCTGGGCCGACGACTCGGCGAGCTCGCGGTGCTGCTCGGCCGCGCGCCGGGCCTCCTCGCGCAGATCCTTGGCCTCTTCCTCGGCGAGGCGGAGGATCTTCTCGACACGTGCGCCGAGACCGGCGTACGACGGCTCGGCGTCGCTGACCTGAGCCTGGGCGTTCTGCGTTTCGAGGTGGAGCTCCTCGATGCGCTTTTCCAGAGCAGTGATACGGGCCAGAGCGCTGTCACGGTCGGAGACGAGCTTCGAGATGCGTTCGTCCACCTGAGCGCGGTCGTACCCACGCCGCACAAGCTCGAAGCCGTAGGGGGAAGTGTCGCTCATGGGGTTCCTGTCGAATGAGACCGGTGAGGTGATAGGGGGAATCCTAGGGGCCGAAGCGGTGTGTCATCGAGCGGATGCGTGTTTGATCTGGAGAATGACACCCCTTTTGGGTGGCTAACCCTCGGACGACTTGCCAAAAACTTGGTCAAAGGCCCCAGAAGACACCGGAATTCGCACTTTGTTCTAGCCGTCTGACGACTTGCCACCCGAACGAGGGGCGCCGACCGTGGCGCCCGCCTTGACGCCGTCCTTGCCCCCCACAGGGGCCTCGAAGGATTCCAACGCCTCCAGGACATCCTGGACACGCGAGATCTCGGCGTTGATGTCCTCGCGCCGGCGCACCAGGATCTCCAGCTCGCGCTTGCCCTCATCGACCGTGCGCCTCGCCTCGCGGATCGCCTCGGCCTTGAGGTCCTCGGCCTCCTTCACGAGCGCCGCCTTCTTCTGCTCGGCCTCCTTCAGGAGCCCCTCGGCCTTCTTGACGGCGGCGATCCGCACCTTGCCGGCCTCGGAATTGGCCTCCGACACGAGCTCCTTGGCCTTCGCCTGGGCCTTGGCGAGCTGCTCCTCGGAGGCCTTGATGAGCGCGTCGCAGCGGTCACCGGTCGACTTCATCGTCTCGGAGGCCTCGCGACGGGCCCGCTCGTGCAGGTTCTCGATCTCGGTCGTGATGCGGTCGCGCAGCTCCTCGGCCCGCTCCCTTATCGCCGTGGCGTCCCGGCGGGCGCCGACGAGCAGTTCGTCCGCGTCCGTACGCGCCTTCTCCACCCGGGCGTTGCCCTCGACCGTCGCCTCGGACACCAGCCGGTCGGCCTCGGTGCGGGCCGCACCGACCATGCTGTCGGCCTGGGCCTCCGCGTCCGCGGTGGTCTTCTGCGCCTGCTGCTGCGCTTCGGTGAGCAGCTTGTCGGCCTCGGCGGTGGTCTCCGTGATGAGGGTGTCGACCTGCTCGGCCGCCTCGGAACGCCGCTTGTTGGCCGCCTTGCGGGCCTCGTCGAGGGTGCGCTCGGCCTCCTCGCGCGCGGCCGTGGTGACCCGCTCGGCCTCCGACAGTGCCTCCTCCTTGACCCGCGCGGACTCGCTGCGGACCCGCTCGGCGTGCTGCTGGGCCGCCCCGACCGTCTCGGCGGCCTCGGCGCGCAGCCGCTCGGCCTCGCCGGTGGCCTCGCCGACCAGCTGGTCGGCCTGGGCGAGGGCCTCGGACCGGACCCGCTCGGCCTCCGCGACCGTCTCCGACCGCAGCCGCTCGGCCTCGGCGACCGTCTCCTGGCGCAGCCGGTCGGTGTCCGTGATCGTCTCGGTGGTGAGCCGCTCGGCCTCGTTGCGCGCCTCGGTGATGAGGGTGTCGGCCTGCGTCGCCGCGTCCGACCGGATGCGGTTGGCGTCCTCGCGGGCGTCCGCCCGGGTACGCGCCGCCGCCTGGTCGGCCTCGGCGATGGTCTCCGACGCCTGCGTACGCACCCGCTGGGCGTGCTCGGACGCGTCCGACCGCAGCTGCTCCGACTCCGCGATCGCGTCCGAAACCGTGCGCTCGGCGAGCGCCTTGGCGGCGTCCGTCTCCTCGGCCGCCTGACGCCGGACCCGATTGGCGTCCTCGGTGGCCCGCTCCCGCTCGGCGTAGGCGTCGGCGCGGACCCGGTCCGACTCCTCCTGGGCCTCCCGGCGGGTACGGTCCGCCGCGTGTTCGGCGGCCGAACGCAGCCCGGTGATCTCCTCCTGGGCCTGCTCGTACAGCCCCGCGACCGAGTCCCGTACCTGCTGGGCGTGCTGCTCGGCGGCCGACACCATCTCGGTGGCCCGCCGGTCGGCCTCCTCGACCAGTCGTACGGCCTCGGCCTGTGCCTCCTCGACGCGCTTGCGCGCCGAGGCCAGCAGTTCCTCGCTCTGCTCGCGGGCCCGCTCGCGCTCCTGGCCGGCCTCCTCGCGGGCCGCACCGAGGAGTTCCTCGGCCTCGCGGCGACGCCGGTTGGCCTCCTCCTGCGCGGCGGCCAGCGTCTCCGACGCCTCCGTCGCCAGCCGCTCGGCGGCGGCCTGCGCCTCCGCCCGGACCCGGTCGGCGGTGTCCTGCGCGTCCGTCTTCAGCCGCTCGGCCTCCGCCGCCGCTTCCGACCGCAGGCGTACGGCGACGGCCTCGCCCTCCGCGCGGGAGGCGGAGGCGTCGGAGGCGGCCTCGGTGCGCAGCCGCTCGGCCTCCGTCTCGGCCTGCTGCTGGAAGGTGCGGATCCGCTCGGCGGCCTCGCCGCGCAGCCGCTCGCTCTCCTCGGAGGCCTCGCGACGGATCCGCGCGGCCTCCTCACGGGCGTCGGTCAGCGCCTGCTCGGCGGCGACGAGGCGCTCCTCGGCCTCGTTGTGCAGCCGGCTCAGTTCCTCGGCGGCCTCGGCCCGGCGGGCCTCCATGGCCCGCTCGGTCTCCTCGTGCAGCTCGAGCGCGGCCCGCTCGGCGTCGGCCTTGATGCCCTCGGACTGCTCGACGGCCTCGGCGCGGTGCCGCTCGGCCTCCTTGCGGGTGCGCTCCAGGGTCTCCTCGGCCTGCCGGCGCAGGGTCGTCGCCCGCTCGATGGCCTCGGTGCGGACCTTCTCGCTGTCCGTGGTGGCCTTCTGGCGCAGCTCGTCCGCGTCCTGCTTGGCCTTCGCCAGCAGCTCCTCGGCGGTCCTGGCCGCCTCCTCGATCTGCTGGACGGCCTCCTTGCGCGCCTCGGAGCGGATCTTCTCGCCCTCGGCGACCGCCTCGGCGCGCAGCTGCTCGGCCTCGCCGCGCAGCCGGCGGGCCTCCTCCTGCAGCTCGACCGTCTTGGCGCGGTACTCCTTGGTGTCGTCCTTCGCCGTGCCCTTGAGCTGCTCGGCGATGTCGTGCGCCTCGGCCCGCAGCCGGTCCGCCTCGGTCTCCGCCTCGGTGCGGATCCGCTCGGCCTCCTCGGCGGCGGCCTTGGTGGTGTTCCGCGCGTCCTCCTGCGCCTTGTTGAGGACGTCCTCGGCCGTCTTGGCCGCCTTGGACAGCTGGGTCGCGCTCTCCTCGGCCGTGAGGGTGCGGGCCTTCTCGGCGGCCTCGTCGAGCAGCTTCTCCGCCGCCGCGCGGGCGTCCGCGACGATCTGTTCGGCGTCCGACCGGGTGGCCTCGGCCTCCTTGGTGGCCTCGCTGACCAGCCGGGCGACCTGCTCCTTCGCCGTGCGGGTGCGCTGCTCGTTGGCCGACTCCGCGCTCGACAGCGCCTTCTCGGCGGCGGCCTTCGCCTCGGTGACCAGCTTCTCCGCCTCGGCGCGCGCCTCGCGCAGGGCCGAGTCGGCCTCCTGGATGCGCTGCTCGGCGGTCCGGCTCAGCTCCTGCGCCTCACGGCGGGCCGCCTCCGACTCCGAGGTGGTGGAGGTGCGCAGCTGCTCGGCGTGGTCGGTGGCCTCCTGGGCCTGCGTCGAGGCGGCGTTCAGCAGCCGCTCGGCGTCCGCGCGGGCACGGCGCAGCAACTGCTCGGCCTCCGCGCGGGCCGATTCGGCCTCGCTCTGCAGCCGCTGCCGGGCCTCGGAGGTCACCCGCTCGGCCTCCGCGCGGGCCGCCGCCATGGCCTGCTCGGCCTCGGCGCGGGACTCGTCCAGGAGCCGGCGCGCCTGCTGCTCGCTGCGGGCGCGCAGCTGTTCCGCCCAGGCGACGTTCTCGTTGACGTGCGACTCGACGGTCTGACGGCGCTCGGCGAGCTCCTGGTCGAGCTGCTGGCGGCGGGTGACGGCCTCCTGGTGCAGCTCCGCCTGGAGCCGGGCCGCCTGCTCCGCGTGCTCCTGGAGGATGCGCTGGGTCTGCGCCCGGGCCTGGCTCAGCTCGCGCTCGGCCTCCTGGCGCAGCTGGTCTGCCTGGACCTGCGCGTTGCGCAGCAGCTGCTCGGCCTGGTAGCCGATGTCGCCGCCGTCGAAGGCGGGCCGGGACATGATGGTGCGACGCGCCTCGTGCAACTTGGCGCGCAGCACCTCGACCTGGTAGCCGAGGTCCTCGGCATGCTGGATCGCCTTTTCCCGCTCGGTCTTCAGCCGCTTCATCTCGGCTTCGAAACGAGTGAGGTGGTCGACGTCAGCCGCCGGTTCCCGCTCCTGGCTCTCGTAGCCCCGCACTGCGCGGTCCCATCCGTCCCCTGGTCGCAAGTCTCTCCGTACGAGCTCCGTCCGTTCGCAGAACGGGGCTCCCGGGGAATGGTGTCAGATCAACGGCGGAGCACGGGCTGCTGCCCCGACGCTCGTCCCCCGAAACCCGGACCCCGGCCAGGTCCCGCCGTGACGGCAGGACCCTGGTCGCCCTGGTTGTGAGCGACGACCGCCCCCAACCCTACCGGCCCATATGTACGGGGGTCAGTGCTCAGGTGACTCAACAGGCGCCGAAGTGACCAGTTCTGTCAGTACGCCGTGGCAATCCTTCGGGTGCAGGAAGGTGATCCGTGACCCCATGGAACCGATTCGCGGCTCTTCGTACAGAACGCGTACGCCCTTTCCGCGGATGTCCGCGGCGTCCGCGTCGACATCCGCCGTACCGAAGGCGATGTGGTGCACGCCCTCGCCGTTCTTCGCGAGCCACTTGCCCACGGCGGAGTCCTCCCGGGTCGGCTCGAGGAGCTGAAGGTACGAAGCTCCGCCGTCGGACGTATCGTTGATCTTGAGCATGGCCTCGCGCACGCCCTGCTCCTCGTTGACCTCGGAGTGGAACACCTCGAAGCCGTACGTGGCCCGGTAGAACTCGACGGTCTTGTCGAGGTCGAAACAGGCGATCCCGATGTGGTCGATTCGCGTCAGCATGGAATCAGTGCAGCGCTCCGGAGGTGGTTACGCAACGTGCGCGCGATCACACCCACAGCCCGATGACGGCATGGACTACCGCTCAGTACATTCGAAGTAAACCCTCGTTCACTCCTCGGCCAGTGCAGGCCGGATAAGGGGATCGCAGCTCATGACTGGATCGAACAGCACGACCTCGGTGATCGTCGCGGGCGCCCGGACGCCCATGGGTCGGTTGCTGGGCTCGCTGAAGTCCTTCTCGGGAGCCGACCTCGGCGGCTTCGCGATCAAGGCCGCCCTCGACCGTGCGGGTATCGGTGGCGACCAGGTGCAGTACGTGATCATGGGCCAGGTGCTCCAGGCCGGGGCAGGGCAGATCCCGGCGCGCCAGGCCGCCGTCAAGGCCGGCATCCCGATGAACGTCCCGGCGCTCACCGTCAACAAGGTGTGCCTGTCCGGCCTCGACGCCATCGCGCTCGCCGACCAGCTCATCCGCGCCGGCGAGTTCGACGTGATCGTCGCCGGCGGCCAGGAGTCCATGACCAACGCCCCCCACCTGCTGCCGAAGTCCCGCGAGGGCTTCAAGTACGGGGCCATCGAGATGCTCGACGCCATGGCGTACGACGGTCTCACCGACGCCTTCGAGAACATCGCGATGGGCGAGTCGACGGAGAAGCACAACACGCGGCTCGACATCAAGCGCCCCGAGCAGGACGAGTTCTCGGCCCTGTCCCACCAGCGCGCCGCCGCCGCCCAGAAGAACGGCCTGTTCGAGGCCGAGATCACCCCGGTGGAGATCCCGCAGCGCAAGGGCGAGCCGGTCGTCTTCAGCAAGGACGAGGGCATCCGCGGGGAGACCACGGCGGAGTCCCTGGGCAAGTTGCGCCCGGCGTTCACGAAGGACGGCACGATCACCGCGGGTTCCGCCTCGCAGATCTCCGACGGCGCCGCGGCGGTCGTCGTGATGAGCAAGGCCAAGGCGCAGGAGCTCGGCCTGGAGTGGATCGCGGAGATCGGCGCCCACGGCAATGTGGCCGGTCCGGACAACTCTTTGCAGTCGCAGCCGTCGAACGCGATCCTGCACGCCCTCAAGAAGGAGGGCATGGAGGTCTCGGACCTCGACCTGATCGAGATCAACGAGGCCTTCGCGGCGGTCGCGGTCCAGTCAATGAAAGACCTCGGTGTGTCCACTGAAAGGGTGAATGTCAACGGTGGCGCCATCGCCCTCGGCCACCCGATCGGCATGTCCGGCGCACGCCTCGTCCTGCACCTGGCGCTGGAGCTGAAGCGGCGCGGCGGCGGCGTGGGCGCGGCCGCGCTGTGCGGCGGCGGCGGTCAGGGTGACGCGCTGATCGTGCGGGTGGCCAAGGCCTGAGCACCGCTCTCCGGCTGTCCCTCTTCTCGTGGTCTCTTCGTGAACGGAGCTGTGATGCAGGACGTCTCCTCGCTGGTCGCCCAGGCCAGGGAAGGCCGGCCGCGGGCCGTGGCCCGGCTGATTTCCCTCGTCGAGGGGGCGTCCCCGCAGCTCAGGGAGGTCATGGCGACACTGGCCCCGCTCACCGGCGGGGCGTACGTGGTCGGTCTGACCGGCTCGCCGGGCGTCGGCAAGTCGACGTCCACGTCCGCGCTGGTGACCGCGTACCGCAAGCAGGGCAAGCGGGTCGGCGTCCTGGCCGTCGACCCGTCCTCGCCGTTCTCCGGCGGCGCGCTGCTCGGTGACCGGGTCCGGATGTCGGAGCACTCCTCGGACCCGGGCGTCTACATCCGCTCGATGGCGACCCGAGGCCACCTCGGCGGCCTCGCCTGGGCCGCCCCCCAGGCGATCCGCGTCCTGGACGCCGCCGGCTGCGAGGTGATCCTGGTCGAGACGGTCGGGGTCGGCCAGTCGGAGGTCGAGATCGCCTCCCAGGCCGACACGTCGGTGGTGTTGCTGGCGCCGGGCATGGGCGACGGAATCCAGGCGGCCAAGGCCGGGATCCTGGAGATCGGCGACGTGTACGTCGTCAACAAGGCCGACCGTGACGGCGCGGACGCCACGGCCCGCGAGCTGAACCACATGCTGGGCCTCGGCGAGTCCCGCGGCCCCGGCGACTGGCGCCCGCCCATCGTCAAGACGGTCGCCGCGCGCGCCGAGGGCATCGACGAGGTCGTCGAGGCACTGGAGAAGCACCGCGCCTGGATGGAGGAGCGGGGCGTGCTGTCCGAGCGCCGCCGCACCCGCGCCGCCCGCGAGGTCGAGACGATCGCCGTCACGGCCCTGCGCGAACGCATCGGCGACCTGCACGGAGACCGCCGGCTGAGCACCCTGGCGGAGAAGATCGTCGCCGGGGAACTGGACCCGTACCGCGCGGCGGACGAACTGGTCGCGGGGCTGACGGAGGGCTGACCGGCCCATGGTGCACGCCGTGAACCCGCTGATACGTTGATCCACATGTTCCTTCTCCTGGCATAGGGCCCGCCCGAGCCCGCGACCGCACCCGGCAGCACGCCGTGGCCGTCGCGGCACTTCGGCGTCCCTTCCCTGCCTCCAGTAGAGGAACTCTGTCGTGTCCGCTGTGTCCCCGCGGCCCTCGTATGCCGCGGTACTCCGCATCCCCCATGCCCGCCGCACCTTCGCTGCCGCTCTCGTCGCCCGGCTCTCGTACGGCGTGATCCCGATCGCCCTGATGCTCAGCGTGACCCGGGCCACCGGGTCGTACGCCGTCGCCGGTGTCGTCATGGCCGTGTTCGGCGCCACCGTCGTCTTCCTGTCGCCGTACCGGGCGGCCCTGGTCGACCGGTACGGCCCGCGCCGGGTCCTGCTGCCGATGGCTCTGCTGTACGCGGGGCTGCTCTGCACCCTGGCGGTGTCCTGCTGGCGTCCGGGCGCGTCCGCCCTGCTGCTCGGCGTGATCGCCGCCGTCACGGGCGCCTGCGCGCCGCCGCTCGGCCCCACCATGCGCACGGTGTGGCGCGAACTCGCCCAAGACCGGCTCCTGCTGCAACGCGCGTACAGCCTGGACGGGGTCGCGGAGGAGCTTCTCTTCGTCACCGGCCCGCTGTTGGTGGGCGTGCTGGTCGGCTTCACGGCACCCGCTGTGGGCGTGGTGCTGGGCGCCCTGCTGATGGGGGTGGGGGCCCCGGCCTTCGTCATGTCGCCGGCGGTCGGCGCGATGCGCGGGAGCGGAGGTGTGCGCAAGGGCCGGCGGGCCTCGCTGACGCCGGGGCGGGAACTGATGCCACCGATCGTCGTCGCGGGGGGCGTCGGCCTGTCCCTCAGCGCCGTCGACCTGTTGGTGGTGGCCTTCGCCGGGCAGCGGCAGCTCGGGGACGACACCGTCGCCTGGGTGCTCGCGGCGCTGTCGGCGGGCAGTGCGGTGGGGGGTCTGCTGAACGGGGCGGTGGACTGGCGCACACCGGCCCGGGTTCGGCTGTCGTTGCTGGCGGCGGGCCTGGGTGTGACGCTCGCCGTCGCCGCTCTGGCCCCCGGCGTGCTCACCCTCGCCGGAGCGGCGGCCTGTGCGGGGCTGTTCGTCGCACCGGCCCTGACGACGGCGTACCTCATCGCCGACGAAGCCGCCCCGGCCGGGTTCCGTACGCAGGCGGGGGCGTGGGTCAACACGTCCGTCAACGCGGGGAGTTCGGCCGGGGCGGCGACGATGGGGGTCCTGGTGGAGCGACTTCCGCTGGGGGTGTGCTTCGTGGTGGCGGGCGGGGTGTCGGTGGGGGCGGCGGTGATCGCGGGAGTGCGGGCACCGGCGCCGGCGCGGACATAGCCGAGGGCCCCGCCCCCGGACACCCGTGGCAAGTCCCGGGGTCCAGGGGGCGGAGCCCCGCGGCGAGTCGTCGGGGCAGCGCCCCAGCGTCTCGTCAGTCGTCGTCACCGTCGTCGTCGGAGGCGTCCACGCGGTCCGCGCGGTCCGCGGTGACCTTGCCGGTCTTCAGGTCGACGTTCCAGTCCTGCTCGGCCTTGCCGGACTTGCGCGTCTCCACGTCCCAGGACTTCGAGGTGCCGTCCTCGTCCAGGTCCACCGACGTCACGGTGCCCTTGGAGGCCGCGGCCTCGGCGGCCTCCGACGCCGTCACCTTCGCGCCCTTCAGCGCGGACCGCACCTGGGCGGTGTCGTCCTCCTGCTCGGTGTGGGAACCGAGGACCTTGCCGGTGCCGGGGTCGACGTTCACGCTGTGCCAGGTGTTGTCGCCACCGAGCACGCCGACCTGCCACACGACCGGTCCGGCGTCGTCCTGGTCGTCGAGTTCCACGGAGACGGCGGTCCCCGCGTCGTGCCGCAGCGCGGAGGCGATGGCCTCGGCCGCCGTCACGTCACCGGACACCCGCGCCGCGTCGTCGTCCTGAGCGTCGTCGGCGTCGTCGACGCCGTCGGTGTCCTGGGCGTCGTCGTCCTGGACACCGGCCTGCTTCACCTGAGCGTCCGCCTGCTGCGCCGTCCCCTCGCCGTCACCGGTCCCCGCGAGGGCCGTTGCCGTACCGCCCCCGATCAGAGCGGCGGCCGTAACGGCGGCGATCACGATGTTGCGCTTCATGCGGCTTCCTCCAGAGTCGTACTGATTCGGTCGCTTCGTTTCCCTTGCGACGTCAACCACCCTGGACGACCGACGCTGAGAGGAACCTGAAACCGTTCCTGATCAGTGAGCAGGAGTGAGTCTTGGACCCATATCTGGTCACTGCGGACACCCCGAAACGGTTTTGGATGTCCTGGTCGCCCGCGTACTCGCCGCGTCCGGCGGCACGGATCGTGTCCGTGATCCGGGGATGCGGGGGCGGGGTCCCTCACGCCCAGGAGCACCTGGTCCGGCTTGGACGGTCCGATGCCCGTGCACATCGCTCTGGTGTGCACGGGGCGGTGTCGTCCGTCGCCGGATCGGGTGCCCCTGGGCGCGTCGTCCGATCGCCACGGCGGCTGCGTCGTGGCGGGTGGTCTGACGGTTGGGGCCGGCCATCGGCTTTTGCCAGTGCTGGGCGCCCCCCTTGCTGGTGTAGGCCGGGTCCACGGCGATGATCGCGATAGTCGTGGCGTCGGCCATGGAGGCCAGCCGGGCGCGGAGCTTGCCGGTCGGCATGCCGGAGATGAGCTGCCGGAATCGGCGCTTGCGCCCGTGCTTCTCTCTGGTTTTCTCGGCCTGGAAGTCGAGGTCTTCGACCGCGATGGCCTTGACGCCGCAGTTCTTGGCCCAGTTCAGCAGCCGCGTGAGGGCGTGCCGTACCTGGGCGTCACGGTGTTCGGCGGTGCCGGTCAGGTCGTAGAAGAAGCGGCGTGGGCTGCCGGTGGGGTTGCCGTGGATGTCCAGGCGGTGAGGTGGTCGGCGTTCATGTCGACACCGATCACCCCGTGCGCGAGGGCAGCCTCGACAGGGAGGGTGGGGGTGGGTGGGATCTGCCAGGAGGCGGTCAGGTACCAGCGGTCCCGGCCGGTGTCGTAGTGGATGCGGTAGGCGATGGCCCGGTCGGCCGCGACGCGGTCCGCCCACTCGGTGCCCCGGTGCGCGAACGTGACCCGGCAGGCGAGGACGTAGCGGCCGTGCGGGGCGTTGGCCAGATGCGTGAGCGGTCCGGGGAGTTTGATACTCGCCTCGCCGCCGGGGCTGATGCGGATGGTCTCGTTGCCGTAGCGCTTGCCGGACTTGCCGTCCGCCTGGCAGAACCAGCGCTCCGCCTCCCAACGCCCCCGCCACCCGGACTCGGTCAGCTGGGCGGCGTCCAGGTGGTGCCGGGTGCGAGCCAAAGCTTTGCCGCCGCGTACGACGTGGACGAGGCCGGCCTCACGGTCGGCCCGCGCGGCAGTCAGCCGGTCCTGAAGTACCCGCAGGCGCCTTGACTTCGCGTGCAATTCCGCTGGGACCGGTAACCCCCGGGCGTCTTCTTCGTCCCCTTCTGCCCCACCGGCAGGGACAGCCGGTCCTCGAAATGCGGACGCCGGCTTCCAGGTTCTGGATGTGTGCGAGCTGGCAGCGGCGGGCCAGCGCCCACTGGTCGTGCGCGGCTTTGGTGATACTGCCCGCCCACCGTGACGACGACAGCGCAGTCAGCTCCCGCTTACGCACCGCCCACGCCTCACCGGAATGCTCCAGACCGTCCCGGCACCGCACCTTGAGGTCCTTCGAGGCCAGCGATCCCAGATGCGCGCCCACCAGACGCAGCACCCTCTCATCGCCGGGCGTCAGGTGCTTGAGGCGGGTCCGCACGGCCACACCACCAGGACCGGACGCGACGAACGGCTCCGCCACGCTCCTCAGCCCACCCACCCCGTCACACCCCCGCCCGGCCCCACCCGAAGAACCCTGTCGCCATGGCAAACGAGCACCCCCAGGAAGGTCACGCATTCGATGAAAGAACGTCAGTTCACCACCGAGAACCGAGCCCACGGCCGAGGGCGCAACACACGAAACGAGCCCTGACACTCACTCCCGCTCACCAGAGCGCTCTTGCACACACTCCAGCGACAGCAGCTCCAGACCCCCTGAAGAGATCTTCAGGTTCCCTTTGCGAACCTTTACGCATGCGCCCACCCGTCGCCCACCACCACCCTGCTCGAGACGCTTCGCGTCACCCCTTTCGATTCTTGCTAGTGGAGGACGAGAAGCGGCTGGCCCTGTCGCTCGCCAAGGGTTTGACGGCCGAGGGGTACGCCGTGGACGTGGTCCACGACGGCCGGGAGGGCCTGCACCGGGCCACCGAGGGGACGTACGACCTCGTGATCCTGGACATCATGCTGCCCGGCCTCAACGGCTACCGCGTCTGCGCCGCCCTGCGCGCCGCCGGCCACGACGTGCCGATCCTGATGCTCACCGCCAAGGACGGCGAGTACGACGAGGCGGAGGGCCTCGACACGGGCGCCGACGACTACCTGACCAAGCCGTTCTCGTACGTCGTCCTCGTCGCCCGGATCAACGCCCTGCTGCGGCGCCGCGCACAGGGGCCCGGCGCCTCGCCCGTGCACGTCCACGGCGACCTGAAGGTCGACACCGCCGCCCGCCGCGTCTTCCTGGCGGACGACGAGATCGCGCTCACCGCCAAGGAGTTCGCCGTCCTGGAGCAGTTCGTGGTGCGGGCCGGGGAGGTGGTGTCCAAGTCCGAGATCCTGGAACACGTCTGGGACTTCGCGTACGAGGGCGATCCGAACATCGTCGAGGTGTACGTCAGCACCCTGCGCCGCAAGCTGCGCGCCGAACTCATCCGGACGGTACGCGGCGTCGGCTACCGGCTGGAGACGGAGCAACGATGAGACGCATGTTCGGTTCCGTGCGGTCCCGGGCGACCCTCGCCGCCACCATCGTCGTCGCGGTGGCACTGGTCGCGGCCGGGACCGCCGTACTGCTGTCCCTGCGCTCCAACCTGATCGGGCAGGCCGGGACGGCGGCGGAGCGTTCCGCGCGGACGGTGGCCACCGGCCTCGCCGCCGGGAAGACGTACGAGCAACTGTCCCTGGACGACGACGACCAGCCCGTCCAGGTCGTCGACGAGAAGGGCCGACTCGTCGCCGCGACCGAGAATCTGGAGCGGATCAGCGGTACGGGCACCGACGCCGTGCGCCCGCAGACACCCACACCCACGCCCACGCCCACGGGCGGCAGCGACGACGACGCCGACGAGGAGGTGGACGTGGACGACGACTCCTCCCCCCACCCCGGCGAGATCGACGAGAAGGCCACCTTCACCAACGGCTCCGCGACGATCGACCACCAGAGTGCCGACTACCGCTTCGCGAGCGTCCGGGTGGAGACTGACGGCCAGGGCTTGCTCACCGTCTACGCCGGCGAGGCCCTGTCCGCCGAGCAGAGCGCCGTGAACACCGCGCTGACTGTGATGCTGATCGGCTTCCCGCTGCTGCTCACCGTCGTCGCGGTGGTGACCTGGCTGGTCACCCGGCGCGCGCTGCGCCCGGTGGAGGGCATCCGCGGCGAGATGGCCGCGATCACCGCCTCGGAGGACCTCGGCCGCAGGGTCCCGGTGCCGGACACGCACGACGAGGTGGCCCGCCTCGCCCGCACCACGAACGAGACGCTGGCCGCCCTGGAGACCTCCGTGGAACGGCAGCGCCGGTTCGTCGCCGACGCCTCGCACGAGCTGCGCAGCCCGATCGCCAGCCTGCGCACCCAGCTCGAAGTGGGCGCCGCGCACCCCGAGTTGCTGGACCTGGAAGGGGCCGTCGAGGACACCGTACGACTGCAGCACCTCGCCGCCGACCTGCTGCTGCTCGCCCGGCTGGACGCGGGGGAGCGGCCGACCGGAGGGCGGCTGGACCTTGCCGCGCTGGCGCGGGAGGAGACCGCGGGGCGGCCGGGCGTGAGCGTGGAGGCGGCCGAGGCGGTGGAGGTGGCCGGGTCGCGGGGGCAGTTGCAGCGGGTGCTCACCAACCTGCTGGACAACGCCCGGCGGCACACCCGATCGGCGGTCACCGTGAGCGTGCGGCGGGAGGGGGAGTGGGCCGTGGCCGGGGTCGCCGACGACGGGGACGGGGTGCCCGACGGCGACCGGGAGCGGATCTTCGAGCGGTTCGTACGGCTCGACGACGCCCGCAGCCGCGACGACGGCGGTGCGGGGCTCGGGCTCGCCATCGCCCGTGACGTGGCCGCACGACACGGCGGCACGCTCACGGTCCGTGCGGCGCCGACAGGCGGAGCCCTGTTCGAGCTCCGTCTGCCACTCGCCTAGGGCCTGTCCGGCGGATCAAGTCGCAGGAAATCCGCGGCGCCTCATCGCCGCAGATCGGCGTGCCAGGCCCCGCGTCTGCGGCATGATCCGCCGGACAGGCCCTAGGTGTATTGATCACGAGCGTTGTTAACGCTGACCGGGCTTGAACATGGCGAAGGCCTCCGTGTGTGGTGGAGGTGTCGAATCTTCACCGCAC
>NZ_JBHXSG010000037.1:0-104372 GCF_042714835.1 Streptomyces sp. NPDC058678 | reverse complement strand
CGGCTGGTAGACCGGCTCGATCGTGCCCAGGTCCGGGCAGGTCCCGACGACCACCTACGCCCCCGCCGTCCGCGCGCTGCTGCGCGGCCTGCCGACGCTGCCGGCCGCGTTCCTGCTGGCCGTCTTCCTGGGCGGTCCGATCCTGTACTGCGTCTACTACGCGTTCACCGACATGCAGCTCACCGGCGCCTCCGGCACCCGTTTCGTCGGGCTGGACAACTTCACCAGGGCGCTGAAGGACACCGACTTCCTGAACGCGGTCAAGCTGACGCTGGTGCTCGTGGTCGGCTCCGCCGTCGTCGGCCAGAACACGCTCGGGCTCGCGCTGGCCGTCCTGATGCAGAAGGCCACCAAGCCGGTACGGTCGCTCGTCAACGGCGTGGTCATCGCCGCCTGGGTGCTGCCCGAGGTGGTCGCCGGCTATCTGATGTACGCGTTCTTCTACGACCAGGGCTCGCTCAACTCACTTCTGGAGGCCCTGCGTCTGCCGCAGCAGAACTGGCTGTACACCATGCCGATCCTGGCGGTGTGCCTGGCGAACGTCTGGCGCGGCACCGCGTTCTCGATGATGGTCTTCACCGCCGCCATCAACGACGTGCCCCAGGAGCTGGAGGAGGCCGCCGAGATGGACGGCGCGGGCCCCTGGCAGCGGTTGTGGCGGGTCGTGCTGCCGGTGATCAGGCCGTCGATTCTCACCAACCTGATGCTGATCACCCTGCAGACGCTCTCCGTCTTCGGCCTGATCTACACCATGACCCGCGGCGGCCCCGGCAACAAGAGCGAGACCCTGCCGATCTTCATGTACCAACAGGCCTTCCAGAACAGCCTGATCGGGTACGGCACCGCCATCGCCCTGGTCCTGCTGGTGGTCGGCGCCCTGTTCTCCGTCGTGTACATCCGGCTCCTGAAACTGGAGGACGACTGATGGCCGCCGTCGCCACGCCGCCGCCCCTCACCTCCACCGGGCGCACCGCCGTCGTGCCCGCCACACGGAGGCGACGCCGCCTGCGGCCCGGCCGCGTCGCGGTCAACGCCGTCCTGCTCGCGGTGTCGCTGCTGTACGTGCTGCCGCTGTTGTGGATGGTGCTCGCCTCGGTGAGTGACATCAACTCCTTCCGTCTGACGCTGCCCTCGTCGCTCACGCTCGACAACTTCGACGCGGTTCTCAACATCGACACCACCTACCGGCCGATGCTCAACAGCCTGCTGCTGTGCGGCTTCGGGACGGCCGTGACCGTGGTGGTGTCGGTGTTCGCCGCCTACCCGCTGTCGCGCTACCGCTCGCGGCTGCGGCGGCCCTTCCTCTACACCATCCTGTTCTCCACCGGACTGCCCATCACCGCCGTGATGATCCCCGTCTACAGCATGTTCGTGCAGGTCAACCTGATCGACTCGATGCCCGGCACCACCCTGTTCCTGGCCGCCTCCGCGCTGCCGTTCGGGATCTGGCTGATGAAGAACTTCATGGACGGCGTCCCCATCGTCCTGGAGGAGGCCGCCCGGATCGACGGCGCGAACACGATGCAGGTGCTGTGGCGGGTGGTGCTGCCGCTGATGCGTCCCGGTGTCGTCGTGGTCACCATCTTCACCTTCATCGGCATGTGGGGGAACTTCTTCGTCCCCTTCATCCTGCTGCTGTCCCCGGAGAAACTCCCGTCCTCCGTCAGCGTGTTCACCTTCCTCAGCGCCCACGACCAGACCCAGTACGGGCAGTTGTCCGCCTTCTCGCTGCTGTACTCGCTGCCCGTCGTCCTGCTCTACCTGCTGCTGGCCCGCAAGCTCGGCGGAGGCTTCGCCCTGGGCGGCGCGCTCAAGGGCTGACCCCACGCGCACGGCCGTACCCCCACCTGCCCCGCCACCACGGAGAAGACACCCCATGCACAACGACCGTGACGTCACCGAACAGCGGCTCGCCCGCGTCCTCAACGAGCGTCTGCGCCCCGCGGTCCACGCCCGGTCCGTCCCCCTGGACGTAGCGGTCTGGAACGTGACCGGCGAACCGGTGCCGGTCCACGAGGGCCTTACCGCGCCCTACCGCCCGGCCCGCGTCGGCGACCGGTGGGGACCCGCCTGGACCACGAGCTGGTTCAAGGTCAGCGGCAGGATCCCCGCGGAATGGGCCGGCGCGACCGTCGAGGCCGTACTGGACCTCGGCTTCTCCCCCCACTCCCCCGGCTTCTCCGCGGAGGGACTGGTCTACCGGGCCGACGGCACGGCGGTGAAGGCGCTCAACCCGCGCAACACCTGGCTGCCGGTCGCCGAAGAAGCGGTCGGCGGCGAGGAGTTCGTGGCCTTCGTCGAGGCCGCCGCCAATCCGGTCGTCATGCACACCGGCCCCGACGAACTGACCTTCGGGCCCACCTCGGTCGGCGGGCGCGCACCCTGGCTCGGTGACCCGGCCTGCGACCCCGGCGAGCCCCTGTACCGGCTGCGACGGCTGGACCTCGCCGTCTTCGACCGGGGCGTCCACGAACTCGTACAGGATCTGGACGTCCTGGGTCAGCTGATGCACGAGCTGTCCCCCGATTCCCCGCGCCGCTGGCAGATCCTGCGGGCCGTCGCACAGGCCCTGGACGCCATCGACCTGCAGGACGTCAGCGGCGGCGCGGCCGCCGCGCGAGCCGCCCTCGCCCCGGTACTGGCGGCACCCGCGCACGCGAGCGCGCACCGGCTCTCGGCTGTCGGGCACGCCCACATCGACACCGCCTGGCTGTGGCCGCTGCGCGAGACCGTGCGCAAGGTGGCCCGCACCGTCTCCAACGTCACCCAACTCATGGACGAACACCCGGAGTTCACCTTCGTCATGTCCCAGGCACAGCAGCTCGCCTGGCTGAAGGAGCACCGTCCCGAGGTGTACGCGCGGGCGCAGGAGAAGGCGAAGACCGGGCAGTTCCTGCCCACCGGCAGCCTGTGGGTGGAGCCGGACACCAACATCACGGGCGGTGAGGCCCTGGTGCGCCAGTTCGTCCACGGGAAGCGGTTCTACCTGGAGGAGTTCGGCGTCGAGACCGAGGAGATGTGGCTGCCGGACACCTTCGGCTACAACGCGGCCCTGCCGCAGCTGATGAAGCTGGCAGGGGTGCGCTGGTTCCTGACGCAGAAGATCTCCTGGAACACCACCAACAAGTTCCCGCACCACACCTTCTGGTGGGAGGGCATCGACGGCACCCGGATCTTCAGCCACTTCCCGCCCGTCGACACCTACAACAGCGACCTGTCCGGTGCCGAAGTCGCCCACAGCGTACGGAACTTCCAGGACAAGGCCGCCGTCAACCAGTCACTGATCCCGTTCGGCTACGGCGACGGCGGCGGCGGCCCCACCCGCGAGATGCTGGCCCGCGCCGCCCGGCTGAGGAACCTGGAGGGCTCCGCCCGGGTCGAGATGGACAAGCCCGCCGACTTCTTCGAGCGCGCGCACGCCGAGTACGAGGAGAGCGGCGGCGCACCGGTGTGGTCCGGGGAGCTGTACCTGGAGTTCCACCGGGGTACGCTCACCAGCCAGCTCGCCACCAAGCAGGGCAACCGGCGCAGCGAACACCTGCTGCGCGAGGCGGAGTTGTGGGCGGCGACGGCGGCCGTGCGGCACGGGCACCCTTACCCGTACGAGGCACTGGACCGGCTGTGGAAGACGGTTCTCCTGCACCAGTTCCACGACATCCTGCCCGGGACCTCGATCGCCTGGGTGCACCGCGAGGCCGAGGAGACCTACGCGGCCGTCGCCCAGGAGCTGACGCAGCTGATCGGCGCGGCCCAGCGTGCGCTCGCCGGGCCGCCCGGAGGAACGGTCGTCTTCAACGCCGCACCCCACGCCCGTGGCGGCGTCCAGGCGCTGGGCGCCGGCCTGCGCCCCGAGCCGGCCGACCCGCCCGTGCCGCCGGTGGCGGACGAGGACGGGTTCCTCCTCGACAACGGTCTGGTCCGGGTGGCGGTGGACGGCCGCGGCCTGATCACTTCCGCCTACGACATCGCCGTGGGCCGGGAGGCGCTGGCGCCCGGCGCGACCGGCAACCTGCTCCAACTCCATCAGGACTTCCCGAATCAGTGGGACGCGTGGGACGTCGACGTCTTCTACCGCAACACCGTCCGCGACCTCACCGAGGCCGACTCGGTCACCGCGACCAGTGACGGCATCCGGGTGGTCCGCAGGTTCGGAGATTCGAGGATCGAGCAGACCCTGACCCTGCCGGCCGGCTCCCGGCGGCTCGTGGTCGACACCGTCGTCGACTGGCACGAGCGGGAAAAGCTGCTCAAGGCGGCCTTCCCGCTGGACGTACGGGCCGCGCACTCGACCGCCGAGATCCCCTTCGGGCACGTGCAACGGCCCACCCACACCAACACCAGCTGGGACGCGGCCAAGTTCGAGGTCTGCGCCCACCGCTTCCTGCACGTCGGTGAACCCGACTGGGGCGTCGCGCTGGTCAACGACTCCTCCTACGGTCACGACGTCACCCGGGACGTCCGCGCCGACGGCGGTACGACCACCACGGTCCGGCTCTCCCTGCTGCGTTCCGCCCGTTTCCCGGACCCCGACGCCGACCAGGGCACCCACCGGCTGGCCTACGCCCTTGTCATCGGCGCCGACATCACCGACGCCGTGCGCGAGGGCTACCGCTTCAACCTGTCCGAGCGCGCCCTGCCGGGCAGCACGGCCGTCGCCCCCCTGGTCTCCGTCGACCACGAAGGGGTGGTCGTCGAGGCCGTCAAGCTCGCCGACGACCACACCGGCGACATCGTCGTCCGCCTCTACGAGTCCCGCGGCACCCGTGCCCGCGCCACTCTCACCCCCGGGTTCCGTGTGGCCTCGGTCGCCGCGACCGACCTGCTCGAACGCCCCCTCGACGACCCGACGAGCCACCAACACGCTGATGGGGCCGTGCAGTTGACGTTGCGCCCCTTCCAGATCCTCACGTTGCGGCTGCGGCCGCTGCCGGAGGACTGACGGGACGAGAGCCACGAGCGGCGTCGGCGGGGTGCACTCCTGGCAATGGGCGCCACGGTCCCGTCGCCGCAGCGGCAGCGGCAGCGGCAGCGCACCGTCGGGCCGGCCGCTCGTGGCGTCCCGCGTCGATCGCGTCCTCGTGCCGCTCGGCAGCGTCATCGGGACGCTCGAAGTCCTCGGCGCGGCAGGCGTCATCCTCCCGCCAGCGACCGGGACTGCGCCCGGACCGGCCATCGCCGCGGCGAACTCACTCGTCCCGCTCCAGTCGGTGGCGCCGTGGTCCACGTCTCTCGCTGCGAGACCCGGCAGCTCGGGCTCGACCTCACCCCGCTGGTGAACGCTGCCGCGGCCGCTCGGCTGGAAACCACCCGGCTGGGAGCGACGTACCGATGGCCAGGGAGAGCAGGTGGAGGAGCGGGAAACCGGGGCGGGCCAGGGATGCTCAGTCCGCGCTCTTCTGCCGTGCCGCACGGTCGAGTTCGCGCCTGAGCGCGTCCTCGCCCTCGCCGACCAGCGACTTCTCGAGGCTGTGGTCGTCGTGCCGTGAGATCCGCTCACCCTGGGCGAAGCCGTCGGTGTCCAGGACGCTCCCGCACCACTCCCCACGGCCCACGACATGGTCGTCGAACGGTACGACCGCTCCCTCACCGAGGGCCACCCAATGGCCGTCCCGCCAGCGGAGGGCGAGGATGTAGGTGTGGCCGGGGACGACGCGCGGGGCGTCTCCCACGAGGTCGTCGACGCGGGTGGTGCCGTCGGAGCGGAAGATCTTCCAGCCGGGGGCGATGTAGTCGACGGTGGAGCCCACGGCAGGGTGGGAACGGCTTCGGGAGGTGAAGGGGACGGATTCCCTGGTCAGTTCGACGGTGCGCTCGAGCTGGTAGCGGTAGGCGCCGGCCGCCAGCTCCCTGCGGTCGCTCTCCCGTTCCCGGACGGCGCGTCCCACGATCACGACGTCGGCGTGGCGGACCCAGTCCCGGGCCGTTTCGGACGGGTACGGATTGACGGGGTACCCGCAGCCGTTGACGGTGTCGAGGGCCGGCCAGCCCGTCAGGACACCGGCGACGAGTCCGACCGCGGCGAGAACCACGACGGCGGGGCGGCCCGGTGCGACGAGTAAGCGCCGTCCGGGGCTGATGAGGTCTCTGGACATCCACTGATCTTGGTCCGGCGGTGATCGATCCGAAGTGGTGGAGGCCACGCCTCCGGCCACAGTCGTGTCACAGCGCGAACACACCGAGGTCCGCAAGGGCAGCGTGAGACCCGGCGTCGGCGGCGGAGCGGACACGCGAGGCGGCGTCCATCACATTCGCACCCGGCGGGCGACTTCGCCGTGGCAGCAAAACCGCAGCTCAGATGCTCGAATGCCGTCAGGTCATGGATCATGTTGAGTCCAGGCATTGGACGCATGCATCCGTGATCTCCCAGGCTGGTCGGTGTCCCCAGTTCCCGACCGTTGAGGAGTAGTCATGGGCACGCGGTGGAACACCGCCGAGGGTCTGATCCGTACGACCGCCCGCGGGCATGCCGTGCTGAACAATCCGCGTCTGAACCGGGGCACCGCCTTCACCCTGCAGGAGCGCAAGGATCTGGGGCTGGAGGGCCTGGTGCCGCCGCAGGTGCTGACCCAGGACCAGCAGGCCGCCCGCGCCTACACGCAGTTCCGTTCCCAGCCCGACGACCTCGCCAAGAACGTGTATCTGACGGCGCTGCGAGACCGCAACGAGGTGCTGTTCCACCGGCTGCTCGCCGACCACCTCGCCGAGATGCTGCCGATCGTCTACACCCCGACCGTCGGCACCGCGATCGAGCGCTACAGCTACGAGTACCGCCGCCCGCGCGGCGTGTACCTGTCGGTGGACGCGCCCGAGGACATCGAGCGTTCCCTGCGCGCGTCCGGGCTGGGCGCCGGCGACGTCGACCTGATCGTGGCGACCGACGGCGAGGCCATCCTCGGCATCGGCGACTGGGGCGTGGGCGGTATCGACATCGCGGTGGGCAAGCTCGCCGTCTACACCGCCGCCGCGGGCGTGGACCCGGCCCGCACGCTGGCGGTGATGCTGGACGTGGGCACCAACCGGCAGGAGCTGCTGGACGACCCGCTGTATCTGGGCAACCGGCACCCGCGCGTGGACCGCGAGACCTACGACGCCTTCATCGACGCGTACGTCACCACGGCCACCGGGCTGTTCCCCGACGCCCTGCTGCACTGGGAGGACTTCGGGCCGGCCAACGCCCGCCGCATCCTGGACCGGTACCAGGAGAAGGTCTTCACCTTCAACGACGACATCCAGGGCACCGGCGCGGTCAACCTGGCCGCCGTGCTCTCCGGTGTGCGCGCCGGCGGTGTCCCGCTGCGCGAGAACCGCATCGTGCTCTTCGGCGCCGGCACCGCCGGCATCGGCATCGCCGACCAGCTGCGCGACGCGCTGATCGCCGACGGGCTGACGCCGCAGGAGGCCACCGAACGCATCTGGGCCGTCGACCGCCACGGCCTGCTCACCGAGGGCCAGCAGGATCTCCGCGACTTCCAGACCCGCTACGTCCGTCGCGGCGCCGAGGTCTCCGACTGGCGGCACGACGACACCGTCGGCGGCATCCCGCTGGCCGAGGTCGTCGACCGCGTACGCCCCACCGTCCTCATCGGGGCCTCGGGGCAGGGCGGGGCCTTCACCGAGGACATCGTCCGCACCATGGCCGCACACACGGACCGCCCGATCATCCTGCCCCTGTCCAACCCCACCCGGCTGGCCGAGGCCGTCCCCGCCGACCTGCTCCACTGGACCGACAACCGTGCCCTGATCGCCACCGGCAGCCCCTTCGACCCGGTCGAGGCCGACGGCGTCACCCACCACATCGGACAGGCCAACAACGCGCTGGTCTTTCCCGGCCTGGGGCTGGGCGCCGTCGTCGCCCGGGCCGAACGCATCACCGACGGCATGCTCGTCGCCGCGGCGCGCGCCGTCGCGGAGCAGACCGACGCCGCCGCTCCTGGCGCGCCGGTGCTGCCTCTGATCGACCGGCTGCGCGACACCTCCACCGCGGTGGCCGTGGCCGTGGCCCGCGCCGCCACCGAGGACGGCGTCGCCCGGGAGACCGCCGAGGACACCATCGAGGAGCGCGTCCGCGCGGCCATGTGGCAGCCGGTGTACCCGCCGATCGAGGCCGTCTGACGGACGCCGGGCCGCGGATCTTCCCTCTCGTCCGCAGCAATCAACAACCGTAAGGACTCGGCTCTCTGACGTGTCGTCACCGGCCCCGTGGCCGAGCCCCCTTTCCAAAGGATTGACGCAGTCATGTCTTTCGCCGAGATCTTCACCGTCGTGGTGCCGGTCTTCCTCATCATCGCGGTCGGCTACGGCACCGGCCGCCGCGCGCTCTTCGACGCCGGCGGAGCACAGGCGCTGCGTGAGCTGACCATGCAGATCGCCCTGCCGGCCGCCCTGTTGCTGAGCATCTGGCAGACACCGCGGCACGTGCTGGTCGAGCAACTGCCCCTGGTGGGCCTGCTCGCCTTCGGCCTGCTCGGGGTGTACGCCGCCCTGCTCGGCGTTCTGCGCCTCGCCGCCCGCCGTCCGCTCCGGCGCGCGGCCCTGTTCGCCCTGGCGTGCGTCCAGCCGCAGTACGCCTTCATGGGTACGTCCATCCTCGGGGGTCTGTACGGCAGTGCGGAGGCCGCCGTGCCGATCGCCGTCGCGGGCATCCTCGTCAACGTCGTCCTCGACCCGGTCGTGCTGATCCTGCTCGGCATGCCGGAACACCCGACGCCCGGGACGGCAGCGGCCACGGCGGACACCACCTCCGCGCTGCGGCGACCTGCCCTGGTGACGGTCGGCGGCGGCGCGCCCGCGGAAGCCGCCGCGCCGGTCGCCACCGGCGCCGCGTCTCCCGAGCACCGTCCCTCCGCGCTGCGCACCGTCGGACTCTCGTTGCGCGAGCCGTTCTGCTGGGGTCCGGTCCTGGGTCTGATTCTGTCGGTGAGCGGAGTCGGCCTGCCGGAGGTCGCCGACGCCTCGCTGACCCTGCTCGCCGGGGCCTCCTCGGCCGCCGCGCTCCTGTACGTCGGCGTCTCCGTGTCCCGCATCGGCCGCCCGAAGCTGACCCCGGTGGTGTGGGCGATCTCCCTGACCAGCGTGGTCGTCCTGCCGCTGCTCGTCTACGGTGTCGGTCTGGCCGTGGCCTCCGCGGCCGACGCCGCCCAGGCCGCGCTGATCGTCGCCTTCCCCGTCTCCCCCGTCCCCCTCATGTTCGCCGCCCGTCATGGTTCGAAGGCCGACATCCAGGCCATCGGCTCCGCCGTCGTACTCAGCCTGCTCCTCTCCTTCGTCACCCTCCCGCTCCTCATCGAGTTGGTCGGCTGACTCGGGCCTCGGGGCACCTGCGAGCGAAACAGGACCCCGCCCACGCGAAGATCCGCCCCGGCAACCGAAGGGACAAGGCCGCATGACGCCGGCAGCAAACGCGCGACCGCCCCGTACGCCCCGTCTGCGGTGGCCGCTTTCCCGCGCCCGCGTAGCGCCCGTACGCCTGCCGTTCGCGGCGGCCGCGCGGGGCGCCGTCGCCCTCGCGCTGCCGCTGCTCGTCGGGCTGCGCACGGGGTGGGTGGTGCCGTCGGTGATCGCGGCGATCGGCGCCCTGTGGGGCGTGAGCCAGGACGGGTCCGATCCCTACCGGGTCCGGGTGCGGCGGCTGGGCTGGACCGGCGTGTCCAGCGCGCTCGGCCTGCTCGCCGGTGGACTCGCCCTGCGCAGCGGGGAACAGGCGGTCGTGGCGGGATGCCTGGTGGCTGCCGCGCTCGTGGCCGGCACCGTCGGCCTGCGGGGGCGGATCGCGTCCGTGTCGGGCATGCACCTGCTGCTCGGCGTCACGGTCGGCAGCGGCATTCCCGTGCCGGGGCCGTGGTGGCAGCCGCCGCTGGCCCTGCTCGCCGGTGTCGCCCTGGTCCTTGCGCTGTCCGCGGCTCCGTGGCTGTGGCGCCGGCACCACGTCGAGCGGGCCGCCGTGCTCGCCGTGTACCGGAGCGCGGGCGAGGCGCTGGCCGCGGCCGGCACCCATGCCGCCGAAGAGACCCGCCGACGCATGACGCTGGCCCTCAACCACGCCCACGAGGTGATGGCCGCCCATCTCGCCCCGCGAGCCGGGCAGCGACAACAGGCGGAAGTCCGGGAGCTGGTCCGGGCGTTCCACAGTGCCGTACAGCTGGGCGAGGCCGTGACGGCGCTGATGTGGGAGGCGCGTCCGCTCCCGCCCGCCGTGACCGGCGTGCCGCTGCGCCTGGCCGAGCGCCTGCTGCCCGGCCGCGACTCGGCTCCGGCCCCGGCCCCGGCGACCGAGCAGGCGGTGCCGGCGTTCGACACCGACTCGCCGGGCAGGTACGCCCTGGCCGAAGTGTGCGTGGCCGTCGACAGCGAAGCCGACGCCGCCGACCCGGCGCTGCGCCTGCCGGCGCACTCGTGGCCCGGGCGGGCGGCGCGCCTGCGCTACGTCACGTTGCTGACAGCGTGCGTGCTCGTCGCCCATCTGCTCGCCGAGACACTGCACGGGCCCCGCGGTTACTGGCTCCCCATGACGGTGGCCTTCGTGTACAAGCCTGACTTCGGCCCGGTCTTCACCCGGGCACTGCACCGCTGCGTCGGCACGGTCGTCGGCGTGGCCGCCATCGGGGCGGTGTCCCTGCTGGCGCCGGGCCCGTACACCGTGATCGGCGTCGTGGCCGTCTTCGGCGCGCTGATGGCCGTCGGCGTGCGCCATCACTACGCGCTCGCCACGCTGGGCCTGACCGCTGTCGTGTTCGTGCTCCTCGACCTGCTCGGCGACGACCGGCCGCTGTACGGCACGCGCATTCTGGACACCGCATTGGCCTCCGCGCTGGTGCTCGTCGCGCACTTCGCGGTGTGGCCCGACTCCGCGGCGCACCGGGCGGAGGCGCAGACCGAGGCCGCCGTCGCGGCCGCCCGCCGCTACCGCGACGTCGCCCCGGAAGCGGGCCCGGTCCAGCGCCAGTCGCTGCGCCGTGCCGCGTACCACCAGCTGGCCGATGCGCGCCGGGCCGTGGCTCACGCGCGCGGCGAACCGGCCCGGCCCGGCCGGTCGCCGGCCGACCTGGAGGACGCGATCACGGCGGCGGAGCGGCTCTGCGACGAGGTGACCGCACAGGCGGTGGCGGGCACGGCGGCCGCGAACCCGTAGCAGGGGCGGGCCCCTTGGATGTACCGGACGGGCGGCCTGGCCCGATGGACCGGCGTACGGACGGCGCGGGTGGGTGGGACGGGCGGGACGCCTCCTGCCCCTCTCCGTGCGACGGTGATCCATGCTGGTGCGTCCCGAACTCCTGGTGATCCATGAGCGGGGAGAATGGCCCGATGGACCTTGAGGTACTGCGCTCCTTCCAGGCCGTGGCAGAGGGAACGACGGTGACCGACGCCGCGGCTGACGCCCGCATCACCCAGCCCGCCCTGTCGCGGGCCCTGAACCGGCTCGAGGACGAGGTCGGCGCGGAACTCCTCCAACGCGTCGGACGCGTGCTGCGTCTCACCCCCGCCGGAAGGGTGTTCAAGGAACACGTCGACGCGGTGCTCGCCAGTTACGACCGGGGCCGGCGGGCCGTGGCCGAGATCGTCGACCCCGACGGCGGTGTGGTGTCGCTGGCCTTCCTCCACACCCTGGGCACCTGGCTGGTGCCCCGGCTCGTCACGGAATTCCGACAGGCTCTCCCCCAGGCCCAGTTCGAGCTGCATCAGGACGGCGAGATCGGACTGACCCGGCACCTCCTCGACGCCACCGCGGATCTGATCATCACCGGCAGTGAGCCCGCGCACCCGCTGATCACGTGGCGGCGCCTCCTGGTGGAGCCGCTACGGCTGGCCGTCCCCGCCGGTCACCGGCTGGCCAGGCGCGGCCGGGCCCGCCTGGCCGAGGTGGCCGAGGAGCGCTTCATTCTCCTGAAGGCCGGATACGGACTGCGCGACATCACCGAGACGCTCTGCCGCGACGCCGGCTTCACCCCGCTCGTCGGCTTCGAGGGAGAGGAGGTGGAGACCTTGCGGGGCCTGGTCGCCGCCGGTCTCGGCGTGTCCCTGATCCCCTCGTCCCCGGACGTCACGGCGACCGCGGACTCCCCGATCCGCTACCTGGAGATCACCGACGTACGCGGCGCCCGGGACATCGGGATCGCCTGGCTCAACTCCCGCGCCCTGCCGCCCATCGCCCAGCGCTTCATCGACCACGCCCTGGAGTCGGCCGGCGCGGCCGGGACCGCGACGGCGGCTGAAGGGGGCTGACCGCTTGTTCTTCAGGTGCGCCCGGGGACGGCGACGCGAAGGCCGAGCAGCTGCCGGGTATGTCCGGGCACGTGGTCCGTGGCGAGGCCGTCGATGAGGGCCGCGAGCGGCAGCGGCTGGTCCAGCACGAGTGCCCCGTTGGACAGGAGGAGCGACGGCACCAGAACCGAGGCGGCCTTCTCGTCGAGCTGATCGGCGATGTCGCAAAGGACGGCCGCCTGGCTCCGGACGTGGCCGATCAGGTCCGCCCTGCCTGTGTGCTCGGCGATGATCCGGTCAAGATTCCAGGCGTCGAGGGCGATCCGGTTGTCGAAGGTGGGGCGCGAGCCGGCGACGACGCCGAGAGCGACCGCCGCGGTCGCGGCGTCGACGCTGAGGAGATGGGCCAGTATCCGGTCGGCGTTCCATCCCCCGTCGGCCGCGTCACCGAGATCGGGGCCGGCCGCCACGTCGAGCAGTGTGTCGTAGGCACGGCGAAGTGCTGTCGTATCCATGGCCTGCTCCTTTCAGTCAGGTCCTGCAGAGCGCGGGTCCCGTCAGTCGGGTTTTGCCGAGTGTGGGTCCCGTCAGTCGGGTCCCGTCGAGCATGCGTCCCGTCAGTCAGGTCCTGCAGAGCGCGGGTCCCGTCAGTCGGGTTTTGCTGAGTGCGGGTCCCGTCAGCCAGGCCCGTCGAGCGCACGTGCCGTCAGTAGGAGCGTGCCGAGCGCAGGCCCCGCAAGCCAGGCCCCGCCGAGCCCGCGTCCCGTCAGCCAGGCCCCGCCGAGCCCGCGTCCCGTTCCGCCGCCTCGGCGACGCGTTTGATGTTCGCCAGCCGCCGGTCCCAGTCGGCCGCGAGCGAGGCCATCCACCGCGCTGTCGCGTCCAGTGCCGCGGGCCGGACCGCGTAGCGCACCTCGCGTCCGACCCGGCTGCCGGACACCAGGCCGGCGGCGTCCAGGACGGCGAGGTGCTTGACCACTGCCTGCCGTGAGACGGGGAGCGGTTCGGCGAGCGTCGTCGCGGTGGCCTCGCCCCGCGCGGCGAGCAGGTCGAGCAGTTGGCGTCGGGTGGGGTCGGCGAGCGCGGCGAGGACGCTGTCGACCGCCTCGTCGGCGTCGCGTTGTCCCGGTGTCACGCGGAGGGCTGTTCGGCGCGCGTCTTGAGCGCGTCGAGCTCCAGCGGCCAGCCCTGGGTGTGGTCCTTCAGGTTCTGGCTGCGCAGCTCCTCGGACCCGGCCAGTGCCGCGAAGCCGCTCTCGACGACGCGCAGCCGCGTCCCGTCGCCTTCCGGGGTCAACGTGAACTCGACGAGGGTGCTGTTGTCCTCGCGCAGCTCTTCTCCGGGAAACGCGCTGGTCCAGCGGTACGCCAGATACGTCGGCGGCTGGACCTTCTCCACGCGCACGGGGAAGTCCCCGTGCTCGGCGTTCTTCGCCACCATCGACTCGCCTTCCTTCGCCACGGTGCCGGGCAGGCTCGCCTTGTCGGCCACCCAGAACCCGGGCTGGGCCACCAGCGACCACACCCGCTCCAGGGGTGCCGCGATCAGGGTCTCGCGTTCGATCCGGTCCTCGCTCATGAGGGAACTCCTTCGTCGCTGCCATCGTGTGCAACTCCAGAGTTGCACGTTGAGGCTCCAGGAGCAACCCTTGGGTTGCACCTCGGTCGCCGCCTCGCTGACGGGGCCCTGGGACAACCGGGTGCCCCAGCACCACGCGGTGAGCGACTTGGGCCTGTCCGACGGGTCGCGGAACGGGGCGCCATCGCGGGCGACCGCCCGTTCCGACACCTCATGCCCGCTGAGTCACGCCTGCGCTCCTCGAACGCCGAACCGCCTGGGCACTTCTACCGATTCACCGAGCGAGGGAGCCGCGCGGCAGGACACGGGCCGCACGGCCGGCCGCTGTGAGGATCCGGGTCAGAGGACGGAGACGAGCAGTGACACGGCGGACTCCTGCCTGCCGATGCTCGCCTGGTCGTACGGACCGGCCCAGCTCATCCCGTACTGATCGGAGCTGTTGCGAGCGTGTTGGTAGGCGGAGCGGGCCTGGGCGAGAAGGTAGCCCCGGTAGGGACGGCCGGGCAGCAGGGCGTCGAGTTCGCCGAGATTGCGGGCGAAGATTCCCTTGAACGCCGTTCCGTCGGACCCGCAGGTGTGGGTCGCCTCGCAGGGCTCCGTCAGAATCCCCTTCGGCGACAGCAGGGGGCTGCCGAGCACGGCGTCGGCGATCTTCCGAGCATCCCTGAGCAGTCCGCGGTCGCCGGTGGCCCGGTACAGCTCGGCGAGTCCGCCGAGCACGACGCCCTGGTTGTACGTCCAGGTGATGCCGCCGTTGTTGGCGCAGCCGCCGCCCTGGGTGTTCAGCCCGTCGTTGACCAGGTTCTCGCCGTTGATCATGCTGCTGTTCTTGAGCCACTTCCATGCGGTGAGCGCGCGCGACAGGTAGACGGTGTCACCGGGGATCCGGTTGTGCAGGGCCGCCGCGAGCTTGATGTACAGCTCGACACTTATGGCGTTCTTGTAGGTCGCGGCCGGGATGTCCCACCAGATGCCGCCGCCGCAGACGTCGTCCCAGTACTCGTACATGTACTCCTCGTCGAGCTTCGCGATCTTCAGGTACTGCTGATCGCGAGTCAGGTCGTACATGCTGGCCATGGCGAGTCCCCACCAACCCGTGTCGTCCGTGGAGTCGGCCCGGAACTCGCCGCCGCCCTCCGGCCACCAGGGCAGGGGCTTGCGCTGTTGCTCGATGGTGTTGTCGATCTGCCGCAGGTATGTCCTGGACCGGGTCTTCGCCGTGTAGTCGAGCAGTGCCTGGAGCGCGTTGCCCGACTGCCACCACGGTGCTTCCGGATCCCAGCGGCCGGTGTCCTCGTCGTAGAACTCCATCATCGCCTCGACGGCCGCAGTGGCCCTGTCGCGCGCGTTCACTGCTGCTCCCGGTGCACTCGACGTACTCGCCTGCGCGGGCAGCGCACCCGCCACCAGCACCAGCGTGGCACCGAGGGCGAACGCCCCCACCGCGGCCCTGGCTCTTCGCAACTGTCGCAACATCCCAGACGCTCCTGAGGAGAAGGGGGACACTCTCGGATGCTGCTCAACTATGAGCGCGAACACCGTGACATGACAAGAGTCGGTTAGTAACGAGCCCGTTTCCGAGGTTTGATGACCGAAGTCGGTCATCCGGTTAGGCTCTGCTCGTGACTTCGAGCAAACGACACGCGCGGATCCTCGAGACCATCCGTGCGACCGGGGTGGCCTCCGTGCGCGACCTGGCGGAGCGGCTCCAGGTCAGCGAGTCGACGATCCGCCGGGACCTGAAGCTGCTGGACCGGAACGGCGAGTTGATCCGCACCTACGGAGGCGCGGCGCTGTCACTGCGCGCGCCGGCCGGGGAGGAGCCCTTCGACATCTCGGCCTCCCACGACGGGTCCATGAAGGAAGCCATGGCCGAACGCGCCGCGGCCCTCGTGCCGGACGAGAGCGTGATCGTGCTGGACATCGGTACCAGCACCCAGCGGATCGCCCGCCGGCTGAAGGGCCGGCCCGTCACCGTCATCACCAGCAACCTGGCCGTGGTGGACGAACTGCGGGACGACGAGGCCGTCCGGCTGATCCTGCTCGGCGGGGTCCTGCGCCGCAACTACCAGTCCTTCGTCGGCTCACTGACCGAGACGGCACTGCGTCAGGTCAGCGCCGACCTGGTGATGCTCAGCTGCACGGGCGTACGCACCAACGGACACGTGGTGGACGACATGGCCGTCGAAGCGCCGATCAAACAGGCCATGATCGAGGCGGCCGACCGGGTCGTCCTCGTCGCGTCCGAGGCGAAGTTCCCGGGCACGGGCTCGCTGCGCATCTGTTCGCTCGCCGATGTGGACGTCATGATCACGACCGACGGCGCCGATCCGCACACCCTTGACCTCTGCCGGCGGGCGGGGGGCGAGGTGGTCATCGTGTGATCGTCGCCGGTCGCACGGATTCGCGGACAACGCGGCAGAGCGGGCGCACTCGACTCGCCCGGCCGTCTTCGGGTTGCCGATCACCGGCACGGGGCATCACGAGTGGGCAGGACCGGCCGCGCAAGACATGCCGCGGCGCCGGCGAGCGGCCAGACCGCGGGGGTGCCGGGTGGCCCAGGAGGGGAAGTGATCCGCCATGCGTACGCATCGGCGTACCCATCGGCGTTCCGTGCGAGTGGAGTATGTGCTGCCCGACAGTGCCGAGTCGGCCGGACGGGCGCGGAAGCTGACCTCAGCGTTCCTCGCCCGCTCCCGCCCGCGGATGGCACGGGTGGATGCGGGGCAGATCGACGACGCGACGCTGATCGTGTCCGAGTTGGTCGCCAACGCCACCCTGCACGGCCGCGGCGCCTGCCGCCTGCGCCTGCAGGTGTCCGACGAGCGGGTGACGGTCGAGGTCTACGACGACAACCCGGCCCCGCCCCGCGTGCGGCCGTTGACCGACGGGGGCGAGAGCGGGCGGGGCCTGGCCATGGTCCGGTGCCTGGCCCAGCACTTCGACGTCGCCCCCGTCAGCGGGGGCGGCAAGATGGTGCGCGCGGTCCTGGCGATCTGAACCACGCCGGGATCCCGCCGGCGCGATCTGAACCACGCCGCGATCCCGCCGCCGCGATCCGCGTTGCCGTCCGGATCTTCGCGGGAGGCGGGGTCCCGCCGGCGCGGTGCGTCCAGCGGGACCCCGTGGCCGGGCGACAGCCCCGCCGCGTTCAGCGGAAGTTGACGTCGCTGCACAGGAAGTACGTCTGGTCCATGTGCGACGCCTGCCAGATGGTGTAGACGACGTGGCGGCCGCTGAGGCCCGTGGTGGTCACGTCGATCGAGTAGTTCTGACTCGGCGCGTACTTGCCGGTGCGGGCGACGAGTTGCAGGTCGTTCCAGGTCAACGGCTGGGTAGTGGGGTCGAATCCCTGCCGCGTGACGTAGACCAGGAAGTAGTCGGCACCGTGACTGGCCTGGTCGTACAGCTGCACGGTGAAGTTGCTGCCGACGTCTGTCGTCTTCCAGGGGCCCACCGTGTCCAGGGAGTTGTAACGGCCGCCCTCGGTCCGGCCCCCGCTGCACAGCCGGCCGTCGGGGACTACCGCCTGGAAGTCACCGGCGGAGCCGTTGCGGTACAGGCCGTTCCAGTTCCACATGGCGTTCGGGTTGTCCTGCCATGCCTGCCAGCACATGGGGTCTTCCTGTGCCATGGCCGGGTTCTGGAAGTCACTGCCCCAGCGGAGCCAGCAGCCGTAGTTGCGGGAGGCCGGGTCGACGACCGAACCGTGGGCAACGGCCGTGCCGCTCCAGGGGATCAGACAGAGCAGCACCGCGGCGAGCACGCTCAGGGAGAGTGGCAGACGTGCACCGGCTTTCTTGTCGCGATCATGACAATTCATGATCTCCTTCTTTCCGAGTGGGGGGATGCTGGGGTGTGTTGCACGAAGGTGCGCAAGTGGGAGCGCTCCCACAATGGTCAGGCTGCGCGCCGTGAAACAAAGCCGCAACGTCGGATCGCGCCACTTTTTCGCCCCGTCTGGCGCGTTCGACGGGTTCGACAGGCCGGTTCCGCGCATCCGCGCGAAGGCCGGCCGACCATGGAACTTCCGGGAGATGGGAGGAGTTGGCAGGAGGAGTCGCGGAACGCGCGCGGACGACCGGAACGACACGGGCGAAGCAGAGGTAGCACAGATGGCGATGTGGGATCGGCTCAAGGACCAGGCCAAGGGTCTGCAGCAGCAGGCGCAGGGGACGCGGGGCGCCGGCGGACACGGGCGGTCGGGTTCGGGGTCCGCCGGCGGATCGAAGGCGCAGCTGGTGAACACACTCAAGTCCCAGCTCACCTCCCTCAAGACAGAGCTGAAGAGCGGCGCCTACCGAGACGCGAGCATGGCGATGTGCGCCCTGGTCGCAGCCGCCGACGGGCATGTCGACCCTGCCGAGCGGCAGCATGTGGAATCACTGATCCTGAACAACGACGTGCTGCAGAACTTCCCGTCCGAGCAGCTGCGGCAGCGCTTCAACAAGCACGTCGACCAGCTGGCGCTCAACTTCCAGCAGGGCAAGGCCGAGGCCCTGCAGGAGATCGCCAAGGCCGCGAAGAAGCCGACGGAGGCCAGGGCGGTCGTACAGACCGGCTTCGTCGTCGCGGGTGCGGACGGATTCGTCGCGCCGGCCGAGGAGCAGATCCTGCGTGAGGCGTGTTCGGTGCTCGGCCTGTCCACCCAGGAGTTCGGCCTCTGACGGAGACTGCAGGCAAGCCGGCCGATCCGGGAAGAGGAGGGCCTAGAGGCGCGGCGCCCCGGTCACCGACATCATCAGCGAGTACAGGGAGGTGGTGGCCGTGATGAACAGGCGGTTGTTCTTGCGGCCACCGAAGGCGATGTTGGAGACGGGCTCGGGTACGCGCAGCCGGCCGATGAGGGTGCCGTCGGGGTCGTAGCAGTGGACGCCGTCCTCCAGGGCGGCGGCCCACAGGCGGCCCTCGTCGTCGAAGCGGATGTTGTCGAAGTGGACGTCGCCGCGGGCCTCGGCGAAGACCTTCCCGTCGGAGAGCGTGCCGTCCTCGCGGATGTCGAACACGCGGATCCGTGCGGCCCGGGAGTCGGAGACGTACAGCTGCTTCTCGTCGGGCGACAGGATGACGCCGTTGGGGCCGGTGAACCCGTCGGCGGCGAGACGGACTTCCTGGGTGGCGGGGTCGATCCGGTACACGTTGCACGCGCCGATCTCGGACTCGGCGCGGTGGCCCTCGTAGTCGCTGGTGATGCCGAAGTCCGGGTCGGAGAACCAGATCGTGCCGTCGGAGCGTACGACGGAGTCGTTCGGGCTGTTGAGGCGCTTGCCGTCGTAGCGGTCGGCGAGGACGGTCACCCTCCCGTCGGGCTCGGTGCGGGTGACCCGGCGGTTGCCCTGCTCGCAGGTGACCAGGCGGCCCCGCGGGTCGAGGGTGTTGCCGTTGCTGTGGCCGGCCGGGGTACGGAAGACACCGACCATGCCGGTGGCCTCGTCCCAGCGCAGGATGCGGTCGTTCGGGATGTCGCTCCAGATCAGCTGGCCCCAGGCGGGCAGGTACAGCGGACCCTCGGCCCAGCGGCAGCCGTCGTACAGGACCTCCAACCTGCTGTCGCCGTTCGCGCAGCCTCCGGTGCGGAAGCGCTCGTCCAGGATCACGTAAGGGCCGTCGGCGGGCATGGCATCCTCCCAGAAGGGTTGATCAGGATCTGATTCAACGTAACACGCCTTCGACCGAACCATATATGGTTGTCAGATGAAATCAGTGGATGCCATCGACCGTCAGCTGATCGCGTTGCTCCAGCGGGATGCCACCCAGCCGTACGCGGTACTGGGCAAGGCCGTCGGCCTGTCGGCGGGTGCCGCGCACGAGCGTGTGCGCAAGCTGCGCGAGCAGGGGGTCATCCGGGCCACGACGGTCGACGTCGACCCCGCGGCGCTCGGCCGCGGGGTGCTCGCCTTCGTGCTCGTCGACTCGACGGCGTGGATGGGCGACCGGGCCGAGGACTTCGCAGCCGTGCCGGAGATCCAGGAGGCGCACGTCATCGCGGGCAGCGCTGCCGTCCTGGTGAAGGTGCGCACCGCGACCACCGAGGGGCTCCAGGACGTGCTGCGTCGTCTGTACGCCATCGACGGGGTCAGCGGAACGCAGGCAACGGTGGTTCTGGAGACCTTCTTCGAAAGGCCGTTGGACGCCGGTTAGGCCGTGCCCCGCCGTCGCGTTCGAGGACCATGGACACGGCCCGCTCACGGCCGGCCGGGATCCTCGAAGGGGTCATCCGCGGGCCCGGAGCCTCCGCATGCCTCTGCGGACCTTCCGCACCGTCCGCCTGGCGACGGACGGCCGGCGCTTCGACGACGGCATGACCCGCCCGCTTCCGGACCAGTCCGGCACGGTGACCGTGTACGCCTCGTCGGGGATACCCGCCCGCCGGTCGCGGAAATGTGGATAGGCGAGGTGCAGTTTTCCGGCTCGGCCGTGGGGGACCGCTTCCGGCACCGTCTTGGCGCGGATGAATTCCAGAATGTTCTGCAACGCGTCCAGTCTGCCCATGGCGACGCAGGTGAGTATCAGCCGCTCGCCGACCTTTATCCGGTCGGCGACTCCCTTGGTCCAGTACGCCGCCGTCATCGGAGCGGCGAGCTTCATTTTGTGCAGCCGCTCGCTTTCCGGCTGTCTCAGCAGGACGGCCCCGAATTGCTGCAGCAGGCCGACCGTGAAGGGCCGGACCATCAGCTGATCCCGCTCGGCACCCGGCGGCACGAGTCTCGCGATCAGGTCCATCAGCGCGTGAATGGCGGCGAAGCGGGCCGTGTAGTCGCCTCTTTGCGTCGCGTGCTTTCCGTCGTCGCGACCCACCAGGTAGTAGCAGACGTAATCGGCCACGACGGACACGCCGTTGCCGCTCAGATACGCCTCCATCGTGAAGAGCGCGTCCTCACCGGTGGCGAGGCTCTCGTCGAACCTCAGGCCCAGGCGCAGGAGCAGTTCGCGCCGGAACAGCTTCTGGGCGCTCAGCGTGAAGATGACCTGCGAGCTGTAGACGTCGGCGCGCTCCAGAGTCCGGGTGAACATCGAGCTCGCGACACCGCGGTTGACTCCCTCCATCTTGCCGAGCACCACATCCGTGCCGGCGCGGTCGGCCATCGCGACCATCCGCTCCAGGGCTTCGTCCCCCAGGTGGTCGTCGGCGTCCAGGAAGAAGACATAGCGGCCGCGAGCCATTGACAGCCCGACATTGCGCGGGCCGCTGGGCCCGCCGGAGTTGGCCTGCCGTACCACTCTGGTGGGTATCTTCGACGAGGCGGCGAAATCCTCCAGGTATTCGCCGGTGCCGTCGCTCGATCCGTCGTCGACGGCGACGATCTCTAATCGGTCTGCGCCCAGTGTCTGTGTCTCGATCGATTCCAGACACCTGACGAGATAGGGCATGGCTTCATACGCTCCGACAATCACCGTGACGTCGGGCACAGGTTGGCTATTCATTAACCGCAAAGACAGCCAATCATTAACGAAGGTTGTCCGGAATTACATAATCCGGATATCGTGATCGGTAGGTGACCTTCCGAATTCTCGGCGCGGCGCGCAGTCCTGCGCGAGCCCGGCCCTGGCCGCAGCACGGTCGGCGCCATGGCCGTTTGCGACGCAGGATGAGATGGAGACGACAATCTCGGGGGAATCTCCAGCGGGAGGCCACCATGACGGCGTCGCGGAGCGAAGAGCCATCCGCTCGGGGAAAGCCGGCCCTTGTGGGCCGGGATCGCCGGGACTCTGACCGGCGGGCTGCTGAGCCCTGTCCGAGGCCTCCGCCCTGCCCTGCTCGGGGCACGGCCGGCCTTCCTGTGTTTCCTGCCGGGTACTGGTCCGCGCCGCCGGCCGCCGCTCCACCGCGCGCTCGCGGGCGGGACCGTTGCCGTGGTGCTGCTCATGGTCTCGGCGATCGCCGGGAACATCTACGGCATCACGGCGAACCACGTCGACGTCTTCCGGGTCGTACCCGAGACGGCCCTGGTCGTGGGCGTGCTGTGCCTGGCAGGGCCGTTCAGCGGCCTTGAGGTCGTGCGGCGGACCACCCACCCCCAAGACCCGCTGCAACGCACGGCACCTCGGACAGGGTCGCGGCCTCGTGGTTCGCGACGCGCCGGCCGGGCTTCCGTCGTTCGCGTCAAGGGCGGCTGGGCGCCCGGTTCGGCCTACTGAAGGCGGACGGCCATCTCCACGGCCACCTCGTCGCCGGCCGAGAGGCCCTGCGGCTTGCGCACGGCGTTCTTGAGCGGCAGCAGGTAGCCGCCGTCCCTGGGGAAGAGCGACGTGGTGAAGGCGACCTCGCCGATCCGCGCCTCGACCGGGATCACGCCCCAGCCGTACGTGGCCATGGCGGCCACCTCGCGGATGTCGGCGGACTCCTCGTCCGGCACCGCGACGAAGTAGTACGGCGACGGCCCACGCCATTCGATCACCCGGCCGGCGAAGGCGAACTCCATGGGGTCAGTGTCCTTCCGCGATGACGGCCGAGTCGCGCTCAGCGTACATCCGGCGCCACTACTGCCGGTTGGGGACGGCCGGCAGGCACGGTGCGGCACTCCCCGGCCGGGGTGCACGAGATCGTCAGTGCCGGAGCCGGTCGTAGCGGAAGGGCGTCAGGGCCCCTGGCCGTCCGCCGGTGAGGACGTACTCGGCGAGTGTGTGTCCGGTGACCGGGCCCAGCGTGACGCCGAGCATGCCGTGGCCGGTGGCCACGAAGGCGTTGTCGTGGCCCGGGACGCGGTCGATGACGGGGAGCCCGTCGGGGAGGAACGGCCGCCCGCCGACCCAGGGATCCCGGATCAGGCTGACCAGGTCGTCCGGATCGTCGAACCAGCGGCCCAGGTAGTGGCGGCTGGCGAGGGCGACGGCGACGATGCGGCGCCAGTCGAGGCGGTTGTTGTTGCCGCTCAGCTCCATCGTGCCGCCGATCCGCGTGGTGCCGCCGATCGGTGAGGCGACGGCGCGGCGCTCGCCGAAGTAGAGGGTGTGCCCGGGTGCCGGGTCCAGGTCCACCGAGAAGCTGTAGCCCTTGCCCGCCTGCAGGGGCAGCGCTTGTCCCAGGGAGCGCAGCAGGCCGGGGGAACGCATTCCGGCCGCGATGACGACGGTCCCGCAGGGGATGTCGCCCTGCGCGGTACGCAGCGCGGTGACCCGGCCGCCCGCCGTCCGGAATCCGATGGCCTCCGCGTTCTCGTGGACCTTCACCCCCTGGACGGCGAGTGCCTCTCCGAGGGCCTGGGCGAACGCCTCCGGGTCGACCACCCCCTCCCCCTCGACGAGGTACGCCGCACGCACCCGGGGCGACAGCGCCGGGTCCAGCAGACGCGCTTCGGGCCCCGTGGTGACGTCGGCGGGCATCGGGTAGTGGCCGTCCGCCATCTCCCGCTGGATCGCGAGGTGGTGACGGGCCTCGGCCTCCGACAGGAAGGCGTGCACCATGCCGGGCCGGGTCAGCGTCGTGTCGACTCCGGCCTCGCGCAGTCCGTCGAAGAGGTCGAAGGTGCCGCGGTTCAGCTCGGCGATGGCCTCGTACCCGCGCCGGAACGCAGCCGGAGTGCTGCTGCGCCAGAACCGCCACAGCCACCGGACGAACGCGGGATCGGGCAGAGGGCGGAGGTAGAGCGGCGAGTCCGGGCGTCCCAGCGAGCGCAGTGCATAGCGCACGATTCCCGGAGCCGGCACGGGAGTTGAATGGCTGAGGCAGACCCATCCCGCGTTGCCCCGGGACGCCCCGGAGCCGAGGCCGCGCCGCTCGACGACCTCCACCGCGACACCGGCCGCGGCGAGGTAGTACGCGGTGCACAGCCCTATGACGCCGCCCCCGACGACCACGACGGGTCCGGCACGGTCATCGAACACCTGGGTCATGACGCGGTCCCGTACGAGGCGAGGAACTCCCGGGTCCGGGTCCGGGCCGGACTGTCGAGGACGTCCTCGGGCGCCCCCTCCTCCACGATCCTGCCGCCGTCGACGAAGACGACGTGGTCGGACACCTCGCGGGCGAAGGGCAGTTCGTGGGTGACCAGCAGCATCGTCATTCCGTCCGCGGCGAGTTCCCGCATCACGCTCAGTACCTCCCGGGTGGCCTCCGGGTCGAGGGAGGAGGTGGGTTCGTCGAAGAGCAGTACCTCGGGTTTGAGGGCGAGAGCCCGCGCGATGGCGACACGTTGCTGCTCGCCGCCGGAGAGCTGGTCGGGCTGGGCCAGGCCGCGATGGGCCACCCCGACCCGGCGCAGCAGCGCGACGGCCCGCTCCAGTGCCTCCTGTTCGGGGATGCCCGCCTTGCGTTGCGCCAGTACGACGTTCTCCACGGCCGTGAGGTGGGGGAACAGGTTGAAGCGCTGGAAGACCATGCCGACGGTGCGACGCAGCGCGGGCAGGTCGCGGCAGACCGTACGGCCGCCGCTGTGCACGATCCGACCGGCCACCTCGACCGTGCCCTGGTCCGGGCGTTCCAGCAGGTTGACGCAGCGCATCAGGGTCGTCTTGCCGCCGCCGCTCTGTCCGATGACGCTCACGATGCGGCCTCTGCCGACGGTCAGATGGACGTCGTCGAGCACCAGCCGGCCGTCGAAGGACTTGCGCAGCCCTTCGATCCGTACGACGGCTTCGGCGGGGTTGGGGGCCGGGGCCTCGGTGGTGATGACGGGCTCGGTCATACCGCCGCCTCCTTCACGGGTACGTCCGCGGTCGTGCCGCCGGCGAGCAGGGCGCGGGCCGCGCGCATCCGCCGCCGTCGCCACGGGGACAGGGGAATGCCGGCTCGTACCTTCCGCTCCAGCAGGAGCAGCAGCTGGGAGAGCGGGTAGCACAGGGCGAAGTAGATGGCGGAGATGACCAGGTACACCTCCAGCGCCCGGAAGGTGGCCGAGGTGATGAGCCGCCCCTCGGACATCAGCTCGGCGGCGGAGACGGTGACGAGCAGTGAGGTGGACTTGAGCAGGTCGACCAGCATGGTGTTGGTGCCGGGCAGCGCCTGCCGGAGAGCCTGCGGCAGGATGATGTGGCCGAAGATGCCCACTTTGCCGAGGCCCAGCGCCTCGCCCGCCTCGGTCTGTCCGTCGTGCACCCCGCTGATCGCGGACCGGAAGATCTCGGACAGGTAGGCGGCGTAGAAGACGACGAGGCTGACGCAGCCGGCCGTGAACACGTCGAGCCGGATTCCGGCCGAGGCCAGTCCGAAGTAGGTCAGGAAGATGATGGCCAGCAGCGGGATGTTCTTGAAGACCTCGGTGTAGACGGCGGCGACGGCACGCGCCGGCCACGCCCTGCTCAGGCGGAGCAGCGCCAGGGCCAGGCCGAGTGCCACGGCGCCGACGAAGCTCACGACGGTGTAGGAGACGGTGCGCCCGAGTGCGTCGAGGAGGTCGGGCCGGTAGTCGGACCAGGGGACTTGGAAGAGACCGGACATGTCTGTCATCCCCTCACTGGGCGGCGATGGTCGGCGGCGTCCAGTCCTGGGGGCGGTCCACGCCTCGGCGCGCGGTGGCCACATCGGCGGCCGGCTCGAGGAACTGCTCGGGGTCGCCGCCGTACTTCTTCACGAGTTTGGCCATCTCGCCGTTCTCGTACATGGCGTCGATCTGCGCGGAGATGGCCTGCTCCAGCTTGGTTGCCTTCTTGGGCAGGTAGAAGCCGGTCTGGTACGGCTGGAAGTACGCGTAGGCGGGCTTCGCCTTGACCTGCGCGGCGGTCGGCGGCGTCAGGTACTGCGTCTCGATCTTCAGGTCCGGCCGTTCCTTCTGCGCCGCGATGATGATCAGCGGGTCGAGGAAGCCGACGTCGACCCGGCCGGCGCCGAGATCGTCGAGCACGCCGTTGGCATCGGGGTAGGCGTGCAGCTTGGCACCGGGCACGGCCTGGATCGACTTGACCCAGACGTATCCCTCGACCGTTCCGAGGTCGAGGCCCTCGAGGTCGTCGACCGTCTTGTACGTCTTGCCGGACCGGACGGCCATCGCCGGGGGCGAGTAGTAGGGCGGGTCCGTGAACAGCCCCTGTTTCTGCCGGTCGGCGGACCAGGCGACACCGCCGATGGTGATGTCCACCCGGCGTGACTGCACTCCGGCGAGCATGCCGGCGAAGTCGGTGACCTGGGGCTTGACCTCGAGGCCGAGCTTCTTGGCCGCGTAGTTGAGGATGTCGCCGTCAAGGCCGACGATTCTGTCGCCCTGGACGCTGGTGTAGGGGGCGTACGGCTGGACGGCCACCTTGATCACGCCCGGCGTGAGCGTGCCCAACGCGGCCGTTTTCGCGGACACGTTCTTCGGGGCGTCGTCGTCGCCCGAGCCGCAGGCGGCGGCTGTCGGTATCAGGAGAACCGCTGACAAAGCGGCAACAAGTGAACGCACACGGGTCATCGGCTTGGGCCTTCCGGAACGGCGTGAACGGCGTATGGGCGTCGGCGCTGAAGGGACCCGCCGTTCACCGCGCTGTGCCCCCGGCGGGGATGTGATGGAGCCATACGCTATGGACCGGCCTGCGGTACGTCACCGGTCACTTCGTACGAACTTATGGCTGAAACCGCTCGCCCGGCTGTACGGTGCGTCCATCCCCGCCTCGGGAGGAACGTTCGTGCTGAGTCCGTCACTCGCGCAGGAGATCGCCGGGGACACCACCGCGGTCATCGGTTTCAACGTGCTGATCACCGACGCGGAGGGCATGGTCATCGGCAGCGGTGACAGCAGCCGGGTCGGTACCTTCCACGAGGCGTCCGTCGACGTCATACGGACCAAGGAGCCCGCGACGCACAGCGCGTCGCAGGCCCAGCAACTGCGCGGAGTACGCCCCGGAGTCACCCTGCCGCTGGTCACGGGCGGGCAGGCGGTCGGCACGGTCGGCATCACCGGGACTCCCGCCCAGGTACGCCGCTTCGGACTGCTGGTGAAGCGCCAGACGGAGATCCTGCTCAGGGAATCCGTGATGCTGCGTTCCCGCCTGCTCGCCGAGCGGGCGGCCGAGAAGCTGCTCGCCGACATCGCCTCGTACGATCCCCAGGTCGTCGAAGGTGATTTCCTCGAGTTCCGGGCGGCCGAACTGGGCTTCGACCTACGGCTGCAACGGGTCGCGGTGGCGTTCGAGGTGAGCGTGCCGCCCGTGCCCGACACGGGCTCCCGCCGTCAGGCCGTTCCTCCCGCCCGCGACATGGCGCTGGTCCGCTCGGAACTGCTCCGCACGATCCGCGACGTCTTCGCCGACCCGCAGGACGTTGTGGCCGGTACCTCACCGGGTTGGGTCGGCGTGCTGCACCGGATTCCGGCCCGCGGCCCGGCCACGTCCCTGGCCGACGACTGCCGGCGCCTCATCGACGTCATCGCCGCCCAGGACGGGCTCCTGGCCCGCGCCGGAATCGGCGAACCGGCCGCGTCCGTAGGCGGGTTGCACGATTCCTACCAGGACGCGTGCGACGCCCTCCGCCTGGGCGCCCGCCTGGGCGGCGACTCCCCCGTCCACCTGATCACGGACCTGCGCGTCCACCAGGTGCTGGCCGCCGTCGGCCAACCCGCCCGCAGCCGCCTGCTGGCACGGACCGCCGCGGACCTGCGGGCCCAGCCGGACTGGCCGGTGCTCCGCGACACGATCACCGCCTGGTGCGAGAACGGGTTCAATCTCGTACGGGCGTCCGCGGCCCTGCACATCCACCGCAACACCGTCGTCTACCGGATGAACAAGATCGAGCAGATCACCGGCCGCCCGCTGCGCGACCACCGGTCCGCCATGGCCCTGTACCTCGCCTGCCTGACAGACCGACTGGGCAGTGGCGTCGCCCCTGCCGGAGAGTGACCCCGGGCGCAGGCCGCCCGGTGACCGTGTCACCGGGCGGCCCCACCGGCCCGCCTTCCCGCGGGCGTGCGCAGCGCGAGGTCAGCCGATGTGGAAGCTGTCCCCGTACACCTTCCAGTCCAGCGGCGGGTTCAGGTCGAGGTTGCCCTGCCGCAGGAAGACGCGCTGCGCGGTGTCGACCCGGCTGGTGTCGCTGTGCGCCTCCTCCTGCTTCATCGCCCACACCCGTGCGTCGAGGAAGGCGTTGAGGTACGCCGTCTCGTCGCCGCCCTGCGCCGGCGGCTTCGCCTTGCGCAGGGCACGCTTGCGGATGTTGCGGAAGCTGGTCGAGTCGTCCCCGTCGCCGTGCATGACGATGGCGTCGTAGTAGGCGAACTGACCGAGCGTACGCAGGCCGTCCGCCTTGCCCTGCCTGACCGCGGGACCGAAGTAGACGCGGTCGCGTTCGTCGTTCTGCGCGGCCCGGAACACCGTGTCCTGAGCGGCCTCGCGCCAGTCCTTGGTGAAGTTCGGGTCGAGACCGTCGTGCGAGTCGGTGCCGTCGACCCGGCGCAGTGCCGGCAGGTACTTGGCGAGGACGTTGCCGGGCCTGCGGTCGGCGTAGAGCTCCACGAGGTCGAGCATGTCGCCGGTGCCGGAGCAGAAGCCGATGATGCCGGCGGTGTAGCCGCGGCCGTCGCCGATGTCCTCGATGTACTGGTACTGGGCCTTCCAGTCGAGCGAGGAGTTCTCCGCGCTCGACACCAGTTTCATGGCGATCTCCTTCTTCGCCGCGTCGTCGAGGCCCGGTGCGGCGGCCGGTGCCGCCGCCACGGGCGGGGCGCTGAGCACGGTGACGGAGGTCAGGGCGCCGATCAGGGCGAGGAGGGTGCGGCGGGAGGGATGGGCGGGTGCTGCTGTCTCAGGGTCCACAGGAACTCCAAGCGGGGTGGGGGGTTGGAGGCTGACAGTTGGTCCGGACCTGAATCGTTAGGAAGGTTTCCTATCAGGCTGGACGGACAGCGGTAACCCGTTCCGCAGGAATTCATAGGATCAGATGAAAGTCGAGGCCGCCGTTCGGCCGAGTGAGCCGCTTCGCGCCTGGGGACGGTCAACGCCCCCAGGCGCCGGCCAAGAGATTACAAGCCGTCACGAACCATGGCGGCCACGATCTGGACGTGACGATCGCCCGCCGTGTTCGAGAACTCGTTCTCGTAGTTCAGGCCGTAGGGCCAGAAGTGCCCACCGCCGGTGGACAGTTTGGCGGCCGACCCGTCGAACCGCTTGACGAGGGCCGTGGCCTCCGCGCCGCTCCAGGTACCTCCGCCGGTGTGGGAGGACCAGCCCGAGCTGGTGCCCACTCCGATGGTGTGGGCGATCTCGTGCAGCGCCGTCCTCTCGGTCATGTAGCTGCGGTTGCCGAAGCGAATGGTTCCGTTGATGTTGCCGTCGGCGGTGGGCACGCCGGGGTCGTACCGGACCGTGATGCTCTTGCCCAGATCACTGAGGTTGTTGTAGCGGGCCACCGCTGCGTTCATGGCCGCGGTGATGAGGTCGTAGGCCGTCCGTTGGTCCTGCGTGGGGTTGCCCGCCCGTTCGAGGGTCCAGGTGATGGTTGCCGCCGCCACCTGTTCCCGGGGCGCGGATGCGGCCGGTGGGACGGCCTGCGCGACGCCGGGACCGGCCAGCACGGTGGCCGCCAGCGCGGCCACGACCATCTTGTTGCGCCAGGGTGCGGCCGTGCGTGCGCCGGCGGGCTCCGGGGTCCGTCGTGGACTCATGTGGGGTTCTCCTGTGGGGGGTTGGCCGTCGAGTCGTGGGGACGACGGCATGACGGGTCCGTCCGCCGGGAGGCGGCCGGCAGGTGGATGGGGCAGGGCCCGGGGGATTCGCGGGGAGATGTTCAGGTGCCGAGCTTCCCGACGCCCACGCCGGCCCGCACGAGGGAGGGGACGTCGGCCGCGGGGTCCAGGGTGTACGCGTAGTAGGTGCGCGGCTCGATCACCGTGCCGTTGACCTCGCACGTACCGGAACCGTTGAAGACGTTGCCGCGCTGCACCAGCCGGCCCGGTCCAGACTCGTCGTACCCGGCTGCGGAGTAGCAGGGGTGGGGAACGCTTTCGAAGTAGTTGCCCTCGACCAGCACGCCCGCGTTCATCGTGGAGGCCACGCCGTACAGGGCGTTCCCCTTGTAGTAGTTGTTGTAGACGTGCACGGGCTCGCCGAACCGGACCCGTGGATGCCGCTGACGTGAGCCGTCGAAGAAGTTGTGGTGGATGGAGACCTTCAACTTGGCGGCGTCCTGGCTGCCGTTGCCGTCGGAGTGCCCGAGCAGCATGCTCTTGTCGGTCCGGTTGAACCAGTTCCACGACACGGTGACGTACTGGGAGCCGCGGACGACGTCGATCGCCCCGTCGAGGGGCGCGACGAACTCGTTGTGGTCGATCCAGATGTGGTGCGACTCCTGGCCGACGTTGACGGCGTCGTCCTCGGCGTTGGTGAACTTGATGTTGCGCACGATGACGTTGTAGGAGCGGTAGAAGTCCAGGCCGCCGCCGTTGATGACGGCCGAGGAACCGACTCCGATGATGGTCTTGTTCGGGCGCACACCCTGCTTGCTGGTGATGTCGATGGTGCCCTGGACCCGGATGACCAGCGGGCCCGTGGTGTCGATGTAGTCCAGGAACTGCTGGGTGGTGGTGGCGGTCACGGTCGGTCCGGCGGCTCCGCCGGTGGTGCCGTTCTGACCGAGCGCGTTGACCGCGGCGAAGCCGGTGGGGGACGTCTCCGCGAGCGGTGCCGGCGTCGGGGTCTGCGCGGCGGCGCTGCCGCTGCCGGCCGGTACCGCCGTGGCGCCTAGCAACAGGGCGAGCAGGAGAGCGGGAACGCCGCGCGCGGCGCGTAACGACGACCTCATGTGGTTCCTCCCGGGGCGATTGGGCGGATCTTCCTGGGTCGTGCGGGAGCGGTGACACAGAGTACGGAAAGCGCTTTCTCGATTTCCCGAATGCTAAGCAGGTGTTTTGGGCATGTCAACGAAGCTTGCTCACCTCTGTGTTGTGAAAGGAAGTGTCGTGTCCCATCGGCATCGCATCGTCCAGGCGTTGGCGCCGGCAGTCCCCCTGGTGCTCGGCGCGGGTCTCGTGGTCGCACCGGCGGCGAGCGCGGCCTCGTCGCCGCAGAGCACGGTCACCGTGCGGATCGACCCGTCCTACCAGCAGCAGGAGTTCGAGGGATGGGGCACGAGCCTCGTCTGGTTCGCCAACGCCACGGGCCGCTACCCCGAGCCCATCCGAAGACAGCTCGTGGACATGCTGTTCGGCGAGGACGGTCTCGGCCTGAACATCGCGCGGTACAACATCGGCGGCGGCAACGCCCCGGACGTCCGCAAGGACTACATGAAGACGGGCGCGACCATGGAGGGCTTCTGGAAGGCCCCCGAGGGAACCACCCGGCAGGACACGGACTGGTGGGATCCCAACAACCCGGACCACTGGGACTGGGACGCCGACGCGGGCCAGCGCTGGTGGGTGGACCAGATCAAGGACAAGATCACCCGCTGGGAGGCGTTCAGCAACTCGCCACCCTGGTTCCAGACGGTCAGCGGCTACGTCTCCGGGGGCTTCGACGCGAGCACGGACCAGATCCGCCCGGACCGCGTCGACGAGTTCGCCACCTACCTGGTGCGGGTGACCGAACAGCTGGAGAAGACGCACGGCATCGAGTTCGACACCATCGCCCCGCTCAACGAACCCAACACGCCCTACTGGGGCACCCAGCTCGGAGCGGACGGTCAGCCCACGGGCGGACGCCAAGAAGGCGCACACGCGGGCCCGGCGCTCCAGCAGAACGTGCTCCTCGCGCTCGACAAGGCGCTCGAAGGTGCGCGGACCGACGCCGAGATCTCCGCGATGGACGAAACCAACCCCAGCATCTTCACCCAGAACTGGAACGCCTACGGCTCCCCCGCGCGAGCCGCCGTCGACCAGCTCAACGTGCACACCTACGGCACGGGCATGCGCACCAGCGCACGGGACATCGCCAAGGGCGCGGACCAGAAGCTGTGGATGAGCGAGGTCGAGGGCACCTGGGGCACCGGCACCGACTTCACCGGCATGGACCCAGGGCTCGGCATCGCCACCCGGATGGTCGACGACATGCGTGAACTGGAGCCCTCCGCCTGGGTGTTCTGGCAGCCGATCGAGGACTCCGTCCCCCAGGCCGCGGCGGGCAAGAACTGGGGCAGCATCCACGTCCCGTTCAACTGCACGGCCGAGGACACCCTGGAGACCTGCCCGATCCGGGCCAACTCGAAGTTCCACACCATCCGGAACTTCACCCACCACATCCGCCCCGGCGACCACTTCGTGAAGGTCGACGATCCGTCCAGCGTCGCCGCGGTGAAGAAGTCCGGACGTGCGGCGACCGTCGTGCACGTGAACAGCGGCGCGTCCGCGCGCTCCGTCACCCTCGATCTCTCCCGCTTCGGCACGGTCGCGCCCCGGGCCACCGTCACGCCCGTGGTGACGAGCGCCGACGGCGCCCTCGTCCAGGGCGCACCGGTCCGAGTGAAAGACCGTTCGGCCACGCTCGCCGTCCCCGCGAAGTCCGTCACGACCTTCCTGGTCGAGGGCGTCAGCGGCGTGGCGAAGGACGCCGCCCTCGTCCAGCCCGGGCATCACTACAGGCTCCAGGGCGCGCAGAGCGGAAAGTCGTTGGCCCCGTCGGACGACGGCAGCGGTGTCGTCATCCGCACGACCGACGCCGGCAGTGCGGAACAACTGTGGTCCGTGGCGAAGTTGACCCGCGGCTCCGACCACCGTGAGCGCTACGCCCTCACCGCCGCCACGACCGGCAGGCGGCTAGCGGTGCGCGACAACCGGGCCGTCCTGGAGGATTCGGAGGGCAGCCAGGTCTCCGAAGCCGCGCAGTGGATCCTGTCGACGACCGGCGACAGCACCTGGACGTTCGTCAACGTCGCCACCGGCCGCCTGCTCGACGTCGCCGGACAGTCCTCGGCCGACGGCGCCCCCGTGTCCACGTACACCCCGACCTCGGCGGCGAACCAGCGCTGGGCCGTGACCGACGAGACGGTGCTGCGCACCGAGCCGGCCGAGGCGTTCACCGTCCCGGGGCTGCGTCCCGAGCTGCCGAAAACGGTGACACCGGTGTTCCGGGACGGCGCCCGGGGCTCACTCCCCGTGGTGTGGAACCTTCCGTCGGACCGGCGGTGGCGCGACGCCGGAACGGTACGCGTCAGGGGTGCGGCGACCGACTCCCTCGGACGGAAGATCCCCGCGACGGCGGTGGTCACCGTCGACACGATCGCCTCGACGCTGCCCGGCCGTGCCAAGACCTACGTGGGCGGGAAGCCGGAGCTGCCGGCCACGGTCGTCGGCGTCGGCGAGAACGGCGGCCGGGCCGACCTTCCGGTGACCTGGGACCCGGTATCCGACGGGGCGTTCGACACGGCCGGGGTCGTGACGCTGCGCGGCGTCGCGCAGGTCGTCGGCGGCGGCACGGCCGACGCGGCCGTACGCGTGCAGGTGACGGAAGCGGCGGAGACCAACATCGCATCCGGCGACGGCGTCTCGGTCGCCGCCACGTTCACCGAGAGCGGCTACTCCGCGGAGCGCCTGCGCAACGGCGACCTCTCCGAGAAGGCCTGGTCCAACTGGAAGCCGGGCAACACCAAGAACCCTTCGGACGCCATCACCTTCGCCCTCCCGAAGGCACGCGACCTGAACCGGATCGTCGCGCACTTCCACCGGGACGGGAGCAGCGCCTCCTTTCCCGAGAGCCTGAAGGTGCAGGTGCGGTCCGCCGACGACTCGACGTGGGTCGACGCGAGCGACGCCATCACGGTCGGGACCGAGGGCACACCCGTGGTCGACGTCCCGCTGGAGGCAGGGCCGACGACCGGGGTCCGCGTGGTCATGACCGCACGTCAGGGCGGCTACATCACCATGAGCGAGATCGAGGTGTACGCCCAGGCTCCTGGCGCCTCCTCGGACGCCGCCGCCACGTCCATCGAGGTGGCTGGTGACCCGATCGCGTCGTTCGACCCGGACACGACCACCTACCGGGTCGTCACGGCCGACCCGAACCGGAGCGCCGTCACGGCGACGGCACGCGACCCCTACGCGAGCGTGGTCGTCGACAGGGCCGGCGAGTCCGGTCGGACGTCGGCCGTCGTCACCGTGACCAGTGAGGACGGGTCACAGACACGGAAGTACCGGATCGACCTCGTACGGCGCTGAGGCGCGCCTTCGTGAGCGAGCCGGGCCAGGGCGTGAACTGCCGTGGTCCGGCTCGCGGTGGCGCAGGAGAGCACTCGCGGCAAGGCGGCGGCGTCGGGCGGCGCGGAGTTCGTTGTCGGCGACTCCGTCGGCGAGCTGGGTGGTCGCGGTGGAGGTGTGGCCGGGGCGGCCGTGAACGACTTCGACGGTCACACCGTCACTGATGAGTTCGGTCGCCTGGGCGCGGCGGAGCGGGCGGGGAGACCCCGCGTCAGGCCGGAGCGAGGACGCGGAACGCGTGGCCTTCCGGGTCGGGCCAGGCACCTCCACCGGACGTCGCCCTGGCCTACGTGGGCGGCCGTCGCCCCGAAGGCCGCGAGCCGGGTAACCTCCGCCGCTTCGGACGGGCGGCCGTAAGCCGGTCACGACTTCCCACCGGGCCGGGCCGGAGGCCTCGGCCGCACGTCGCAACTCGTTCCCACCGCCTTGCGGTCGGTGCGCGAGTTGATCTCTGATTGGCGACAGTGCCTGCGCCGTCGCCGAGCGAGTGCTTAGGATCGTCGGCATGGCACTGCGACCTGTTCAGGTGAACATCAAGGCTCTTGACGACGCGGCGGTCGGCCGGTTCTGGGCGGAGGCGCTCGGCTGGGGTGTGTCGAGCGAGGGACCCGGCGTGACCAACGTAGAACCCGTCGGCGACTTCGTCTGGCCGGATCCGGTCGCCGTCTGCGTCGACGTCGTGACCGTCGGAGAACCCAAGACGACAACCAAGAACCGTGTGCACCTCGATCTCGCCACCACCTCTACGGCCCATCAGGCGGAGTTGGTCGCCCGCCTGATGGCTCTCGGCGCGACGCCCGCCCACGTGGGTCAGGGCGACGTGTCGTGGACGGTCCTCGCCGACCCGGAGGGCAACGAGTTCTGCGTGCTGGAGCCTCGGGAGATCTACAGGGACACCGGACCGATCGCCCGGGTGGTGGTCGACTGCGCGGATCCGCGGGCCATGGCCCGGTTCTGGGGCGAGGCGATGGACTGGACCCTGCACGAGGTGACCGACGACCATGCGCTGCTGCGCTCCGGCAAGAGTGTCGGCCCGTATCTCGAGTTCCTCCGCACGCCCGGTGGGAAGACCGTGCCGGACCGCGTTCATATTGACCTGCTGCCCTACCCCGGTGACGATCAAGAAGCGGAGGTGACCCGGCTGCGGGCCCTCGGCGCCACCGACCTCGACCTCGGCCAGGGCGACGTCCGGTGGAGGTGCCTCGCCGACCCGGAGGGCCACGAGTTCTGCGTCCTCGCGCCGTCCTGACGGGGGAGCCTCCACGACACCCCGACGCATGGGCGCTGTCTGCGCCTCTTCAGGTCTGCCCAGGCCGCGGGGCACGTTTCGAGGAGGGCGGCCGTGCGCGAACCCAACCGAACAGCACCACCGAACACACTGCCGCGAACGCGCACCAGGTCGACACGAACTCCAGCCGCCACAGAGCCCAGCAGGCCAAGGCGCCCACGGCGACCAGGATCCCCATCACCAGCAGCCGCCGGTCGCCGGACAGCAGCAAGGAGCCCACGGTGGCCAGGAGGTAGCCCACGACGAGCAGACGTGGATGGGAAAGGTCGACCGCATAGCCGATCGTACGGTCGCGGATCTCGGCGGTCACCGGAGCGGCGGCAAGGCCGTACGCCAGCATCGCGGCCGACGCGACTCCGGCCGCGAGCAGGACCAGCAGCCGGGGCCGGGCGTGCGGCGGGGCGGCACACCACACTCCCGCGGGCACCCACACCGCCAACAGGGGCAGCGCGATGACGGCCCAGATGACGGTGGCCGGTCCGCTGCCTCCGTCCGAGGCCCAGACCACCGCCTCGACGATCTGATGGGCCCCGAGCAGCAGCGGCAGCGCGGCGAGCGGCAGGTCCCGACCGCTGCGCACCCGCGCCACACAGGCCACCCCGACGGCCGCGACACCGACGCCCGCCACGAGATCGGCCGTCGCACTCCAGCACATCACGCCACCATGGGGGTCGACCGTCGTGTGTATCCGCCTTGCTGTGCCGGCCACGCTACGTGGCGCCCGGCCGAGCGGCCCGGGTGACACGAAAGCCGCGTGCCGATACCGCCGGCTCACTGCCCGGACTACTGGTGACGCAGGCCGTCGGCGTCCTTCGGGGGCCGGCCGCGGGGGGCGTCTCCCGCGGTGAGGTGTTCCAGGACCTCCACCAGGTCCTGGCAGGCGCGTTCCACCGAGCGTCTGGTGTTGCGCTGCTCGGTGATGACGGCTGACAGGAGCAGGGCGGTCAGGGCCATGGATCCGTTGAACGCCTGCAGCTTGATCATCACTTCGACATGGGTCAGCCGAGCGAACGGACCGGTCTGGTCCGTCGCCGCGATGGTGGCCGCGGTGGAGGCGAAGAGGGCACACAGGATGCTGCCTGCCAGCTGGAAGCGCAGGGCGGCCAGGATCAGCAGCGGATAGACGAGGAACAGCAGGCTGAGGCCGCTGTAGGCGGCCAGGGGCACGAGGCCGCAGGCGATGAGGGCCAGTCCCGAGGCCTCCTTCCAACGGGACGGGCCCGGTGGCCATCGGGTCGCGTGGAGCAGGAGCAGGATGGGGGTGACGATCAGGACGCCCATCGCGTCGCCCACCCACCAGGCCAGCCAGACGGGCCAGAAGCCGGACTCGTCGAGCTTGTCCAGGAGGACGAGGAGGCCGACGCCGACCGTCGCGCTGATCAGCATGCCGGCGAGCGCCCCGAGGAACACCAGTGCGACACCGTCCCGCAGACGGCTCAGGTCCCTCCGGAAACCCACCCCGCGCAGCATGAGGTAGGCGCAGACGGGGGCCGCGGTGTTGCCGACGAGTGTGCCGATCACGGCGGGCCGCAGCGAGGTGATGGACAGGACGACGAGCAGGACACCGAGCGTGATGCCGGGCAAGGAGCGCATCCCGAAGATCAGCAGGCACGCGACCGCGACGCCCGTGGGCGGCCAGATGGGTGTGACCACGGCGCCCTGGACGACGAGCTGCCGCATGAGGCCCAGCCGCCCCGCGGCGAAGTAGCAAGCGGCGACAGCCAGCGTCTGGAGGGCGTAGAGGGCCGGTCGACGCAGATCCTGGATACCCACCACAACAGCCATCAGATACCGAGGCCGCCCGGTCGGCGAGCCGGGAGGCGTGGGGCTGCCTACTGCCGGACGTCGGGTCCGTCGTGCCCGACGACCAGTACGGCCGCGTCGTCCTCGTGGCCCACCCGCTCCGCTCCCTTGATCACGGCGGCGGCGAGGGAGCCCGCGTCCATGCCCGCGACGGCGGCGACACCCGCGAGACTCACCACCTGGTCGAGGCCTTCGTCGACGCTCAGCGAAGGTCCCTCCACCACGCCGTCCGTGAGCAGGACGAACACTCCGCCCGTGTTGAGCCGGTATCGGGTCACCGGGTACTCCTGGCCCTGCTGGACGCCCAGGGGCGGTCCCCCTTCGTCCTCGGCGATGCCCGACTTGCCGTCCGCGGTGGCCCAGACGCAGGGGATGTGTCCCGCCCGGGCGCTCTCCAGCACGCCGGTGGACGGATCGAGCCGCATGAAGGTGCAGGTCGCGAACAGGTCGGTACCGAGGGACAGAAGCAGATCGTTCGTTCTGGAGAGGAGTTCGCCCGGCTCGCTCGTGACCGAGGCGAGCGCGCGCAGTCCGACCCGGACCTGCCCCATGAACGCGGCGGCCTCGATGTTGTGGCCCTGCACGTCGCCGATGGAGAGTCCGATGCACCCGTCGTGCATGCTGAAGGCGTCGTACCAGTCGCCCCCCACGTTGAGACCGTGGAAGGCGGGCGAGTACCGGACGGCCAGGTGGAAGCCGGAGGCGACGGGCAGGTCTCCGGGCAGCATGCCGCGTTGCAGGGCGACGGCCAGTTCGACCAGGGAACGCTGGAGCTCGGCTCGCTCACGCGCCTGAGCGGTCAGCGCCCCGAGCCTGGCCAGCAGTGCGTCTCCGTCGTCGGTCGAGCGGTTGCGGGACATTGACCTCTCCGGAAGGTTAGCGTCCCCTTGAGTGTAAAAACCTATTTTGACCCATTATGAGGAGTTCGGCTGACGGCGCGGCCTCGGACGTCGGCGGGTGCCGAGGAGCTGGATGGCCTCTCGCCGTGTACGCCGAGGCGAGTACGCGGGGTTACTCCCGCTGCCGGACGTCCTCATGACCGCCACCCGGCACGCTGCTTCGGGTGAAACTCAGCCGCCCCGCACGCCGGGCCTCCCTCGTCGTCCATGCCGTCGCCTCCGCGGGCTGGCTCGGGCTCACGCTCGGGCTGCTCGCACTCGGGATCACCGCGACCACCACCGGCACCGCGGTGACCGTGGAAGGCTCCGTCAGAGCCATGAAGCTCTTCGCCGACTGGCTCCTGATCCCCCTCGCGTTCCTCACCCTTCTCAGCGGCCTGGTGCTCTCCCTGGGCACCCCGTGGGGACTGGCGCGGCACCGTTGGGTCTACACGAAGTTCTGGCTCACTCTGGCCACGACCACCGCCACGGTCCTCGCTCTGCGCCCCGGGGTGAACGCCGCGGTCACCGCCGTAGCAGCGGGCGAACCACTGCCCGACGCCGGCGACGTTCTGTTCGGGCCGGTCGTCTCGCTGTCCGCCTATCTCTTCATGACGGTGATCTCGATCCTCAAGCCCTGGGGTCCGACCCGCCGCGGCCGGAAGCTGCGGGCGGCCACCGGATCGCCGGCCGCCGCCCGGCGCGCCCGACAGACCGCCTGACCTGGGGCTGGGACGGCTCACGCGTGGTCACCCTTTCCGGCGGCCTCTCCGAGCGGGTCAGCTGTCTGCCACGAGGAGCCGGTAGCCGACGTCCACGGTGTCGCGTGCGAGCAGGCCGGCGTGGTGGTGGTGCCGGCGGCCGGTGGCCAGGTCGTCGGCGAGGGCTGCCCAGGCCGGGCCGAGCGTCAGCCGGGGTCTGGCGAACAGGGAGATCCCGGCGCGCACTTGTGGGTCGAGGTAGGCGTGGGGCCGCCGCCAGTACGCCGCGCCGAACCCGTCCGTGCAGTCGTGCGGGACGGGGACGGCTTCCTGGCGCGCTCCCCCGGGCAGGCCGGCCAGCCGGTCGATCGGGACGGCGCGGGTGTCGTCGAAGGCGGCCGCCCGCGGGAGGTAGTCGCGAACGAGCCCGAACCACTCACGGAAGAGCTGCTGGTCCCAGGTTCAGGACGACGATGCGATGCCGGGCGACCCGGCGGAGTTCGGCGATTCCGCCTTCCAGGTCGGTCCGGTGATGGACGGTCAGCAGTGCCATGACGGCGTCGGCGGCGTTGTCGCGCAGCGGCCGACGCTCGGCGACCGCGCGTACGACGGGCGCGGCACCGGGTGGGCACTGAGCGACCACGACCCGACTGCGCTCGACCGCGAAGAGTACGCGCGGTTCGTAGGAGCCGGTGCCCCCCTCTGACGTTGATCACGTGCGCGGCGTTCCCGAGCGCGGCATGAATCCGCGCGGCATGAATCCGCGCGGCATGAATCCGCGCGGCGATTCGCGGATCCGGCTGCCGGGTCCGCCCGTACCTGGCACCCAGAGTGTCATAGAGGGCCATGCCTCTCAGCATGGGAAGCGGCACCGCCGCACCGGGGCCCTTCCGTGCGAGGCCGCCGTCCCCGTTCGACCCCAATTGGCTTCTCTGTCACATACGTTGACCACCTTGTGCTGCGACAGCACAATGAGCGCGCACGCTTGAGAGCGCTCTCAGCGCCGCTGTGCCTCATGTCCTGCACCGCGTCCCACACCTTCGAGGAGACCAATGACCGGCAGCCAACGCCCGGGACTCAGCCGCCGTGCACTCATCGGGACCGGACTCGGTGTCGGTGCCGCGGCGCTCACCGCGGCCGGATCCGGCGCGGCCCGGGCGGCGGAGCGTTCGCCCGACAGCGGCGGCTCCGCGCAGCGCCGGGCATACGCCTTCCTCGCCGCCGCCATGGACGCCTATCCGGATCACGGCACCATCCGGATGGCGCAGAGCCACACCGACCAGGCCGGCCTGTTCAGCACGGCGTTCACCTACGACAACGCCCTCACGATCCTGGCCCACCTCGCCTCCCGCACCGCGGACGGCCGCTCCAGAGCCGTGACCCTCGGCGACGCGCTCCTCTACGCCCAGGCCCACGACCCGGTGTACGACGACGGCAGGCTGCGTCAGGCCTACAACGTCGGGCCGTACACCTTCTACGACGGTTCCCCGCAGCCGGACGGATTCGTCCGAACGGACGGCACGGCCAACGTCGGGACGCAGTTCGGCTTCACCGGCACTGCCGTGGGTGACATGGCCTGGGCCGGCATCGCGCTGGCCACGCTCGCCCGCCGTACCGGAAGGCGCCGCTTCCTCACGGGTGCGGTGCGCATCGGTGAGTGGATCGAGCGCGTCGGCCGTACCGACGAACCCCTCGGCGGCTACAAGTTCGGCGTCAACGGCGCCGACGAGAAGCTCCCCTTCACCTCGACCGAGCACAACACCGACCTGGTCGGCCTGTTCGGACAGCTCGCCCGGCTCACCGGGGACCGGGCGTGGCTGACGCGGCGCGCGCGTGCCGAAGCCTTCGTCACGAGGATGTGGGACCCGTCCGTAGGCTTCTTCTACACCGGCACCAACGACGGCGTGACGATCAACAAGTCCCCGATTCCCGAGGACACCCAGACCTGGACCCAGCTCGCCCTCTCCTCTCCCGCCCACGCCCGGTCGCTGGACTGGGCCGCGGGGCAACTGGCCGTCCTGGACACGGCCGAGCGGCCCAACAGTTCCGTACCCGCGGGCCAGTCCTACGAAGGGGTCACCTTCAGCTCCGCCAGTCTCCTGGCCAACGAGGACGTCCCGATCGCCGAGGGCCGGCCGAAGCCGAACCGCAACGGCGTCTGGTTCGAGGGAACGGCCCACCTCGCGCTCGCCCTGCGCAACCGGCGTGCCCCCGGAGACGAGGCACGCGCCCGCAGGTTGATCGCCTCCATCGAGGGCGCCCAACACCTTCTGGGTGACGGCCAGACCATCGGGGGCAAGGCGGTCGCCCAGGGCTCCGGAGTGGTTTCGGCGAGCAGCCCGCTCGACACCGGTTTCGGGTTCGGCTACTACCCCTACCGGCACACGGGCGCCACCGCCTGGTACCTGCTGGCGGCGACACGCACCAACCCGCTGCAGGCCTGATCAGAGATCACGATCCGGCCCGCCCGCCCGCCCGCCCGCCCCCTGAAATGTCCCGTTGTGCGTGACGTGCCCCGGCTTCCTACCGGACTCTTACTCCTCCCTCAACTCCCTTGCGTCGCAGTTCACTTGCCTCACCGCAGGGCCCTGAGTGCCGCGGGATCCCACCCAGGGATCATCGTCATGGCTAGTTAGGTTTGCCTACACTCAGCTCGCCCTGGCCGGACTGCGACCGGGCCGTGCCCGAGAGGAGTTCCCCCGGTGTGGGACAACGCGCTACCGAGCTTCCTGATCGGCCTGCGTGAGGGCCTGGAAGCCGGCCTGATCGTGTCGGTTCTGGTGGCCACCCTCGTCCGCTCCGGGCACCGCTCCCGGCTGCCGCACGTGTGGACCGGGGTGTTCGCCGCGGTCGGGGTGTCGATGGGGTTCGGCGCGGTGCTGACGTTCACCTCGGCCGGCCTGTCCGGGCGGGCCCAGGAGGCGTTCGGTGGCGCGCTCAGCCTGGTCGCGGTCGTCTTCGTCACCGTCATGGTGTTCTGGATGCGCCGGTCGGCGCGGAGTTTCTCCGGCGAGATCAAGGAGAAGGTCACCGCGGCGCTGGGCATGGGCTCGGGCGTGCTGGTCGTCACCTCGTTCCTCGCCGTCGGGCGCGAAGGGCTGGAAACCGCCCTGTTCCTGTGGACCACGGGGCAGGCGGCCGGCGAGTCCACCGGGCCGCTCATCGGTGCGGGGGCGGGCCTGCTGTTGGCCACCGCCGTCTGCTGGGGGCTGTACCGAAGGGTCCTGCACCTCGACCTGACCCGGTTCTTCACCCTCACCGGTGCCGCGCTGATCGTGATCGCGTCCGGGGTGCTCGGCTACGGGCTGCGCGATCTGCAGGAGGGCGGTGTGCTGCCGGGGGCTGCGGCGTACGCCGTCGACCTGTCGGGAAGCATCGATGCGAGCTCCTGGTACGCCACCTTGCTCAGCGGCACACTCAATCTGACGCCGCAGATGACATGGCTTCAGATCACGGCCTACGGCGTGTATCTCGCGGTGGTGATGGCGCTGTTCGTCCGGGGCGTGCGCGGCGCGGACGCGCCCGTCGCCACCTCTCCCGCACCGGCGGCGCCCGTTTCCGTGTCCGTCGCGGAACCGGCCGCCCCACGTCCCGCCGTCACCCCCGGGCGACGCCTTCCCCGGTGGGTCCTGCCGGTGGCCGCGCTCGCCGTTCCCTCCCTGCTCGCGGGTGTACTGGTGGCCGTCGGCGACGCGAAGCCCGCCTCCGCCACCACCATCACCGTCTCCCCCGCGCACTGCGGCAATGGTTTCACCGCCCCCGAACGCGGGCGGCAGTCCTTCCAGGTGCGCAACAACGGCAGCATCACCGTCGAGGCGTATCTGATCGACCCGGCCACGGCGGCCGTCTACGGCGAGGCCGAGGGCATCGCACCCGGCACGACCCGCACGCTGATCGCCACGATCGGCGGCGGGAGTTACGCCTGGCGCTGCGTGCCGACCAGCGGTGAGGCCGTGACCTCCGCCGCGGTCAGGGTCACCGGCGGCAGCACGGTGAAAGCCGTGCTGCCCGTCACCGAGAAGGGTCTCGCCGCACCGCTCGCCGCCTATCGCGCCTACGTACAAAAGGGTCTGGCCGTCCTGCTGACCAAGACCCGGACCCTGCAGGGCGACATCAAGGCCGGCCGGCTCGACCGGGCCCGTCAGGACTGGCTGCCCGCACATGAGCAGTACGCCTCGCTCGGCGCCGCCTACGGCACGTTCGGCACCTTCGACGCGCAGATCAACGGGACGACGGCCGGACGGCCCGGCGGGGTGAAGGACCCCGGCTTCACCGGTTTCCACCGAGTCGAGTACGGCCTGTGGCACGGCGAGTCGGCCGGATCGCTCGCCCCGGCCGCCGGGCAGCTCACCGCCGACGTCACCGCCCTGCGGAAGGACTTCCCCCATCAGGACTTCGACCCGGCCGACCTGCCACTGCGAACCCACGAGATCCTCGAGGGCACTCTTCAGCACGAGCTGACCGGTGCCACCGACTACGGCAGCGGCACCGAACTGGCGACCACCGAGGCCAACATCGACGGCACCCGGGAGCTGCTCGGCCTGCTGCGCCCGCTGATCGACGAGCGCGACCCCAAGGTCTCCCCCGCGGTGGGCGGCTGGCTGCGGCGCACCGAGCAGCTGGTGCTCTCCGCCCGTCGCGGTGACGGGGGTTGGACGCCGGTCGGTGAACTCCCCGCCGACACCCGTCGACGGCTCGACGGCGCCATGGGCCAGCTGCTGGAGGAACTCGCGCCCATTCCCGACCTGTTGGAAATCCGCAAGGCGGCCTGAACACCGCTGTGTCTCACCACTGCGCCTCACCACTGCCCGCACCGCCGCATGCCAGGAAAGGAACCATCCGATGACGCCCCAGCAGCCGGGCCCGGAAGCAGGTCACGGCGGTGCCCGCCCCGCGGGCCGTCGTACCTTCGTCAGGACCGCCCTCGGCATCGGCGCGGCCGGCGCCGCACTGGCGGGGGCCGGACTCGCCGGGGCGGAACTCACCGGCGGGCGGGCCGGAGCGGCGGAAGGCGCCACCACGGCGGGCGGGAGGGTGCCCTTCCACGGTGCCCACCAGGCCGGGATCACCACCCCTCAGCCGACCGCCGCCGCTTTCGTCTCCTGCGACGTCATCGCCGACAACCGCTCCGAACTCACCGATCTCCTGCGCACCCTCACCACCCGGTCCCGGTTCCTGACCACCGGCGGCACCCCCGAGGATCTGGGCGTGGGCGCCCCGCCGTCCGACAGCGGCATCCTCGGCCCGGACATTCCCGCCGACGACCTGACCGTCACCGTCGGCGTGGGCTCCTCACTCTTCGACGACCGCTACGGCCTCGGCGCCGCCAGGCCGCGGCACCTCACACCGATGCGCACCTTCCCCAACGACGATCTCGACGCCACCGAGTGCCACGGCGACCTGTCCCTCCAGATCTGTGCGAGCCACTCCGACACCGTGCTGCACGCCCTGCGGGACCTCGCCCGGCACACCCGCGGCGCCCTGCAGGTCAAGTGGCGCGTCGACGGCTTCCAGAACCCCTCCCGCCCCTCCGGCGCACAGCGCAACCTCCTCGGTTTCAAGGACGGCATCGCCAACCCCGACATCTCCTCCGCCCGCGAGATGAACCATCTCGTCTGGGTCACCGGGACCGACGGTGAGCCGTCCTGGGCGGTCGGCGGCAGCTACCAGGTGATCCGGATCATCCGCATGCGCGTCGAGTTCTGGGACCGGGTCTCCCTCACCGAGCAGGAGCAGATGATCGGCCGGCGCCGGGACAGCGGTGCCCCGCTCGACGGCGCCCAGGAGACCGACACACCCCACTACGCCAAGGACCCGCACGGCCAGGCGATCCCGCTCGACGCCCACATCCGGCTCGCCAACCCGCGCACCGCCAGGACGGACTCCTCGCGCATCCTGCGCCGCGGCTACAACTACGACCGCGGCATCGACACGGTCGGCAACCTCGACATGGGGCTGGTCTTCTGCTGCTACCAGCAGGACGTGATCCGCCAGTTCGAGGCCACCCAGCAGCGACTCGTCGACGAGCCGCTGGTCGACTACATCACTCCCACCGGCGGCGGGTACTTCTTCGCACTTCCCGGCGTGCGCGACCGATCCGACTGGCTCGGACGCGGCCTGCTGCACGGCTGAACCGCCGTGACCGGCCGAGGCACTCAGGGGCCGGTCCCCAGTCTCGTCGTGCCGGCGGTCGGCTTCGGCGCCGACCAGCGGGGACGCCATGGTCACCGGGTGGACGCCGCGGTGCGCGAGGGGCGCCGCTCCCTCCGCGCCGGTGGGCAGGCTCAGCGGCACGGACGCGGGCATCCGGCGTGGGGTGCGTGCCGTCGGGCCCTCGAGGTCCACGAGGCCGCGCGCATCCGCGCGTTGCTCCCGGTCGAAGGCTACGGCTGCCGGACGCCGGGTCGGCCATCGCGGTGTCCGGCGCACGCGGCGGGAGAAGTCCGCGACCCGTGCAGGGCGCGCCGCCAGTCAGCCGGGGGTGCCCGTCGTCGGTGCCCGCGTCTGCCTCCCGGTGATCGTCACCACCAGTCTGCGGCCTGCCCCGCGCGATCAGCGTGGCCCCGCGCGGCACTCCGGTCAACGACCAACCGGCGCATCTTTGTGCGCGGAATACGCACTGTCCAAGCAGGTCGGAGGGGGTACGGCCGGACTACGCTCACCGCTGCACCACGGGTTGTGGCGACGCCCGGATCCGTCGCCGGAGGAAGGCACACATGAGTGCGATCAAGCGCGTGGGAATCGTGGGCGCCGGGCAGATGGGCCGAGGCATCGCCGAGGTCTGCGCCCGCGCGGGACTGTCCGTCACCTTGTGCGACACGACGGAGGAGAGGGCCCGCGCCGGGCTGACCGGCATCGCGGACTCACTGCTCAGGGCGGAGAAGAAGGGCACGCTCGCCCCCGGGGACCGTGCCCGCGCCCTCGCGGGCATCGCCGCCACCGCCGACCTGTCCCACCTGGCCGGAGCGGACCTGGTCGTCGAGGCCGCCGTGGAGGACGAGCAGGCCAAGACGGCGCTCTTCCGGCAACTGGACGCGGTGGTCACCGACCCGGCCGCCGTGCTGGCCACCAACACCTCCTCGATCCCCATCGCCCGGCTCGCCGCCGCGACCGGGCGTCCCCAGTCCGTGATCGGCCTGCACTTCTTCAACCCGGTCCCCGTCCTGCCCCTGGTCGAGGTGATCCCCTCGCTGCACACCTCGAAGGCCACGGAGACGCGCGTGCGTACCTTCGCGGCCGAGGTGCTGGGCAAGAAGACGATCGTCGCCCAGGACCGGGCCGGCTTCGTGGTGAACTCCCTGCTCGTTCCGTACCTGCTGGCGGCGGTACGCCTGGTCAGCTCCGGCACCGCCACGGCAGACGACATCGACACCGGCATGACGGCCGGATGCGCCCACCCGATGGGGCCGTTGCGGCTGGCGGACCTCATCGGCCTGGACACGGTGGTGGCGATCGGGGAGGCGCTGTACGAGGAGTACCGCGAGCCGCTGTACTCGCCTCCCCCACTGCTGCGCCGCATGGTCGAGTCGGGACTGCTCGGCCGCAAGTCCGGACAGGGATTCTTCAGCTACGCGGCGGGGGACAACTCCCTCCGCGCAACGGGCGTCCGCACCACGTGACATGGAACACGGGTTTACGTCGCCCGTGAGTGGTGAGGCGGCCGGGATGCCCTGCTCGAACGCCACAGCCGCAACTGCCGTACGACGCGTCTTCCTCTGTGCGCGTTCCCCGCATGGCATGAGGGGGCCCCGGTGAGCGAGACCACGCAGGCTGCGCACAGCCCTGTGACGGTGGTCGGGGCGCCGACCACTGCCCCGGCCACACCCAGCCCCGCCAAGCAGCGCGACGCCCTCTTCGACAACGCCAAGTACCTGGCGATCGTGCTGGTGGCGATGGGCCACGCCTGGGAGCCGCTGCGCTCCGGCAGCCGTACCGTCACCGCGCTCTACATGATCGTCTACGCCTTCCACATGCCGGCGTTCATCGTCATCTCCGGGTACTTCTCGCGCGGCTTCGACGCGAGCCCGGAGAAGATCAAGCGCCTGGTCACCGGTGTGGTCGTCCCCTACGTGGTCTTCGAGACGGCGTACACCCTCTTCACCAGGTGGACCGACAACGTTCCGGACCGACCGGTCAGTCTTCTGGATCCCCTGTATCTGACCTGGTTCCTGGCGGCGCTGTTCATCTGGCGGCTGACCACCCCCCTGTGGAAGAGCGTGCGCCGTCCGCTGCCGCTCGCGCTCGGTGTCGCGGCGCTGGCGACGCTGGCGCCGTCCATCGGCAACGACCTCGACCTGCAGCGCACCCTGCAGTTCCTGCCCTACTTCGTGCTCGGCCTGTGCCTGAAGCCGGAGCACTTCCGGCTGGTGCGGCGTCGCGAGGTGCGCCTCCTGGCCGCGCCGGTCTTCGCCTGCGCTCTCGCCATGGCGTACTGGGCCGTACCGCGGATGGACTACGCCTGGTTCTTCCACCGCCGCGGCGCCGAGGAACTCGGGGTCCCCGCGTGGTACGGGCCCGTCATGACGCTGGCCCTCTTCGGCTGCTCGCTCGCCCTGGTCGCCTGTTTCCTCGCCTGGGTGCCCGGTCGCCGGACCTGGTTCACCGCGCTGGGCGCGGGCACGCTGTACGGCTATCTGCTGCACGGCTTTTTCATCCAGGCCGCCAACCACTGGCACTGGTCCCATCTCGAGTGGACCCACCGGCCGCTCGGCGAGATCACCGTCACCCTCATCGCCGGCGCGGTCGTGACCGTACTGTGCACGCCTCCCGTCCGTCGGCTGTTCCGCTGTGTGATGGAGCCGACGATGGCCTGGGCGTTTCGGCCGGACAGGGCCGGCGGCCCCCTCCCTGAACGGCCGTCACGCCTCGCCGGGATCACCGGTCGGCATGAGCGGTGATCCGTCGGGTCACGGCCTCATGACACCGCGCGCCTTGGTCACTTCCACGGAGAGCTCGTTGTCGACCGTGTAGTAGGGGCGCAGGACGGCGTCGCCGACCGTGGCCTTCGGGTAGACGAAGACCTCCTTGCGGTCCGCGACGTCGTCCAGGAGACGGGCGAGGCGGATGGCGGGGACTTTCGCCGCGGGCCGGACGAAGGCGTCCCAGACGCCGGTCCCGGTACCCGTCCCGGTGGCCAGTTCCTCGAAGCCGACCGTGAAGGAGAAGCTTCGGCCGTCCGGTGCGGCCTGCGGCTCCAGGGTGTGTTCGGTGCCGCTGCCGCCCCGCAGACGCAGGCGCACGACGGCTCCTTCCTGGAGGGAAGGGCCGTGCAGGCGGGCACCGACGGTCATCGAACGGTCCGTCAGGTCGATGGCGTCGACCTCCGCGTGGGCGGGGCGCAGCCAGGCCCGTACGGCGAGGCAGCCGTCCTTGGTGACGTAGGGGATCCGGACGGCCAGTGGTGTCTGACGGTCGCGATGCCGGCCGTCGACGAGGGCCCGCGTGTCGCGCGGGCCCGGGCGCAGTCGCTGCCGCTGGGACCCCGGTTCCCGGAGCAGGTACACGTCCCACCGGCCCTCCGTGAGGACGGGTCGGGGACCGAGGACGGCGCGATGGTGACCGTCGTCGGCGGGCTCCAGGTCGAGGACGTGGAGTGTCTTCTCGGGCTGTCCCTTCTTGGGGCGCCACCGCAGCAGCAGCTGCCGGCCTTCGGCCGAGCCCAGCGGCAGGTCGAAGGTGATGTGGCCGTCCGCGTTGACCACGCAGGCGACGCGTGGAGGCACGCCTTGTTGCTCCGTACTCACTGCTGTCCCCTCCGTACCATGCGCAGCGCGCCGCCGGCCGCGGTGAACGCGGCGTCGCGGACGGCGAAGCCCTGGCTGACCAGTACACGGCGTGCGCGGGCGCGTTCCTGTGCGGTCGGTCGCCCCGTCCTTCTCGCCGAGACCGCCTCGGTGAGAAGGCGCTCGGCCTGCTCGACCACAGGGCCGGGAGCGAACCGCCGCGCGTTCTCCAGGGCCGCCCGGCCCATACGACGGCGTCGTTCGTCGTCACCGACCAGCTCCAGCAGGGCGGCGCCCAGTGCGTCGCGGTCGCCGACGGGCACGAGCCGGCCGTCGGTCCCGTCCTGGATGATTTCACCGGGTCCGTAGGGGCAGTCGGTGCTCACCACCGGCAGCCCGCAGCGCATCGCCTCGACGATCGTCATGCCGAACGGCTCGAAATTGGAGGCGGCCGCACCGATCGAGCCCTTCACCCACTCCGCTTCCATGGGTGCCGCGGCACCCATCAGGAAGACGTTGTTCCACAATCCCAGGTCGACGATGAGCTGCCGCAGCCGATCGTGTTCCTCACCCTTGCCGTAGATGCGCAACTGCCAGTCCGGGTGTTCGGCGGCCACCAGGGCGAAGGCCTCGATGAGCAGGTCGTATCGTTTCACCGGGACCAGCCGGCCGGCCGCGACGACCACCTTCGCGGCGCCGTGCGCGGCGGGCAGCACGGGATCCGGCACGCTGTTGGGGAGTGACTCCACCCGGACACCGGGCAACCTCATCTTGAGTCGGTAGGAGGCGGCGTCGGCCTCGGTCACCGTGGTGAGTACGTCGAGCCGGCGGTAGGCCCGGCGCAGCGCGTTGCGCAGCCGGGGCGGATGGTTGTCCAGGGTGAGATGCTCCTGCCCGACGCGTCCCACGTGAGGCGGAGCCTGGAGCGCGAGATGCACGTTGAGTCCGGGCCGGGTGCCGATCACCACGTCGGCGTCGATCGTCGCGAGGCATTCGCCGATCCGCTGGTCGGTCAACTCGCTGTACTGCCCGTACCGGTACTCGGCTCGGGGAAAGACCCTTGCCGGTCTCAGATGTAAAGAATGCTCCTTCTCCTGTCTGAGATCCACCAGGGGCCGTAGGCCCACCCGCGGGTCCAGGGTGAAGTTCGGGTCCTCCCGGTGCCGCAGCACCGAGACGATCTCCACCTCGTGCCGCTCGGCCAGCGCCTGGGCCAGGTTGAAGGTGGTGGCGATCGTGCCTCCGATCCCATAGGCGTTGTGGAGCAGGAAAGAGATCTTCATGGCGGACTAGACCATGCCAACTGCCCTTACGGTTGCCCCTTGTTACCACTTCGTAGTGATCAACGACGTCTCCGGGGAGGCCACGGTGGGCCCTGGCTGAAAAGGAGTTGCCGCGTCTGCCCGGGCGTGGATAGCGTCACCGCGCGCGACAAGCGCGTGAGCACATTGCGGCGAGGGAGGTTGATGAATATGGCTGCCGTCGGCCGTGTTCAGCATGCCCTTGTCCGGTCCGCGTCCTTCGGGAGTGTGGTCCGGGTCGTCCCAACGACCAGGAGTGTCACGTGCCTTCGTCCCTCACACCCGCCCACGCCGGAGATCTGCTGACCGACCGCCTCGTGCTGCGGTCGTGGTCCGCCGCCGAGATCGATGCCGTTCTGCGCGGGGTCCGGCTCGGCCACTGGGCCGAGGACTTTCCCGCGGAGGGCGATCAGGTCGTCGCGGGTCTTTTCGCCGAGCATCCCGGCTGGCTCGGCGAGTACGGCCACCGTCAGGTCGTCGAGCGCGCCAGTGGTCTGGTCGTCGGCTCGGTCGGGCTGTTCTGGCCGCCCGCCGACGGCCGACTGGAGATCGGCTACGGAATCGTGGCCGGCCGTCGAGGGCTCGGCTACGCCCCTGAGGCCGCCCGAGCCCTGACGGAATTCGCCCTCACCGCACCCGGCGTGCACGCGGTGCACGCCGACGTGGAGCAGTCCAACCCGCCGTCGGTCCGAGTGCTGGAGAAGGCCGGCTTCCGACGGGTTGGCTCCGACGGGGAGTTGCTCCGGTTCCGGGCCACGGAGGCGGATCTGCTGCGGCGGTGATCCGCGGGCTGCGGCGTCCTCGACGGTGTCGCCTCCGGTGATGCCCGTGCGTCAGCCGCTGTTGGCGGGACGGAGCCGGAAGGACTCCGCCCCGCCGACGGCGTTGGTTCCAGGCGCAACAGGGTTGCCCGCTCGCAGGGACGGCGCGCTGCCGGCCGTACGCCGGTCGGGCCGCCTCGGGGATCAGACCAGCGGGGCCGGGTAGGTCGGGTACTCCACCCCGGAGACGTGCTGGACGACACGGATGACCTGGCAGGAGTAGCCGAACTCGTTGTCGTACCAGAGGTAGAGGATCGCGTTGTTGCCCTCCACCTTGGTGGCGCCGGCGTCGACGATCGAGGCGTGGCGGGAGCCGATGAAGTCGCTGGAGACCGCGTCGGGGGCGGTGGTGAAGTCGATCTGGCGCTTGAGCGGCGAGGTCAGGGACACGTCCCGGAGGTGGTCGAGGACCTCTTCGCGGGTGGTCTCGCGAGCGAGCTGGAGGTTCAGGATCGCGATCGAGACGTCCGGCACGGGAACGCGGATCGAGCTGCCGGTGATCGGCGCCTTGAGTTCGGGCAGCGCCTTGGCGACGGCGGAGGCCGCGCCGGTCTCGGTGATGACCATGTTGAGCGGCGCCGAGCGGCCTCGGCGGTCGGCACTGTGGTAATTGTCCAGCAGATTCTGGTCGTTGGTGAACGAGTGGACGGTCTCCACGTGGCCGCGTAGGACGCCGTACTCGTCCGCCATCGCCTTCAGCGGCGGGACGATCGCGTTGGTGGTGCAGGAGGCGCAGGACAGGACCTGATCGTCCGGCTTGATCGTCTCGTGGTTGACGCCGTGCACGATGTTGGGGACGTCGCCCTTGCCCGGCGCGGTCAGGACGACCTTGTCGACTCCGGGGCGCAGGTGCTGTGAAAGGCCCTCGCGGTCGCGCCACTTGCCGGTGTTGTCGATGAGGATGGCGTCCTTGATGCCGTACGCCGTGTAGTCGACCTCCGACGGGTCGTTGGCGTAGATCACCTTGATCTCGTTGCCGTTGGCGATGATCGCGCTGTTCGCCTCGTCGACGGTGATCGTGCCCTGGAACTGGCCGTGGATGGAGTCGCGGCGCAGCAGCGAGGCGCGCTTGACGAGATCCTCGGCGGCCCCGCCGCCGCGGACGACGATGGCGCGCAGGCGCAGGCCGTTGCCGGAGCCCGACTTCTCGATGAGCAGTCGGGCGACGAGGCGGCCGATGCGGCCGAAGCCGTACAGGACGACGTCGCGTCCCTCACTGCGCTCGATCTTGTTCGCGCCCGTGGCACCGGCGACGGCCTCGGCGGTGAAGGCCGCCACCGACAGGCCGCGGTCGTCGCTCCGGTACGTCGCGGCCAGCATGCCTATGTCGATCTGGGACGGGCCGAGGTCCAGGGTGGTGAGGGCCTGGAGGAACGGCAGGGTCTCGGTGACCGACAGTTCCTCTCCGGCGATCTGCCGGGCGAACCGGTGGGTCTTGAGAATGCTGACCACTGACTTGTTCACCAGGGAACGGCTGTGGAGCAGCACGGTCACGTCCCGCTCCCGGTGCAGCCTCCCGATGATCGGGATCATCGACTCCGCGATCTCCTCGCGTTTCTTCCAGTTGGTGAACGAGTCCTCGTTGACAGTCACAGTTTTCTCTTTCGAGCTAGGTGGCGCTCATATGCTAGTACCTCTCTGTTTCGGTCACTGTGGCGGGGTTCCGGTGGTACGCCATGGTCATCATGTCGGGTTTGACCGTGACGACGGCCTGGGGGCGGGGGGAGCGGGAGGTGAGTTCTAGGCCGGGCCAGGTCTTGAGAACGGTGGCCAGGATGATCTGGAGTTCGGCCCAGGCGAAGTTCTCGCCGATGCACTTGCGGCGGCCGTCTCCGAACGCGAGGAACGAGCCTCGGGTGCCCGCGGCGCGGTCCGGCTCCCAGCGGTCCGGGTCGAAGGTCTCGGGGTCGGGGAAGTGGGCGGGGTCGTGCTGGTGGATATAAGGGCTCCAGACGACGTCCGCGCCCTCGGGGATGCGGTGGTCCCCGAGATCGATGTCCCGGGTGGCGGTCCTCGTGACCATCCAGGCGGGGCCGTACTTGCGGATCGTCTCCTGCAGGACCTGGCGCGCGTAGGGGAGCCGGTCGACGTCCTCGTACCGCAGGGGGTGGTTCCCGCACACGGCGTCGAGCTCCTCGCGCAGCCGCTGCTCCACGCCGGGGTTCCGGGTGATTTCGTACAGGGTCCAGGCCAGCGTGGTGCCGGTCGTCTCGATCGCTCCCGTCAGCAACGTGATGGCCTCGTCCTGCAGTTGCTGGCGGCTGAGCGGTTCGTCGGCGGTCAGCAGGCTCTTGAACAGGCCTGTCCGCTCGGGCTGTTGGGCCGCGGCGTGGGGGCATTCCGTGGGTGGCGCGGTGTCCGTCGTGTCGTCCGTCGCGTCGGCGTGGTGGTCGATGGCCTGGTCGATGAGGGCGCGGAGGCGTGCGACGCGTTGCGCGTGGGCGCGGTTGGCGGGCAGCGGTAGGGCGGTGATCCAGGAGGGGAGGATCGTCTGCCGGATCGTTCCCTTCATGATGGCCGGCATGAGGGCGGTGAACTCGCCCTCCAGGTGCTCGGGCAGGTCGGCGCCGAACAGGGCGACCAGGAACGCGGCGAGCGTGATGTCGTTCATGTCCGCGTACACGTCGCGGGTTTCACCGTCCGGCCAGGCACCGACCATCGACCGGACCTGGTCGATCATCGCGTCGCCGCGCTCGGCGATGTGCGCCTTGTTGAACATGGGCTGCATCAGGCGGCGGTTGCGCAGGTGGGTGTCTCCGTCGGCGACGGTGGCGAGGCCGTCCCCGAAGAAGACCCGCAGCGCGTCGATGATCTTGCCGCCCTTGGCGAAGTGCGCGGCGTCGGTGACCAGGACCCGGCGGGTCAGGGCGGGGTCGGTGACCACGTAGGCGGGTGTCGGTCCGATGCGTATCCGCACCACGCTGCCGTGTTCCCGCAGCGAGGTGAAGAACGGCAGCGGGTCGCGGGCGAGCCGGTGGGCGTGGCCGATCAGCGGCCAGGCACCGGGGGCGGTGGTGGTGGGGGCAGGGGTGGCGGCGGGCGACGCGGGGGCGCTCATCGGGGTGCATCACTCCTCGTGGGGGCCGTCAAAACCCCCGAATGCATGCCCGAGATCACCGCGTGGAATGCGGGCCGAGCGTGATCGGAACGTCACATTCACGGATGTTTGCGCGGGAGGCGGTTCTGGCTGAGGGTCCGCAGTGCCTCGCCGAGCGCCGCCACTCCTTCGGCCATGGCACCGGGCGGGGTGGCCGCGTAGCCGAGGACGAGGCCGGGGCGGCCGGGGAGCTGACGGTGCCAGGACAGGGGCTGGCACTTCACGCCGCGGGCGAGTGCGGCGGCGGCCAGCTCGGTGTCGGGCACCTGCGGCGTGTACGTCACGGTCAGGTGCAGACCGGCCGCGGCGCCGTGCACGGTCGCGCCCGGCAGGTGTGCGGCGATGGCGTCGATCATCGCGTCCCGGCGGCGGCGGTGCCGGCCGCGCAGCAGACGCAGGTGGCGTTCCAGGTCGCCGGAGTCCATGAGCCGGGCGAGCACCAGCTGCGGCAGGACCGCGTTGCCCAGGTCCGTGAAGCGTTTCGCCTCGGTCAGCGCGTCGCGATAGCGGGGCGGGGGTACCAGCCAGCCGATCCGCAGGGCGGGGGCGAGGAGTTTGGAGACGCTTCCCGCGTAGCACACGTGGTCGGCGAGCAGGGCGCGCAGCGCCGGGACCGGCGGCCGGTCGTAGCGGTGTTCCGCGTCGTAGTCGTCCTCGACGATCAGGCCGCCCTCCTCCGCCCAGCGCAGCAGTTCGCGGCGGCGTTCGCCGCTCATGACCACGCCGGTGGGGAACTGGTGGGCGGGGGTGAGCAGCGCCGCGCGGGCGCCGGTGGCGCGCAGTGCGTCCACGCGAACCCCGTCGTCGTCGACCGGTACCGGCGGGGTGGCCAGGGCTCCGTTCAGAAGATGCTGGCGGGTGCCGAGCGAGCCCGGGTCCTCCACCGCGACGCTGTCGATGCCTGCCGCCCGCAGCACGGGGTGCAGCAGGGTGAGCGCCTGTGCCGTGCCGGCGACGATCAGTACCTCGTCCGCTTCCACCCGGATGCCCCGGCTGCGCGCCAGCCACCGGGCGACGGCCCGGCGCAGCTGCGGGGCGCCGCGGGGGTCGCCGTAGCCGAGGTGTTCGGCGGACAGGTCGGTGAGTACGGCCCGTTCCGCGCGCAGCCATGCCGTGCGGGGAAAGGCCGCGAGGTCGGGTTGGCCGGGGGTGAAGTCGACGCGCGCGCGGACGGCGCGCAGGGCGTCGAAGACCTCGGCGCCGGGTTCGCCGACGAACAGCGTGCCCGGTACGGCGTCGTCGACGGCACCGGTACGGCCCGTGGGGGGCGCGGGCGGCGGCACCGCGGGGGCCGCGACCACCACCGTCCCGCCACGTCGGCGACCCTCGACGTGACCGTCCTCGGTGAGCCGCCGGTACGCCTCGGTGACCACCCCTCGGGAGACGCGCAGCTCGCCGGCGAGCACCCGGGTGGGCGGCAGCCTGCTGCCCACCGCCAGCCGTCCGTCGGCTATCGCCTGCCGCAGCCGCGTGGCCAACCACTCGGCCTTGCCTGCACCTGAGGCGTCACCGGCGTCGAGCTGGAGGAAGTCGGAGCCGTAGGTCGAAGGGCCGGGGGCCGGCGACGGGCCCCTGTCGGAGGCATGGGAAGCAGAGCTGCCGTCCAGGAACCGTGCTGGTGCTGGATCGAAGCCGTGCGACGCAGCACCACCGGCCCGGGGCGGGGCTGAATCGGGGCCCATCGACGCAGAGCCGCCGTCCTGAGGCGCGGGCGAATCGGCGCCCGACGACGCAACGCCACCCTCCGGAACCGGCGCCACATCGAAGCCCTGCAACGCAGGACCGCCATTCCGAGGCGGGGCGGAATCGGGACCCAGGGACGCAGTACCGCACTCGCCCGACGGGGGCTTGCCCGAGCCGTGGGGCAGGGGGCCTCGGGCGGCCTGCCCGGCTTCGCCTGAGCTGTACACCCGGGTCCCGCGAGCCGCCGACCGGGCGGCGGCCTCAGCGCCGTCCAACGGGCCCCCTCCGACCGCCGGTCGGGCGGTGCCGGAGCCCGGGGCCGGGGAGGCTCCGTTCCCCGGTGCGGGGTCGGCGGCGGCGCTGTGTCCGTGCGATGTCCGTTCCCCCTCGTTCATCGGGCCCATGGTGCCACGCGTCCGTCCGTGCCCCGGGCGAGATCTAGTCGTCGAAGCCGAACTCCGGCGCGGAGCGGGTGAGGACGGCTGACGCGGTGGTCGTCGGCCAGTGCGCGGTCAGTTCCTCGGCGGCGGTCTTCAGCAGTTCGGGTACGACCTCCGCGCCGCCGTCGTGCATCGCTTCCGTCACGACGAGGATGCGGCTGGTGTGCTCGCCGACCGCGGAGTGGCCGCTCTGGCGGTTGGTCCAGCGGCGGGCGTGGGCCCGCCCGGCGGAGTCGGCGAAGGTCACCTCGCCGGGCGCGGGGCGCTCGGTGCCGCCGCCGAAGGTCGTGTAGTGCTCGTCGCCGTGGGCTCGCCGCACCTCGAGCAGAGGGCCGGAGATGCGGTCGACGTCGAGGACCGCGACCGGTACGCCGTACGCGACCGAGAGCGCGTTGCACAGGTCGACCACGGGGTGGATCCGGGGCAGTTCGCCCTCCTTGCGCAGTCGCCGCAGCAGCGATTCCGAGGCGCACCGGTACTGCGTCGGCTTCAGCCCCATCCGGGAGAAGGCCCGCCGCCAGGCCAGCACCTCGGGGAACGCGCTCTCGGAGGCGTCGGCCAGCCTGGCCGTGGCCCGGGAGGTGTACTCGGCGACGCGCGGGGCGACGTCGGCGGCGGCGTCGATGCCGGTGGCGTGGAGCGCGCCGGCGGAGAGTTCGGGGTAGTCGGCCCAGAGGGCGTCCGCGTGCCGGAAGAGCATGCTCACGCCACCGCCAGCCGTGCGCTCAGGGCCACGAAGCAGACGGCGAACACCCGGCGGATGCCGGTCATCACCTGGGGGCGGGCCAGCACGTGGTGCCGTACGGCGGCGGCGCCCATGCCGTACGCGACGAAGACGACGAAGGTGAGGGCCATGAAGACGGCGCTGAGCCGGAGCATCGCGCCGAGGGAGCCGGACTCGCCGGCGGGGACGAACTGCGGCAGGAACGCCACGAAGAACATCGTGAGCTTCGGGTTGAGCAGGTTGAGCAGCACACCGGAGGCGATCACGCGGGCCGCAGGTCGTGGTGCGGAATCCGTCTCGACCGTCAGCGCGTCCTTGTCGCGCAACGTCGCCCACGCCATGTACAGCAGGTATCCGACGCCGAGGTACTTCACCGTCTCGTAGGCGACGGCGCTGGTGTGCAGCAGTGCGGCGAGGCCGGTGATCGTCGCGACCAGGTGCGGCACGATGCCGAGGGTGCAGCCGAAGGCGGCGATGACGCTCGCGCGGCGGCCGTGGGACAGTCCAGCGGCGAGGGTGTGGACCACGCCGGTGCCGGGGGTGACCACCACGACGAGGGTGGTCAGCAGGAACGCGATGCTCAAGGAGGGCCTCCGCAGGATTGGTTGTCCTGCCACCCTTTCGCGGTCATGGCCCGGCGCACAGAGCCAAAGTGGGCGGGGTTCAGTGGTCCATAAGTCGTTGCGCCGTTCGAGTGGTGCATCACCGGTCACGGTCGTAGCGTCGGTACCGACACGGGCACGGACGGCCGGGAGCGGACATGCGCAGACTCGCGGTGACCAAGGCGGCGGCGCTGTGTGCCGCGACGGCGTTCGTGGCGGCCATGGGTCCGGCCTCCGCCTCCCCGGCGGTGGCGCCGGCGTCGCCGGGGCGGGCCGGGGCGCAGCAGGCCAGGCCCACCGTGCTCGTCGACTGCCTGTCGAAGCCGCAGGTCCGTCCCGCCGACTTCATCCTGGCCTGCGGTGACGGCAACAGTCGCCTGGCCTCGCTCCGGTGGGCGCGCTGGGACGCCGCTTCGGCGCAGGCGAAGGGCATCAACTGGGTGAACGACTGCAAGCCGTACTGTGCGGCGGGGACGTTCCACTCGTATCGCGTCGTCGTCCGGCTCGACCATCCGCAGAGCTGGAAGAAGGATCCGCAGGAGAAGCGCTACGCCCGGATGACGCTCACCTTCACCGGCGACAGGCCGGAGCGGCTGGCGCGCACGGTGACGTACTCGCTGTGGAACTGAGTGATGCCCTGGCCGGACGGTCTGCCGACCCCGGCCGTCACCCGGCCTCGTCCGGCTCTCGCCGCAGCAGGTCGGCGAGCAACTGGCCGCTGGTCACGGTCTTGTCGTCCTTGTGGGTGTGCCACCGCTCGAAGGTGTCCGCCGCGGCGTCGGCGAAGGAGCCCGGCAGGCCGCTCCCCCGCCAGGCGTCGGCGATCTCCCTCATCTCCGGCTCCCAGCGCCAGGCCCTGGGACCCGCTCCGGCCAGTTGCTCCGGCCGGGCCAGTGGGGTGTCGGGCAGCAGGTGTGCGGCGACGTCGAGAAGGTCGTCCAGGACGCCGTGGTCTTCCGCCAGGGCGCAGGCCTCGGCGGCGAGCGCGTACGAGATCTTGTTGTAGGCGGCGAAGGACAGCTTGAGCGCCGACGCCCGGCCGACCGGGCCGGCCAGGGCGACCGGGGTCAGCAGTGTCCCATCGAACAACGCCCTGACGCCGGCCACGACCGTGTCGTCGCCCGACAGGTACAGCCGGGTGGTGTCGGCCGCACGAGGTGGCGGTCCGGTGATGCCTCCGTCGACCAGAGTCGCCCCGGTGCCGTGCAGCACCTCGGCGATCTGCGCCATGCGCTGCGGGCTGACCGCGTTGGCATCGACGTAGACACCGTCGAAGCCGGCGGTCGCCGCCTGGCGTGCGACGTCGAGGGCGGCGGCCGGAGGACACACGCTGAGGAGCAGGGTGCACCGGGCGCTCAACTCCGCCATGTCTGCCGCGGGCCTCAGCCCCCACTCGGCGGCCCGCCGACCGGTCGCGGCCGACCGGCCCTGCGGCAGCCACCAGACCCTGCTCCCCGCGGCCATCGCCTGTGCCGCCACCCGCGCACCCATGGCACCGGGGTGCACGATCCCCACGTCGGTATGAACCATGAACGGGACCCTATCGCCGTCGGCGAGACACCCCTTCGACGCCAGGTGCTTCACATTTCGCGCACATTCCCCTCACGTCATGTTCATGAGGGAGATAAGCTCCTGCCGCTCCATTCGCACCACTGGGGGGATTCCTCATGCGTACACGCCATGTCCTGGCGATGGTCGCCGCCGTCGGCTCGATAGCCGCCGTGACGGCCGCACCGGCGCAGGCCGCCGAATACTCGTCCGCCCTGAAGCTCAAGGGTGTTCAGTACGACGCGCCCGGCTCGGACTCCAACAACTGCTCCACCGGCAACACGAAGGACGAGTACCTGACGATCAAGAACTACTCGGCCTCGGCGACCGTCAACCTCAAGGGGTACGTCGTCAAGGACGCGGTCGGCAACAGGTTCGACTTCACCGCCGCCCACTATCTCCAGCCCGGCGACTACGTGAAGCTGCGCGGCGGCAAGGGCACCGACTCCGACGCGAAGAACGTCGTCTACCGCCAGAACTGCAACTTCATCTGGAACAACGACAAGGACACGATCTACCTGTACAAGCCCTCCGGAAGCCGGGCGGACGTGCACGCGTACACAAAGAGCGGTTCCGACCCCGACCGCAACGGTTACATCACCTTCCACGGCTGACGAACCGTCACGGCCGTTCCGGTCACCTTCGGGTGCGCCACTTGCTCAGCAGGCGCTTCGCCTGGGCACGGCGGCGCGGGTCGGACGCGGTGCGTCGCGCCTGCTCCATGGTGCGACGCCCCTGAGGACTCCTGGTGAACTGCTTGATGCGCTGGATGACGCTCGGCATGGTCGTTCCTCCTCGGTCGGCAGGATTCGCTCCCTCGTCACTGCGCGTACCCGTTGCCGGACGGTTCAGGCCGCGGCTGCGCGGGCAGCTGAAACCGCCCGCGCCTGCCACAACCTGCGCGAGCAGCCGACGACCGAGTCACCGACAGCGACATCGCCTGGGTCAGCAACCTACATATGACTCGAGGGAACGGCGACCTGGCGGCCGCCGTTCCCTCGGCTCCGGGCACTTCTATGCGGTGGCTCAGTCGGCCAGTGGTGCGCAGTGCACGTTGTTCGCTCCTCCGCTCTGGCCGGCGATCCGACCCCAGTAGCTCACGCAGTGGCCGGGGTGGCCGATGTACGCCGGACCGGCGTAGGTCGTGTAGAGGCCGTCGTCGAACTCGGGGTCGACGTCCTGAGCGTCTGTGAGCGCGGCCAGCATGGACACGGCACTGCCGGGACGCGCGCGCACGGTGACCACGCAGTCGAGTCCGGTCGCCGGGTTGTACGTCAGGTACACCGTGCCCGCCGTGCCGACCGGCGCCGAGTGGACCACCGTGTAGCCCGCCCCGCAGACCCCGTTGTACTTCGCCGGCGGCGTCGCCGCTCCCGCCTGCGGTGCGACGGCCCCCAGGGCGCCGACCACAGCGGCTGTGACCGCTCCGACCGCTGCGGCACGCTGAATGATGTTCATGTGAATCCCCCGTTTCGTCGACTGCTCCGACAGCGTGTCGACGTCGCAGGGTTTGACCGCCGTCACCCGGCCGGCGTTGTAGGCCACCGGCACCGGTTACGGAACCCGGACACGGAGTGAACGGGTCCGTGGCCGTGTCCGCTCAGTCCCGGGTACTGACGAAACCGTCGAGCGCGGCGGTGAGTTCCGCCGGCTTTTCCACCGGCAGTTCGTGGCCGGCGTCCAGGATGCGCACGACGGCGTCCGGGTAGGCCGTCGCCATGCGCAGCATCTGGGCGACGGGCAGTTGGACGTCGTGGTAGCCGTGCACCAGAAGGGTGGGGATGCTGATCTCGGCGACGCGGTCGAGGACGTCGAAGGCCCGCATGGCGCCGTAGAGCGTCATCACCACCTCGCGCGGGGTGGCCGCCGAGGCGCCGATGTAGGCGCGGATCTCCTCGCGCGGGTAGCCCGGGGCGAAGGCGCGCTGGATGTTGGCGGCGACGAACAGCTTGAACGGGACCAGGGTGGAGGCCGCCATCAGCAGACCTCTCCCCCGGCTGTAGGCCATCTTGCTGATGGAGTTCACCAGCACCATGCGTGCGACCCGGTCGGGGTGGGCGAGGGCGATGGTCTGCGCGATCATGCCGCCCATGGAGTGGCCGACGGGGATGAAGCGGTCGACCTTCAGGTGGTCGAGGAGGGCCATGACGTCACCGGCCAGGTCGTCGATCGTGCGGGCGCCCGATCCGGTGCTCTCTCCGTGGCCGCGCAGGTCGAGGCGGATCACCCGCCGCTTCGCGGCGAAGTGGGCCAGCTGGTGGTCCCAGCGATGCCGGTTGGCCGTCCAGCCGTGGATGAACACCAGCGGAGTGGCGTCACCGTCGCGGGGGCCCTCGTCGTCGTACGTCAGTGTGGCGCCGTCGAGGGCGAGCTGTGGCATAGGGCCTGGCCTCCTGCGGGGTCGATGGAGTTACTGCCGAGTACGGTAAAGGGCGGGCGGGCCGTCGTCACCGTCGACGTCCGAGGAAATCCAAGATGTGACCGAACACGTCGAGGGCGGCGCCCCGGCCCAGGAACGTGTCGAGGTGGCCGTAGCCGGGGATCTCGGTGTAGGTGACGTCCAGTTGGGGCTGCCGGTGGGCGAGGACGTCGTGGCAGAGCTTCTGGGAGTCCTGCCACAGGCCGTTCTCGCTGCCGGAGAGCAGCAGGACGGGCGTGTCGATGCGGGCGGCCGCGTCCAGGGCGTTCTGGGGCAGGGCCCGGTAGCGCAGGTCCGTGTCGTGCCAGCGGACCACCGTGCGGGCCAGCTCGATGCGGCGCAGGTGCGGCAGGATCCACAGGGGCGCGGGGCCGAGAAGGTCGGCGAGCCGGTCGTGGGTCGTCCCGGTGAGGTGCTCGTGGACGAATAGCGAGGCGCCGGTGCCCCAGGCGGAGTTGTGCAGGATCTGGCAGGTCGGGTCGGGGCAGCTCGCCTTGCGGGAGGCCAGCGCGAACAAGGGCGTGTACTTCGACCACAGACCGACCTTGCGGATGTCGACGGGGATGTGGTGGATGCGGGACTTCAGCAGCTCTCCCGCCAGGGTCATGCGCAGGGAGGTGCGACCGGCGAGCTTCGGCGTGAGGAACACGCCCTGCGAGACGACACCGGCCAGGCCCGGGACCAGGCCGGCCGTCATGCTCAGCGAGAGGGTGAGCGAGCCGATGCAGTGGGCGACGACGAACAGGGGCCGGTCGCCGATGCGGGCCCGGATGTGGGCGACGGCTTCGGGGATGTCGTACAGGGCGACGTCGTCGTAGGTGTACTTCTGGCCGGTCTCGTTGTACGGCAGCCGGCAGCTGCCCCGCCAGTCCAGCAGCCACGGCTCGTAGCCGTCGTCGAGGAGGACGTCGACGAGGTTGCGGGTCTCGGGCAGCAGGAACATGTCGGCGGAGGCGGTGTGGCCGTGCAGGAGCAGGACGGCGGGACGGCCGGCCTCGCCGCTGTCGACGCGGGTCAGGCCGAGGCGGACCCCGTCGCCCGCGCGGAAGGGGATCTCCTCGACCCGCGTCGGATCGAGGCGGTGGCGGAGCGGGCGCAGGGCCGTGGTGGTGCGGACCTTGCGCAGCGCGGGCCTGGTCCTGGTGTTCGGTGTCCTGAACATCATCGCTTGTGCTCCGTGGGGGTGTGGGTGCGGCGCAGGTCGAGCAGGTCGGCGGCGGCCCGGGCGAAGGGGCCGAGCAGACCGCGGCCCATCTCCAGGCCGAACCACGCCAGCCAGGTCAACTTGGCGGCCCGCTTCTCCTGGCTGGTCAGACGCGGGTCGACCTTGATGCCGTCGATCTGGTCCCGTAGGTAGCTGTCGGCGGGGACGACGATCTCGCCCGCCAGGTGGGCGGACTCGCCCTCGCGGCCGATCTCGACGCTCAGCGAGCGGGTCTGCCGCCACACGTCGCGGCGGGCACGGGCGTACTTGCGGCCCTCCAGCCACCAGCGTCCACCGTCCGTGTCCCGCAACCGCAGCCGGTAGCACAGGAGTTGGTGACGCAGGCCGTGCTGGTGGGGGATGCCCTCCTCGGGGCGGATCCAGACGTCGCCGTGTTCCACGACGAGTGGTTCGGGGTGGAGGGCGGTGCAGTGGAGGTCGCCGCGCACGTCCACCCGGCGCTCGGTGACCAGTTGGTGCATGCTCGCGATGGAGAGGGTGAGCTCCGTCGAGCAGGGGGTGGCGGGCGCCGAGGTGCCGATCGGGCGTACGGCGCCCTCGGCGGTCTCCGCGAACCACAGGTAGGGCTGGTCGTCCTTGTGCGGCAGCCGGGCCAGACCGTCGCCGGCGAGCCGCTCGAACGTCTTCAGCTGGGCCCGTGCGTCGTAGCGGGCCGCGGGTTCTAGGCCGAGTGCCTCGACGAGGGCAGCGGTGCGGTCCATGGTGGCGGCCGGGCCCGTGAGGGTCGCCTCGCACAGTTTGAGGGCGGTGGGGCTCTGCAACACCCGGGACAGGAAGGTCAGTTCGGGCACCGGTTCGGCCTGGAGGCGGGCGAGGGTGTCCGTGCGCCACTCGTCCCAGTCCTGGACGCGCACGTGCATCCCGCCGAGGGCCATGTCCCGTACGACGTCGTCGAGGGTGTTGGGTACGCCGGTCAGGTTGTAGTCGTAGCCCCAGGCGTCGGGTTCGCAGATCGCGGCGACCGCGGCCCGGCTCACCCAGTCCACCGGGGCGGCGTTCAGGTGCCGGAAGGCCGGGACGGTCCGGAAGCGGGCGAAGGCCGAGAACAGGCCGCTGCTGAGGTCCTGGGGGTTGTAGGCGCCGGTCTTCGTGTGGCCGCCGATGCCGCCGGGGCGCAGGGCGGTGACGACCAGGCCGTGGTCGCGGGCGCGGCGCATGGCGACCTCGGCGGCCCACTTCGTCTGGTCGTAGCCGGCGATGAGGCGGTCCACGTGGGCGAGCGGGTCGTCCTCGCCCATGGCGGTGATGCCGACCTCGTTGAAGACGGCGATGGAGGAGATGTGGTGCAGCGGCTTGGCGCGACCGGTCGCGGCGAGTTCGGCCAGGGTCAGGGTGCCCAGGACGTTGCTCTGCCGCAGGGACTGGTATCCGCGCAGGAAGTCCACGGCGGCGGCGACGCCCACCACACTGTCCAGTTCGTGGGCGAGGGTGTTCCAGAGGTCGTCGGACAGGCCCAGGTGAGGGCGGCGGATGTCGCCGGGCAGCACGGTGATCCGGCGGCGCACCTCCGAGGACCAGGGCAGGTGATAGCTCCTGAGCGCCTCCCCGAGCCGGGCGAGGGCCGCGTCCTCGTCGGCCGCGCGGACCAAGCAGTAGACGTGTGCGTCGCTGTGGCGCAGGAGGTCCAGCAGCATGTGACTGCCGAGGAAGCCGGTCGCGCCGGTCAGCAGGATGCGCCGGGGCGGCAGCGGCTCGGGGGAGCCGGTGAAGGGCAGGCGGTCGGCGAGGGCGAGGTCGGCGAGGATCTGGTCGAGGTCCTCGCGGCGGGCCGTGGAGGGGTCCTTGCGGTGGGCCGTGGAGTGGTCCTCGCGGCGGGCCGTGGAGTGAGGGGCTGGCGCGGCGGGGGGTGCTGCCGGGACGGGTACGGAGGCCGGGGGCGATGCCGTACCTGGTGTGGTGATGGTGGCCGGTGGTGCGGGGGTGGCCGTGGGCGTGCGGGGGGCCGTTGCGATGGCGGTCGGCGGCGCGGGGGTGACCGTGGCAGTGCGGGCGGTCGTTTCGGGCGTATGCGTGCGGAGCCCGGCCGTGGGGGCCGCCTCGAGCCAGCGCCGGGCGAGGCTGCGCGGACGGGCGTCCGCGAACACCTCGTCCAGGTCGATCTCCAGGCCCAGCCGGTCCTCCAGCTCCGCGACGAGTTCCACGGCGTTCACGGAACTGCCGCCGGCATCGAAGAAGTCCGCGTCGGGAGAGAGGTGGCCGCCGGGGAGGTGACGGCCGGCGGCGGTGGCTATGAGGGTGACCAGGGCCTCGAGGTCCGGAGTCGGGGCGGCGGCAGGCGTGCGGTCGGACGCGGAGGTGCGCGGCGGTTCGGCGACGGGGGCAGGCAGCGGCCCAGCAGCGGGCGCCCCGCCGGCAGCAGGCGCGCGATCCGACGCCGAGGCGGACGCACGATCCGGCGCCGACGCCGACGCCGACGCGAGCAACGGATCCGCGACAGAAACAGACGGCGGCCCAGCGGCCGGCGCCCCGCCGGCAGCAGGCACGCGATCCGACGCCGAGGCGGACGCACGATCCGACGCCGACGCCGCGGCGGACGCACGATCCGACGCCGACGCCGACGCGAGCAACGGATCCGCGACAGAAGCAGGCGGCGGTTCGGCGGCGGGCGCCTTGCCTGGCGCGGGTTCCAGGTCCGGCACGGGCTCCGCCCCGGACGCAGACACCTTGCGCGGCACAGAGCCAGTACTGTCCCCGGACCCGGCATCGGGCCCTTCAGCCTCCTCCGGCGCGGCCTCAGCACAGGGCACTGGCCCACTGCTGGGCCCGGACCGCGTACCGGCCCCCCGGGCCTCCTCGGCCGACGCCGGTCGGACCACCTTCGCCAGCAGCTCGCTCACGCTGAGTCCCGTCCCGCCCCGCTCGATCGCCTCGGCGGTGGCTCGCTGTGCGGCGTGTGCCGTCGCGGCCTCGTTCACCTCACGCATGAGTGCCCTTCATGATGTGCGCTGTCGTCGTCCACACTGCTGCCGGTCCGGTCACCGCTGTCGCCACGACCGGAACCCCCGAAGCTGTTCCGGCGTGACCACGGTCTCCAACCGCTCTCCGTCCTGGTCGCCGCCGCCGAGCGCGGCCAGGAGCCGCCGGGCCGGTACGTTGCGCGCAGTCCGCTCCGCCGTCAGCCGGATCTTGGTGCAGCCCAGCTGTTCGGCCCGGTCGGCCAGCCACTGCAACAGGCGTTCCTCGACGCCCCGTCCGAGTGCGCGGCAGCTCATCAGCCAGGCCAGTACGTCGAGTCGGTCGCCATCGGCGCGTACGGCCAGGAGGCCGATCTGGCCGTAATCACCGAACCGGTCCCGCGCGGCGGCGGTCCACACCTCGCCGCGCTCCCGCCACCGGGCGAGGTCGCCGCCGTCGGCGGACCGGGCAGCAAGGGTGAACTGGTTGGTGCGGCGTACGAGTTGCTCGGCCCGTGCCACGTCCGCCTCGGACAGGGCCCGGACCTCGACCTGCAGTTCCAGCTGCGCGAGGAACTCCTCGAAACCGGCCTGTTCGCGTACCGCGTCCCGCTCCCGTTCCTGTTCGTAGAACCCGGCGCGCAGGGTGTCCTCGGCCGTCGTCGCCGCGGGGACCAGTGGCCACAGCCGGCCGAGGAACTCCTCCAGTCGGTCCGCCGACGGGCAGGTGACCGACAGCACCTGCGGCAGCGCGGAGCGCACCGCGGCGATCTCCACCGGGTTGTCGTCGAGGAACAGGAAGCTGTCGAGGCCGAGGTCGAGGGTGCGGGCCGCGTCCGCCAGGCGACCCGGCTTGGGCCCCCAGGTGGCGGAGAGCACGCTGAAGTGCTCGGCTTTCAGCAGACTGTCCGGACGGTCCAGGACGGCCCGGACGGTGTCCTCGTCGTTGTTGCTGACCAGTGCCAGCAGTGCGCCCGCCTCCCGCCACCGCAGCAGCCTGCGGGCCAGCAGGGCGCGCGGACCGGTCAGGTCGACCGCCTCGGGGCCTGCCTCCCCGGCCACGCCGCCCCACAGTGTCTCGTCGCCGTCGACCGCGATCACCTTCGGGGCGGGGCGGCGGACCGCCCGTACGACGTCGGCGAGGCGCAGCGCCACCGCCGCCTGGAAGTGCGGGGTGAACGGCAGGTGGGCCAGCCGTTCGGTCCGCTCGTCGAAGCGTTCGTCGACCTCGTGGTACCGGGTCCACTCGTCGGGGCCGAGCACCGCGATGCCGGGCGACTCGGCGAGTTCGGCGGCGACTTCGCGTTCCCAGCGGGTGAAGCGGTCGGTCGTGCGCGCGGTCGGCGGGAAGCCCACGATGAGCGGCATGCGGGTGCGTTCCGCCAGGGCCCGCAGCGCGGTGGGGTAGGCGGTGCGCAGCTCGGCGAGCAGCTCGTCGCCGACCGGCCCGAACCGCTCGAAGTCCACCGCCCGCAGCAGCACCGCGCCCACCACCGTGGCGGGGTCCGCGAACACGCCGGCCGGGTCCTGGAGGCTCGCGAGGACCTGGTGGTACGGGGCTTCCGCGACTGTCGGTCCGGCGCCCCGCGCGCCCTTGTCGCCCTCGTCGACCGCGGCCTCGTACAGCAGCGGCAGGTTGCCGAGGGCGAAGGTGGCGGCGAGGGCGAGGTTGCCGTTGGCGGGAGCGGGCGGAGTCGTCGTACGCACCGGTGCCGTCGGCTCGTCGGCCGTCTCCTCCAGCAGCCGCACCAGCCCCTCCCCCAGCTCGCCCGCGCTCGCCGCGTCCAGGATGTCGAGGTTGTGGTCGAGCCGGATGCGGCCGGCGTCCGGGGTCATGGTGATCATCAGGTCGAGGTCGGAGTAGCCGGTCCCGGCCGGCAGGACCTCCAGGTGGGTGACTGGGCCCGTGGCGGAGCGAACGTAGTTGAAGTACACCTCCACCAACGGTGCGTTCGGCCGGTGCAGCCCCTGCTTCGCCAGCGTCGCCAGGACGTCCGAGAACATCGCGCCCTTCGCGAGGATCTTCTCGAGGCGGCCGTCGGTGCGGCGCAGTACGTCCTCGATCCGTTCGTCCGCCCCGGCCTCGGCCGGGAACGGGACCGGCACGCCGTAGAAGCCCACCGCGCCGAACGCGTCGGCGTGGATGCGGGTGTCCACGGGCACGGCGAGGACGAAACGTTCCCGCTCCCGCAGTCTGGCCAGCAGGACGGTCAAGGTGCCCAGGCAGAACGCGGCGGGCGTGACAGCGAGTCGGCTCGCGGTCGCGGACACGCGTGCCATGAGCCCGTCGGGGATCGTCACCGTCACGCTGCCGGCGCGGTACGACCGCGTCGGCGGGCGGGGATGCGCGAGCGTCAGGTCGAGCCGGGCGCTGCCCTGGAACGCCTCGCGCCACTCGGCCGTGGCGGCGCCGGGCTCGCCGGTCCGCTGGGCCTCGATCAGCAGGTCGATGTCGCGGTTGGTGACGGTGTCGCCCAGCTCGGTCCCGGACAGCTCGGCGTCGATCTCCCCGGCCACCAGCAGCAGCGACTGGAGGTCGCTCACGGCGTGGTGCGCGCCGAACACCAGGGTCTGGCCCTGCGCACCGGCGTCGAGCAGTTCGAACCGCCACAGCGACGGGGTCGTCAGATCGAACGGCGGCTCCAGCAGGCGGCGCAGCCGGTCGGCGGCATCCGTAGTCCCGCCGGTGACGGTCGTCCAGCGCAGGACGGGCTGCCCCGAATCGCGCCGGACCAGCAGCTGTCGCCCGCCCTCCGCACCCGTGACGATCGCGGTACGCAGTGCCGCGTGCCGTGCGGTGAGCCGGTCGATGATGCCGGTGAGGGCCTCTCGACCGGTCGGCGTGGTGAGCCGTACCGCGAGCCCGACCGCGTGTGCCGCCTCCGGCATGCCGGGCTGGGCGCTGCGCAGGAGTCGTACGACGTCACGGGGGGCGGGACGCAGTGCGGTCTCGGGTACCTCGGTGACGGCCTCGGCCTGGTACTCCTTGCGGTCGCCGTCGGGCAGCGCGAGGACCAGGGATCGGGCCAGGCCGCGGATGTCGGTCGCCGAGAACACGGCGGCGGCCGGGAGTTCGGCGCCGAGCTCGCGGGCGAAGGCGTTGCGCAGGCGGACGAGCATGAGGGAGTCCAGGCCCAGTTCCTTCAGGGCGGTGGTCGCTGACACGTCCACGGCTCCCCCGGCGACCTGGCCGACCCTGGCCCGCACGTACGCTTCGAGCCGTTCGGCGCGTTCCTGGTCCGTCGTCGCGGCGAACACGCTCTTGACGAGGTTGTCGGAGTCGGCCGTGGGTGCCGGGGCGCCGACCAGGTCGGCGAGGATCGGGCGGGTGCGTGCCGCGTCCGGATCGAGGGCCAGCAGTTCCCGGTCCAGGGCGAGGGGCGCGAGCTGGCGGCGCCCGGTGGCCAGCACGCGGTCGAACAGTTCGCCGCCCTCCCGCGCTGAGAAGGCGACCAGGCCCGACCGGCCGGTCTCGGCGGCCCGGGTGCCGGACGCGGCGACCATGCCGACGCCCGCCCAGGCGCCCCAGTCCAGGCTCAGTGCCCGGCGGCCGGTGCGGGAGAGGTGGTGGGCCCAGGCGTCGAGGAAGGCGTTGGCCGCCGAGTAGGGGCTCTGCCCTGCCGAGCCGAGGAGGCCGGCGGCCGAGGCGAACAGGACGAGACTTTGGGCCTCCGGGACCAGTTCGGTGAGCAGGGCGGTGCCGAGCACCTTGGGAGCGAGGACGCGCCGGACGCGGTCGTCCGTCAGGTTGGTGACGGTGGCGTCGTCGAGCACACCGGCCGCGTGGACGACCGTCGCGATGGGGCCGGCAACAGCTCGTACGGTGTCCAGGGCGGCGGACAGGCTGTCGCGGTCGGCGACATCGGCGCGGGCGAGGTGCACGGTGACCCCGCGCTCCTCCAGTTCCCCGATCCAGCTCGCGGCTTCCTCGGTGGGCGTGCCGCGGCTCAGCAGAGCCAGTCGGCGGGCGCCCCGGCCCGCCAGGCGTTCGGCGACGACCCGCCCGAGTCCGCCCAGGCCTCCGGTGATCAGATACACGCCGTCCGGGGTGATCCCGCCGTGTCCTGCGTCGTCGGGGCGGGTGCGGGTCAGGCGCGGGACCAGACGGCCCTCGCCGCGCAGGGCCATGAGGCGTTCGTCGTCGGCGTGGCGCAGTTGTGTCCACAGGGCGTCGACGCCCTCCGTGTCCGGCAGGTCGATCAGTGTGGCCGTCAGCTCCGGATGCTCCTGGGCCACGGCGAGGCCGAAGCCCCACGCGAGCGCCTGCTCGGGGCGGGTGACCTGAGTGCTGTCTCCGGCGGCCTGGCTGCCCCGTACGACGACGAACAGGCGGGGTGCCCGGCCCTGGGCGCGGTCGGCGAACGTCCGTACCAGGTGCAGGGTGTTCAGGCAGCACAGCCGGGCCGCCCGCTGTGCCGTGTCCGCGTCCGCGATCGGCGGGGCGTCGAGCGCCGACAGCTGGACCACCCGCTCGGGCGGCGCGTCCGCGAAGGCCTCGTCGAGGAGTCGGGTCAGGTGCCGCGGATCGCCCGGGTCGATGACGTAGCTGCCCGGGCCGTCCGTGCCGTACGCCGGTCCCCTGCGGGCGATCACATGCGGCACAGCGGCGGAGTGCAGGCGCTCGGCGAGCGCGTCCGCCACGCCGGTCTCGTCCGCCAGGATCAGCCAACTGCCGTGCTGCGGAGTCTCCTTGGAGGCCGGGCGCGGCTGCCAGCGGGTCTCGAAGAGCGCGCCGTCCAGGGGGGAGAGGGCGGCCAGCGTGAACTCCTCGGCTGCCAGGAGGAGTTGTTCGTCCTCGTCGTACAGGCGCAGGTCGGCTGTCGCGGTGTCGCCGTCCACGGATCGCAGGGTGCAGGTCGCCCAGGCGGGGGCGGTGCCGCGGCCGGTGAAGCGGAGTCGGCCGACCCCGGCGGGGACGAAAGCCCGCCCCTGGGGTGCGGCGCCGGGCAGGGCGGCGGTGTGGAAAGCGGCGTCGAGGACGGCGGGGTGCAGCAGGTGGCCGTCGGCGGGCCTGCGGGTCAGCCTGCCGAGTGCCGCGTCGGCCGTACGGCGGCCCTCCTCCAGGCCGCGGAAGGCGGGCCCGTAGTCGATGCCGAGAGCGGTGAGACCGGCGTAGACGGCGGGGAGGTCGGCGAGTTCGTCGCACCGCTCGCGCCACGCGGCGAGATCCTCTCCCCCGTCCTCGGCGGGTGCGGTGACCGCCACCCGCCCGGCGACGTGCCGCTCCCACGACGTGCCCGTGGCCGCCGAGGCGATGGTGAAGTCCCGGAAGCCGTCCGCGGCCGGGTGCAGGACGAGCTGCAGCCGTACGGGCGTCTCCGCGTCAAGACGCAGCGGCTGCACGAACCTGACGTCGGCCAGCCGGACTTCGCGTCCGTCCTGTACGGCGGTGGCGGCTTCCAGCGCCATGTCGAGGAAGGCCGCGCCGGGGAGCCAGACCTCGCCGGTGACCCGGTGGTCGGCCAGGTAGGCGAAACGGGGGTCACGCAGGTCGACGTCGGTCTGGAAGAGGTGCCGGCCGGGTTCGTCGCTGGTCTCGACGTGGGTGCCGATCAGCGGCGAGCCACTGCTCTTGGGGGCGGGTGCGAGCCAGTGGCGTTCGCGGGTGAAGGCGTACGTCGGCAGGTCGACACGGTGCCCGGTCGGGAACAGCGCCGACCAGTCGGGAGCGTGCCCGGCGGTGTACAGCTCGCCCAGCCCGCGCAGGAGGGCGTCCTGTCCACCGTCCCCGCGGCGCAGGGAGGCGACGCCGACCGCGTCGACGCCGGCCTCGGCCGCCACCGCCTCGATCGACGCGCCCAGGGAGGGATGCGGGCTCAGCTCGACGAAGTAGCGGTGACCGTCGGCCAGCATCCGCCGGACGGTGTCCGCGAAGCGGACCGGCTCGCTGAGGTTCGCGAACCAGTACCCGGCGTCCAGCCGTTCCCCGGCCACCGGCTCGGCCAGGACCGTCGAGTACAGCGGGGTGGGCGTCGAGGTTCCGCTGACGGTGGCGAAACGGTCGAGGAGTTCCTCGCGCAGCGGGTGCATCAACGGGGTGTGCGAGGCGAACGCGGTCGACAGCCCGCGGGCGGGTATGCGCCGCTTCTCCAGGTGACGGGCCAGGTCGGCCAGTGCTTCGGCGTCGCCGGAGACGGCCGTGGAGTGGGCGCTGTTGACCGCCGCGACGAACAGCCGGCCCGCGTAGGGCGTGAGCAGTTCCTCCACCTGCGGGCGGGGCAGTTCCAGGGCCAGCATGCCGCCCCGGCCCGCCAGGGGTACGACTGCTCGAGCGCGCCCGGTCACCACGGTCACGGCGTCGTCCAGGGTGAGCGCGCCCGCGCTGTACGCGGCGGCGATCTCGCCGAGGCTGTGCCCGATCACCGCGTCCGGGGTGACGCCGAGGGAGCGCCAGACGGCGGCCAGTGCCGCGTTGACGGCGAACAGCACCGGCTGGAGGATGTCGGTCCGGTCGAGGTGAGTGGTGTCCGCGGTGTCGCGCAGGACATCGATCACGGACCAGCCGGCGTGCCGGGCCACCGCCTCGTCGATCCGGGTCAGCTCGTCGCGGAACGCCTCCGATTCGGCGAGCAACTGCTTGCCCATACCCGGCCATTGACCGCCGTGCCCTGAGAAGACGAAGGCGACCTTGCCCGTCTGTTCCTTGCGGGCCGGCCCGATCGGCGTCCTACCGTCCGCCAACGCGTCAAGTGCGGCCAGCAGTTGGACCTGATCACCCGCGACGAGTGCCGCCCGCCGCTCGAAGTGGCTGCGGTGCAGGGCCAGGGTGTGGGCGACTCCGAGCAGGTCGGCGTCCTCGGCGAGGTGTCCGGCCAGACGGGCGGCCTGCTGCCGTACGGCGGTGTCGGTTCGGCCGGACAGCACGAACAGCCTTCCCCCCGGGGCGGGTTGCGCCGTGGCGGACTCCACCTCGGCTTTGGGGGCCTCCTCCACGATCACGTGCGCGTTGGTTCCGCTGATCCCGAAGGCGCTGATCCCGGCCCGCCGGGGCCGCTCGGCCGACGACGGCCAGGGCATCTGCTCCTGGAGGAGGTGCAGCCCGCTGTCGTCCCAGTCCACGTGGCGGCTGGGCGTGCCGGCGTGCAAGGTGCGCGGCAGTGTCTCGTGCCGCAGTGACTGCACCACCTTGATGAGCCCGGCGACACCCGAAGCGGCCTGCGCGTGCCCGAGGTTGGACTTCAGCGAGCCCAGGTACAGCGGGCGGTCCTGGGGGCGGGTGCCGCCGAAGACCTCGGCGAGGGCGTTCGCCTCGATCGGGTCGCCGAGGGTGGTGCCGGTGCCGTGGGCCTCGACGTGGTCGATGTCGGCGGGCTCCAGCGCGGACAGCTCCAGGGCCCGCCGGATCACCTGCTCCTGCGCGGGACCGTTGGGCGCGGACAGGCCTTGGCTGCGGCCGTCCTGGTTGACGGCGGTGCCGCGCAGCACGGCCAGCACCTCGTCACCGTCCCGGCGGGCGTCACCGAGCCGCTTGAGTACGACCATCCCCGCGCCCTCGGCCCAGACGGCGCCGTCGGCCGCGTCGGAGAAGGAGCGGCAGCGGCCGGTCGGGGACAGTCCGCGCAGCCGGCTGAACTCGACGAAGGTCTGCGGTGTCACCATCAGCGTCACCCCGCCGGCGAGCGCGAGGTCGCACTCGCCCGCGCGCAGCGCCTGGGCCGCCAGGTGGACCGCCACCAGGGACGACGAGCAGGCGGTGTCGACGGTCAGCGCGGGGCCGTTCAGGCCGAGTGTGTAGGCGAGCCGGCCGGAGGCGACGCTGAGGGCGGTGCCGGTGCCGACGTATCCGTCGAGCTGGTCGAGCCGGGAGCCGGACAGGTAGTCGCTGCCGAACATGCCGACGTACACGCCGGTGCTGCTGCCCGCGAGCCGGGCGGGCACGATGCCGGCGCGTTCCAGCGCCTCCCACGTCGTCTCCAGCAGAAGACGCTGCTGGGGGTCCATGGCGGCGGCCTCCTTCGGGGTGATGCCGAAGAAGCCCGCGTCGAAGGACTCGATGTCGTCGAGGAACCCGCCTTCACGGGCGTACGACTTGCCCCTCGCCTCCGGGTCGGGGTCGTACAGCGACTCCACGTCCCAACGCCCGGCCGGGAAGGGACCGACGGCGTCACGGCCCCGGGTGACGAGGTCCCACAGGCCCTCCGGGTCGCTGACACCGCCGGGCAGGCGGCAGGCCATGGCGACCAGCGCGACGGGCTCGTCGGACGCCCGTGTCGTGGGGCGGGCCGTCGGCCTGGCGGGGGCGGGGCTGCGGGTTGTCGCCAGGGCGGTGGTCAGGAGGTGGTCGGCGAGCCGGGCCGGTGTGGGGTGGTCGAAGAGCAGGGTGGCGGGGAGGCGGGTGCCGAGCCGGGTGCTGATACGACCGCGCAGCTCGACCGCCGTCACCGAGTCCATGCCGAGTTCGCGCAGCGGCTGGTCGGGGGGCACGGACTCCGCGGAGCGCAGGCCGAGGGCGAGCGCGGCCTCCTCGCGGACCAGGGCGAGGACGCGGGCGGCCCGTTCGGTCTCGGGCAGTCGGGCGAGGCGGTCCGCGAGGCCCTGTCCGGCGTCGCCGCGGGTGCGGGGCGCTGGCAGCAGCGAGCGCCAGAGGGCGGAGCCCGGTCCGTCCGCGACGGCCGCGTTGTCCCGCAGGCGCGGCAGGTCCAGGGCCCAGGCGACCAGGTGCGGGCTGTTCCGGTGCAGGGCGAGGTCGACGAGGTCGCGGCCCTGGTCGGCGGCGAGGGCACGCTGGCCGAGGCGGGCCATCCGGTCCAGGTCGGCGTGGGCGGCGGCCAGGCCCTCGCCCGCCCAGGCGCCGAACGAGACCGAGACGCCGGGCAGGCCCAAGGCACGGCGGTGGTGGGCCAGTTGGTCGAGGAAGACGTTGGCGGCCGCGTAGTTCGCCTGGCCCGCGTTGCCGAGGACGCCTGCGGCCGAGGAGACCAGCAGGAAGAGGTCGAGCCGCAGACCGGCGGTGAGGCGGTGCAGATGGGCGGCGCCGTCGACCTTGGGGCGCAGGACCTGGGCGAGGCGCTCGGGGGTCAGTTGGGCCACGATCCCGTCGGACAGGACTCCGGCGCAGTGCACGATCCCGCGCAGGGGCAACTCGTCGCCGACGCGGGTGAGCAGCTCGGCCACGGCTTCCGCGTCCGCGATGTCGCAGGCCGCCACCTCGACCTGGGCGCCGAGCGCGGTCAGTTCGGCGGTGACGTCGGCGGTGCGGGGATCCTGGGCGCCCTGACGGGATGTGAGCAGCAGTCGTGGGACACCGCGTTCGACGAGCAGGCGGGCGATGTGGCGGCCTACGGCACCCAGGCCGCCGGTGATCAGCACGGTGCCGTCGGTGGGGACCTCGGCCGGGATCCTCGCCGCGTCGACCGGGCGGGCCCGCACCAGCCGGGGTGCGAGCAACACGCCGTCGCGGACGACGAGTTCGGGTTCGTCGGTTTGCGCGACGGCTGCCGTCAGTGCGGCGGCGGGGTCCGAGGCGTCGAGGTCGAGCAGGGTCAGTCCGAGGTCGGGGTGCTCGGTGCGGGCGCTGCGGACCAGGCCCCAGAGCACCGACTGCGCCAGACCGGGCACGGTGTCGCCGTCGCCGGCCGCGACCGCGCCCCGGGTCACCCACACGATCCGGGTGGGCGCTCCCCCGGCCGGCAGGGCGATCAGCGCCTGCAGCTCGGCGAGGGCGGTGGCCGCCGACCGCTGTGCCACAGCGGCTGTTTCGTCGTCCGACGCCGGCTGCGGCCAGAACCGTACGAGAACGTCGGTGCCCGTCTCGCGCAGCGGGATCCCGGCCGCGTCGAGAGCGCTCAGGGCTTCGGCGACCTGTGGATCGTGCCGGTCGCCGGTGACGCTCCAGGTGCCGGGTGCCTCGGCCGACCGTGCGTCGACGGCCGTCCACGCCACTTCGTACAAGTGCCGCCCGTTCTCCGAACCGCCGCGCAGGTCCGCGGGGCTCGCCGCGCGCAGCCGTACGGATTCCAGACGGCCGGCGAGGAAGCCGTCGGTGTCCCACAGCGTGACGTCCAGGGTGAGGTCGGTCCCCGAGCCGCCGGTACGCCGTACGGACGCGGTCAGTTCGGTGGCGCCGCCTGGCGGCAGGACGCAGCGGCCCACCGCGATCGGGAGCAGGACCCGGTCCTCGGAGGCGTCGAACGCGGCGGCGACGTGCAGCGCGGCGTCCAGGAGCGCCGGGTGGACCGGATACGGGTCGCCGGCGTCACGGGCCACCGGGGACAGGGACAGCCGGGCCAGCAGTTCGGCGTCGCCGGTGGTGACGGCCTGCCGTACGCCCTGGAAAGCGGGGCCGTAGCCGAGACCGAGGCCGGCCAGGCGGGCGTACGTCTGCTCGCTCCAGGCTTCCTCGGCGGTTTCCGGCCACACCGGCGGTTGCCCCGCCGTCGCGGAGGCGGGCTCGGCGCCCGATGCCGTCACGTGCAGCGTCCACCCTGCCGACTCGTCGCCGCGTGGGCGGCTGTGCACGGTGATCTCCGGCACCGCACCGGCGGTGGTCACCTCGACGGACACCTCGACCGTGCCGGAGGCGGGCAGGGTGAGGGGAGCGAGGAGGAGCAGGTCGGTGACGTCTCCGGGGCGGGCCGCGGCGAGCGCCGCGCGGCACAGTTCCATCAGGGTGGTGCCCGACACCACGGTGCGGCCGAAGACGGTGTGGTCCGGCAGCCAGTCCGCGGTCGCCGTCGACCATTCGTTGCGGAACGTCCAGCGGGTCTCGTCCGGGGACCGGAGCTGGATGCCGAGCAGCGGGTGGGCGGCGCGGTCGAAGAAGCCGGGGCCCCCGGTGGCCGTCGCGGGCTCGATCCAGTGGCGCGGCTGGTCCCAGGCGTACGTGGGCAGGTCCGCCGGGTCGGTGTCCGGCACCAGGCGGCGCCAGTCGAGGTGCCGTCCCTGGACGTGGAGTTCGGCGGCGGCCCGGTCGAGGCAGGCGGGGCCGCTCTCGTCGCGGCGCAGCGAGCCGATGGCCACGAGGTCGTGGTCCGTGTCCTCGCCGATGGTGCGCAGGGCGGTCAACAGGGCGGGGTGCGGGCTGAGTTCGACGAAGTGGCGGTAGCCGTCGGCGGCCATGCGCTTGACGGTGGGCGCGAAGCGGACGGGCTCGCGCAGGTTGGTGTACCAGTAGTCGGCCTCGAGTTCCTCGGTGACCGGTTCGCCGGTGACCGTGGAGTACCAGGCGACGGAGGCCGGGTAGGTGGTGACGCCGTCGAGTTCGTCCAGGATCGCCGTGCGGACCGGCTCGACCCGGTCGCTGTGGGAGGCGTAGTCGACGTCGAGGCGGCGGGCGAACACCTGCTCCCGGTCGAGGTCGGCGAGCAGGGTCTCCACCGAGTCCACGTCACCGGCGATCACGGTCGAGCGGCCGCTGTTCACGGCGGCGACGGCGATACGGCCGTCATGCTCGGCGAGGCGGGCGCTCACCTCGGTGTGCGGCAGGGCGACGACGGCCATGGTGCCGGTGCCGGACAGCTCGGTCAGGGCCTGGCTGCGCAGGGCGACCACGGCCGCGGCGTCGTTGAGGCTGAGCGCCCCGGCGACGCAGGCGGCGGCGACCTCGCCCTGGCTGTGTCCGATCACGGCGTCCGGGCGAATGCCTCGGGCCCGCCACACGGCGGCCAAGGACACCATCACCGCGAACAGGACCGGCTGGATCACGTCGACGCGGTCCAGTGCGGGGGCGTTCGTGTCGCCCCGCAGTACGGCCGCGACCGACCAGGCGGTGAAGGGGCGCAGGGCGGCGTCGCAGCGGTCGAGTTCGTCGGCGAACACCGGGTCGCGGTCGAGGAGGTCACGGGCCATGCCGGTCCACTGGGAACCCTGGCCGGGGAAGACGAACGCCACCTTGCCGTGCGGCCTGGCCCGTTCCGGGCCGACGACCCACTCCGGGTCCGGCCGACCCTCGGCCAGCCGGCGCAGAGCGGTCATCAGCGCGTCCCGATCACCTGCCTGGACGACGACCCGCTGCTCGAAGTGCGTGCGGCGGTGGGCCAACGCGGCGGCCACGGACGGCAGCGCCAGGTGCGGCTCCGCGGCAAGGGCGGCGTGGAGGCGGTCGGCCTGCCTCTGGAGGGCGGACAGGGTACGGGCGGAGAGCGGGAAGAGGCCCGGCACGGGGCGGTCTGCGCCGGTCGTGTGTGCCTGGTCCTGCGGACCCTCGTCGGGCAGGTCGGGGTTCTGCGGTGTTCCCTCACCCGGCCGACCCTGTCTTCGCAGTGCCCCGTCGCTCGGGCGGTCCGCGTCCTGCTCCGGCTCCCCACCTGTGCGGGCCGCCTCCGGCGAAGTCGCCGGGCCGGGTCGCCCCTGGTCCTGCTCCCTCTCCTCGTCCGGCCGAGCCAACTCCCGCAGCACACCGTCACTTGAGGGGACCGCGCCCCGCCCCGCCAGATCCCGCGGCGCCTCCTCCAGTACCAGGTGCGCGTTCGTGCCGCTGATGCCGAATGCGCTGACCCCCGCGCGCCGTATTCGTTCCTCGTCCCGGGGCCAGGCACGGGTGTCGGTGAGGACGGTCAGGCCGCCGGTCGTCCAGTCGACGTGCTGGGTGGGGGTGTCGGCGTGCAGGGACGCGGGGAGTTGTTCGTGGCCGAGGGAGAGCACCGTTTTGATGACGCCGCCGATGCCGGCGGCGGCCTGGGCGTGACCGATGTTGGACTTCAGGGAGCCGATGCCGAGCGGTCGGTCGGCGGGTCGGCCCGGTCCGAACACGGCGGCCAGCGCTCGGCCTTCGATGGGGTCGCCGAGCGGGGTTCCGGTACCGTGGGTCTCGACGTAGTCCACGTCGTCGGGCCGCAGGCCCGCCGCGTCCAGTGCGGCGCGCAACACCCTTTCCTGGGCGGGTCCGTTCGGGGCGCTCAGGCCCTGGCTGCGGCCGTCCTGGTTGATCGCCGAGCCCTTGACGACCGCGAGGACCCGGTCGCCGTCCCGGCGGGCGTCCGTCAGCCGTTTGAGCAGGACCAAGCCGCAGCCCTCGGCCCACACCACGCCGTCCGCACCGGCCCCGAACGGACTGCACCGCCCGGACGGCGACAGCCCGCGCAGGCGGCTGAACTCGACGTGTCCGCGCGGAGTCACCAGCAGCGTGGCCCCGCCGGCCAGCGCCAGGTCGCACTCACCCCCGGCCAGCGCCCGCGCCGCCAGGTGCAGGGCGACGAGGGAGGAGGAGCAGGCGGTGTCGACGGTGACCGCCGGGCCCTGGAGGCCGAGGGTGTAGGCGATGCGCCCGGAGGCCACGCTGGCGGCCGAGCCGGTGCCGACGTGCCCGTCGAGTTGGCCCAGCGGGGCCGAGGCCAGGTAGCCGCTGTCGTACAGGCCGACGTAGACACCGGTGGAGCTGCCGTTCAGCGTCTCGGGGACGATGCCGGCGCGCTCGACGGTCTCCCAGGCGGTCTGCAACAGCAGCCGTTGCTGAGGGTCCATGGCGTCGGCCTCGCGCGGCGAGATGCCGAAGAAGGCCGCGTCGAAGCGGTCGATGCCGTCGAGGTAGCCGCCGTGCAGGGAGTAGGCCGTGCCGGTGGCCTCCGGGTCGGCGTCGTACAGGCCGTGCGTGTTCCAGCGTCCCGGCGGTACCTCGGTGACGGCGTCCGCGCCGGCGGACAGCAGCCGCCACAGCGCCTCGGGGTCGTCGGCGCCGCCCGGGAAGCGGCAGGCCATGGAGATGATCGCGATCTCGTCGTCCCCGCGCACGGCAGCCGCGGACGGTATCTGCGGGGCAAGAGCCGGAGCGTCGCCGAACACGGCGTCGGCGAGTGCCGCGACGGTCGGGTGGTCGAAGACGAGGGACGGTTCGAGGGACCGGCCCGTCCGCTCCGAGAGTTCCGCGGCCAGGGTCACCAACTGGCGTGATCCCAGACCGAATTCGGCGATCGGGCGGTGCGGGTCGACGGTCAGTGGGTCCAGCCCGGACGCCTCGGCCACGGCGGACACCAGCCAGGCCCGCACGTCCTCGGGTGTGGTGACGGACTGCTTCGGGGACTCGTTCGCAGGCATCTGGTCAGGTGTCCTCGTGGAGTCGGGTCGGTCGGGCTGTTTCCCGTACGAGCAGGGGGCGATACGGCCGGCAGGGCGGCGGTACGACGGAACGTGCGGCAGGTGTACGGCCGCCTGGCCGCTGTCGGCGCGGACGGGTCGCGCCGACGGCGGGCGGTGTTCAGCGGGTGGCGGGCGCGGTGACCACGGCGAGGGTGCCGCCCAGGTGGGCCGCCCGGGAGGCACGGCGCTGGATCTTGCCGCTGGAGGTCTTGGGGATCGTGCCGGGGTGGACCAGCACGACGTCGCGCACGGCCACGCCGTGCGACTCGCCGATCGCGCTGCGGATCAGGTCCGTGATCTTCTCGGCCTCGCCCGCCGCCTCCGGGGCGGCCTCGGCGACCAGGACGACCTGTTCTCCGTCCACTCCGCCGTCGACGGAGAAGGCGGCGGTGCAGCCGGGGCGCAGGGCGGGGTGGGCCATCTCGGCGGACAGTTCGAGGTCCTGCGGGTAGTGGTTACGGCCGTCGATGACGATGAGGTCCTTGAGGCGGCCGGTGACGAAGAGTTCGCCGTCGCGCAGGAATCCGAGGTCACCGGTGCGCAGGAAGCGGCCCTCATGGCCGGCGAGGGTGGCGCGGAAGGTCTCGCGGGTGGCGAGGGTGTTGCGCCAATAACCCTTGGCGACGCTCGCGCCGGCGACGCAGATCTCGCCGACCTCGCCCTCGGGGAGTTCCTCGTGACGTTCGGGGTCGGCGATCACGAGGGTGACGCCCGGGCCGGGCCGACCGCAGCCGACCGCCGCCGCGTCCGCCTCGCCCCCGTGCGGTCCGGTGTCCGCGGCGGCGAGGAGGGTCGGCGGGGTGTCCACCGTGCCGCCGGTGACCATCACGGTGGACTCGGCGAGGCCGTAGCAGGGGTAGAAGGCCTCGCGGCGGAAGCCGGCCGGGGCGAAGGTCTCGGTGAACCGCCGCAGGGTGGCCGGGCGTACCGGTTCGGCGCCGTTGAAGGCGACCTTCCAGGACGACAGGTCGAGCCCGTCCACGAGTTCGGGCGTGGCGTGCTTCAGGCACAGCTCGTAGGCGAAGTTGGGGCCGCCGCTGGTGTGCGGGCGGTAGCGGCTGACGGCCTTCAGCCAGCGGTCGGGCCGCTGGAGGAAGTGCAGCGGGGAGAAGAGGGTGGTGGTGAGGCCGAGGTAGACGGTGTTGAGGACCGGACCGACGAGGCCCATGTCGTGGTAGACGGGCAGCCAGCTGACGATCAGTTCGCGGCCGTACGCCTCGATGGTGTCCGGGGTGTGGCCCATCCGTTCGGTGATGACCCGTTCGTTGTCGAGCAGGTTGCCGTGGGTGACGACCACACCCTTGGGGGCGGAGGTGGAGCCGGAGGTGTACTGGAGGAAGGCGACCGAGTCGGCGGTGAGGTCGGGTTCGCGCCAGGCGGCGGCCAGCTCGTCGGGGATGTCCTCGGTGGCCACACAGGTGACGTCGGCCAGCTCGGGCAGGTGTTCCGCCATGCCGGTCAGGGCGGCGATCACGTCGCGGCCACCGAGGATCACCTTGGCGTCCGCGTCGGCTATCAGGCGCTTCGTGCGGGTCAGCGCACGGTGGTTGTGCGCCCGGCCCTGCGGAGGTACGCCCGGTACCGCGACGACCCCGGCCGAGAGACAGCCCAGGTAGCCGCTGATGAACTCCAGGCCGGGTGGGTACAGCAGCATGGCCCGGGATCCGGTCAGGCCGCGCTCCTGGAGCCAGGCGGCGATCGCCCGGGCCCGGCCGGCCAGCCGCCCGTAGGAGATGTCCTGGATCTCCCCGTCACAGTCGCCCGTGACGAGGAAGCGGTACGCGGTCCGGTCGGGCTGGTCCGAGGCGTGCGTGGTCAACAGGTCGACCAGGGAACGAGCCATGTGTACGAGTCTCACCTGTCCGGATAGGCGGGAGAAACGTGCCGGCCCACCGACCCCCCGTGATCACTCCTGCAGCTTGCTACCGGCGGGTAACACGTTAGCAAGTCCCGCCGGGCACGTCGGCCGCCACAGTGTAAACCCTGTGTATCAAGCGGAACTTGAGTGCTCAACGACTCGGCATCGAGTGCTCAACTTCTAGAACGACCAGACATGCCAATGGCCCGGACGCCGGTCTGCCTTGACGTCCGGGCCTCGATCAGGGCGTCAGCTCCCGTCGAGCCGGGCGCGCAGCAGCCCCTTGCCCAGTTCGGCGCCCTTGCGGCTGTCCGCCTGCGCCTCGCGGAACAGGTCGGCGACCTCGGTGTCCTTCTCGCGCTCCGCGTCCTGGATGTAGCTCTCCAGACGCAGCGCGTTGTTCAGGCACGCCTCGACATACCAGATCAGGTCGTAGTCCTTGTCCGGCGTACCGGTCACGCCGCCGGTCTCCGTGCTGCTGGTCATTCGGGCCTCCTCCAGCGGTAGTCGTTCCGGGACCGCCCGAGTATCCCTCCCCCGTCGGGGCACTCCGCCCAGCAATTCCGACAGTTGCCACGGAAGCGAATGAGCTCGGCCACGGAAACGAGTAGAGCTCGGCCACGTTCGAAGCGATGCCTCCATCGACGGTGCAAGACCGGTCGATGACGGTGTGTACTGTGCTGCGGGTGCCTCGCGTGAGGGCTTCGTGCTCCGCGTCGCCCGGCCTCGCCCGCGCCGATTCGGACCTGTCCCGACTTCCCCTGGAACCGATTCGATGATCGAGTTACCGGATCTGGTGGCCGGTGGTCCCGCCGCCGGCACACTGTCCGCGCTCGCCCTCGGCGGCGGGCTGCTGCGATCGCCGCGTCAACGGGCCCTGCGTGCGCGGAGAACGCCGCGTTGCACATCCCACTCGACGACGTGTCAAAGGCGCACGGCCGAGGTCAAGAATCCGGCCGCGCGATGTGTTCCCGTCGCCGCCCGCCGACTGGCCCATCCGCACGTGGTCGTCCCGGGCCCCTTGCAGCCGCAGATCTCCGGGACGCCGCTGGGCCTGGCGCCGGTTGTCGTGGCCGGCGGACCCGCACGCCTGCCCGGTCGAGCATCACACGCTGCACATCGCGACCAAGGCGATCGAACGGCTCACCCGGTAGACGCCCGGCCTCGAACCCGCCCTGCCCCGCGCGCGCCCCAGGCGGCGGCCCGGCCCGTTCCACGCTCGCTGACGTCGCCGCCCTTCCGGTTCAGTCCCCGCTCACCCGACCAGCCAGGAGTTCCGTCGTGACCGTGACCGACCGCATCGACCGCTTCGTCATCGACTCGCTCGGCTCCGACATCGCCGGCGAGAGCGAGCAGTTGCGCGCCCTCGGCCCGATCGTGCCCGTCGAAATGCCCGGCGGCATCCCCGCCTGGGCGCCCACCCGCTACGACGTCCTCAAGGAACTCATCCTCGACCCACGGGTCAGCAGGGATCCCCGCAAACACTGGCGCCTGTGGCCGGAGATCGGCCAACACCCCTCGTGGGGCTGGGTGCTCGGCTGGGTGGGCGTGGTGAACATGCTCTCCACGTACGGCACCGACCACGCACGGCTGCGCAAGCTGGTCGCACCGAGCTTCACGCACCGGCGCACCGAGGCGATGCGGCCGCGGGTGGAGGCGATCACCGCGGAGCTGCTGGACACCCTGGAGGCCTCCGCCGCCGACGTCGTCGACATCAAGGCGGCGCTCGCCCAACCCCTGCCCATGCGGATCATCTCCGAACTGTTCGGGGTGCCCGAGGAGTTGCGAGCGGACACCGCGCGGCTGATCGCCGCCATCATGGACACCTCCGACCCGAGCCCGGAGCACGCCGCGTTCGTGCAGCGGCAGATCGGCACAGTGCTGCCCGCGCTCATCGCCCACCACAGGGAGCACCCCGGCGACGACCTGACCACGGAGCTGATCCGGGTCCGGGACGAGGACGGCGACCGGCTCAGCGACGAGGAGTTGCTCTACACGCTGCTGCTGGTCATCGGCGCCGGTTTCGAGACCACCGTCAACCTGATCGGCAACGCGGTCGTCGCCCTGCTTCGGCATCCCGAGCAACTGGCTGCCGTACGGTCCGGAACGATCCCGTGGGACGCCGTGGTCGACGAGACACTCCGGGTCCACCCGTCCATCGCCTCGCTGCCGCTGCGGTTCGCCGTCACCGATCTCACCGTCGGCGACGTCACCGTTCCGGCCGGGGACGCGATCCTCACGACGTACGCCGCCGCGGGGCTGGATCCGGCGCACTACGGGCCGGACGCGGACGCCTTCGACGCGGCGCGCGCGGCCGACGACCACCTGGCGTTCGGGATCGGCGTGCACCGGTGCGTCGGGGCGCCGCTGGCCCGTACGGAGGCCCTGACCGCGCTGCCGACGCTGTTCGAACGGTTTCCCGATCTGCGGTTGGCCGCCGACGCCGACGAGCTGCGGCAGGTGCCGTCGTTCATCGCGTTCGGCTGGCAGGAGATCCCGGTCCGGCTGCGCGGCTGACCCGGCGGTCAGTACCGGTCACCGAGATCGAGGCGCGGGAGCGCGACCGGTCCCCCGTTCCGGTCGTGCCCCCGCGGTGCCTAGAACTTACGTGTGAAACGCAACCGTTGTGAATCGCGTCGATGCCCGCTGTGCCGCGCACAGGGCTCACCCGTGCACAGGTGAGTCCGGATCGCCCGGTTTCGCCCGGTCCAGGACGGGCGGTTCGAGCTCGCCCACGGCCAGGTGGGCCAGGACGACCTCGTAGAGATCGCTGCCGGCGGCGAGGAGCTGGCGTTCGAGGACGGGTTCCGCGCCGCGGACGTGCTCGCGCACGGTCTGCGCGTGCATGCCGAGGGTCTGGGCGGCCCGCTCGGAGTTGCCGCCGGCGGCTATCCAGGTGCGCAGCGTCCGGCGCAGATCCCGGGCGTCGGCGTCCAGCCGGCCGAGGAGGTCCTGCGCCCAGGCGCGGACCGCGGTCCCGGTGAGGAGGTCGGCCAGCCGGGTCGGGGCCGGCTGTGCGGTGCCCCGTGCGGCCGGGATCTCGGCGAGGCCGATCTGGGTGTTCAGGGCGAGGTGCGCGGCGGCGCGGACGGTCAGGTCGGAGAAGTCGGTGCCCAGCAGCCCTTCGACGCGTTCCATACGGGCGCGGACGGTGTTGCGGCTCACGCCGAGGACCTTCGCCGCGTTCACGGCGGTGAACTCCAGGCCGAGCCGGGTGGTGGCGAGGAGTTCGGCACGGGTGTGGTGCGGCAGCGTGTCGAGCGGGTGCAGCACGTCGGCGGTCCACTCGCGGAGGGCGGCGGGGTCCATCAGCCGTTCGGGGTGGGTGCGTTCGGCGTAGACGGCCGCCTTGTCCGGCCGGAAGTGCGCGACGGCGAGGGCGCTGACGGCCTGTCCGTAGGCGGTGGCGGTGCGGGCGAGGCTTTGCCGGGCACTGCCGCCGAGGAAGGTATTGGGGTTGCGGACGATGAGGGACCGCAGGGCCTGGCCCGCGGCCTCGCCGGGGGTCACGACGATCACGTGGCCGTCCATGGCGGGGCAGCGTACGACGAGGGCCTGCTCCTCCGTTGCGTCGAGGCACTCCTCGGCGAGGCGGTCACGCTCCTCGGCGGCACCTTCGAGGACGAAGACGCAGGCCGTGTCCGTGTCGAGCAGACCCGGCCACAGGCCCGCCGCGACGCGGCGGGCCGAGACGGTGTCCTCCACCATCAGCAGTTGCAGGATCGCCAGCCTCAGGTCGGACGTCGCCCGCTCCAGCCTGCGCCCCGCCACGCTCGCCTCGCGCGCCCGCAGCAGGAGCTCGACGACCTGCACGGTGTGCGTCACGATGTCCGACGCACGCCGGTCGAACGGGGCCGTACGCGCCACGGCCAGCACTCCGGCCGAGGAAAGGGCAGGCCGGTCCACCCTGACCAGCCGCAGATGCCGGCCCTCCCCCTCCCACGCGGCGGAGGCGATGCGTCCGGCGACGATGTCCGCGACCAGGTCCGCGTCCAGCGGCACCCGGGTGCCGGCGAGGAGCGCGCCGGTGTCGTCCTGCAGGGAGGCCCGGCCCTGCACTGCCTCGGCGAGCCACGCGACGACCCGGTGCACGTCGCGCCCGGTCGGCCGCAGATGGTCGAGCAACTCCTGCGCCCACGCCACGTCCTGCGTGCCCCTCACCTCCGTGTGACGGTATCCGTCCTCTCGGCCAGCCACGTCGGCCTTCTCCTCGCCCCTCGCATCGTCCGGAACATCGGTCGGGGACGTTACCTCACGCCCGGCGGACGTCGCCGCGCGCCAGTGCTCTGCCCGTCGCGTACGCGAACGTGCCGGTGCCCGTCGGGAGAGCCGAGGCCGCTCGCCGTGACCGGGGTCAGGTGAGCAGCGAGCCCGTTCCCTCGGGGGCGAAGCCGGCGAGGGCCTCGTCGATACGAGCCAGGGTGTCGGGGTGCAGGTCGACGCGGGCGGCGGAGAGGTTCTCGGCGATGTGGGCCGGGGTGCGGCTGCCGGGGATCGGCACCACGTGGTCGTCCTGGTGGAGCAGCCAGGCCAGTGCCAGCTGACCCGGTGTCAGGGCGAGGTCGGCCGCGATGCCGCGCAGGGGCGCGTAACGGTCGTTGTTGGCCCTGAGGTTGGCCTCGTCGAAGCGGGAGATGTTGCGGCGGAAGTCGTTCTCGGCGAGGTTGTCCACCTTGCCGGCCAGGAACCCGCTGCCGAGCGGGCTCCAGGCCACGATCCCGACGCCCAGTTCGCGGGCGGCGGCGTGCAGTGCGGGCGCGATGGGCTGCCACATCGACCACTGGGTCTGCACCGCGGCGACCGGATGCACCGCGTGGGCCCGGCGCAACTGGTCGGCGGTGACGTTGGACAGGCCCAGGTGGCGCACCAGACCGGCCTTCACGAGGTCCGCGACGGCGCCGACGGTGTCCTCCAGCGGGACCTGCGGGTCGGGGAAGTGCGGGTAGTACAGGTCGATCACGTCGGTGCCCAGGTTGCGCAGCGACTGCTCGGCGTATCCGCGTACGTGGCGGGGCTCGGCGTTCACGGCGAGCTCGCCGAAGGCGTACGACACGGGGAAGCGGTGGCCCTCGGCGCCCTCGGGGACGCGGAAGCCGAACTTGGTGGCGACGACGACGCCGTCCCGGCGGCCCTTGAGGGCCTCACCGACGAGGCGTTCGTTGTGGCCGTCGACGCCGTAGCCGTCGGAGGTGTCGACGAGGGTGGTGCCCTCGTCGAGTGCGGCGTGCAGCGCGGCGATCGCCCGCTCGTCGTCGATCTCGCCGTACATGCCGGGCGACAGGACCATCGCGCCGAAGCCGATCGCCGAGGTCTCGAGGTCACCGAGTAAACGGTGGGGCAGGGTGGTCATCGGTTGCTCCTTGGCCGTCCGATCTCGCGAGATCTCCTGTGATCCCTTGTGGCCCCAGCCTGTCCCCGGTTCGCTGCCGCCGTCCAAGACATTTCGCTATAACCGTTGGTCATGGACGTTCATGTGCGCGACCTTCGGTACTTCACGGTGCTCGCCGAGCATCTGCACTTCACCGTGGCCGCCCAGAGGCTCTTCATCTCCCAGCCCGCCCTGTCGAAGCAGATCCGGTCGTTGGAGCGGCAGTTGGGCTTTTCGCTGCTGGAACGCAGGCCGCGTGAGGTCGTGTTGACACCCCAGGGGCGGACCCTGTTGCCGAGGGCCCGGAAGCTGGTGGCCGCCTGGGACGAGGCGTTGCGGGAGGCGCGGGCCGCCGGGCCGACGTTCTCGCTCACCGTCGGCATGCAGACGGCCGTCGGCCGTGACCTGCAGCGCGAGGTGCTGGCCCGGTTCCGTGACCAGGGCTGGCGGATCTCCCTGCGACTGGTCAGCTGGGAGGATCCGACCGCCGGGCTCGGCGACCGGGGTTCGGACGTCGCGTTCCTGTGGCTGCCGCTTCCGGTGCCCGGCCTCGTCTCGCGCACGCTGGTCCGCGAAGACCGCTGGGTCGCCCTGCCCGCCGACCACCGGCTGGCCGACCTGCCGGAGGTGGACTTCGCCGACCTCGCCACCGAACCCTTCGTGGCGCTGCCGCGCCCGGCCGGCCCGGTGCGGGACTTCTGGCTGGCCACCGAGGCGCGCGAGGGCGGCGAGCCCTGGATCGGCACCGAGGTGACGTCTCCCGCCGACACCTTCGAGGCCGTCGCCTCCGGGCTGGGCGTGGCTCTGCTCGCGGAGGGCAACGCCCGCCTCTACCCGCGCCCCGACGTGGTCTGCCGTCCCGTCCAGGGGTTGGCACCGGCGGAGCTGGCCCTGGTGTGGCGCGGGAACGACACCCGGCCCGAGGTGGCGGAGTTCGTGGCCGCGTTCACGCCGCTGCCTTGAGAGCCCGCTCGGGCTTGCGCGGTCGTCGCCCGCGTACGGCATAAGCTCGACGGATGGCCAAGTACTTCGACGTGCACCCCGACAACCCGCAACCGCGCACCATCTCCCAGGTCGCCGACAGTATCCGCTCGGGTGCGCTCATCGCGTACCCGACCGACTCCTGCTACGCGCTGGGCTGCCGGCTGGGCAGCCGTGACGGCATCGACCGGATCCGGACGATCCGCCGGCTGGACGACCGGCACCACTTCACCCTTGTGTGCCAGGACTTCTCGCAGCTCGGCCAGTTCGTACGGATCGACAACGACGTCTTCCGCGCGATCAAGGCGTCGACGCCCGGCAGCTACACCTTCATCCTGCCCGCGACGAAGGAGGTGCCGCGCATGCTCCAGCACCCGAAGAAGAAGACGGTAGGCGTGCGCATCCCCGACCACGTCGTCACCCAGGCCCTGCTCACCGAGCTCGGCGAGCCGCTGCTGTCCAGCACACTGCTGCTGCCGGACGAGGAGGAGCCGATGACGCAGGGCTGGGAGATCAAGGACCGGCTGGACCACGTCCTGGACGCGGTGGTCGACTCCGGGGACTGCGGAACCGAACCGACGACGGTCATCGACTTCTCGGGCGGCGAGGCGGAGGTCATTCGCAAGGGCGCGGGCGACACGTCACGGTTCGAGTAACGGGTTCGCCAAGGGGCGTTCACGGCAGGGCAAGGCGAGCAGGGGTGCGGGACACGCCCCTGACCAGGCGTGTCACGATGACCATGATCCGCCCGGTCGTCCGGGCGGTCTCGCCGGCCGACACGCCACAGAGAGGCAGCCCCAGCCATGACCGCTGTACAGGGAACCGCACTCGACATCCCCACCGGCGACGGCACCGCCGACGCGTATCTGGCGCATCCCGGTGACGGCCGCCCGCATCCGGCGGTTCTCCTTTACATGGACGCTTTCGGGCTGCGCCCGCAGCTGACGTCCATGGCCGACCGGCTGGCCGAGGCCGGCTACACGGTCCTGGTGCCCAACGTCTTCTACCGGCACGGGCGGGCGCCCGTGGTGGAGCTGCCGGAGTTCATCGATCCGGGGGCGCGGCCGGAGATCTTCGAGCGGATCGGCCCGATCATGCAGGCGCTGACCCCGGAACTGGCGATGCGGGACGCGCGTGCGTATCTGCGGTGGCTGGCCGACTCTCCGGTGGCAGCCGACGGCCCGATCGCCGTCACCGGCTACTGCATGGGCGCCCGGCTGGCCCTCCACACCGCCGGCACCTTCCCGGAGCGGGTCGCGGCCGCGGCGGGTTTCCACGGCGGGCGGCTCGCGACCGAGGCCCCGGACAGCCCGCACCTGGTGGCCGGCAAGGTCACCGCGGAGCTGTACTTCGGGCACGCCGACCAGGACCCGTCGCTGCCCGTCGAGCAGATGGAACGCCTGGAGGAGGCGCTCACCGCGGCCGGAGTCCGTCACACCTGCGAGGTCTACTCCGGCGCGCGCCACGGTTTCACGCAGGCCGACACCGCGTCGTACGACCGGGCGGGCGACGAGCGGCACTGGGCGGCCCTGCTCGATCTCCTGAAGCGCACGTTCTGATCCGGCGGCGTCACGTGGGGAAGGTGCGCGGAGCGTGTCAGATCGGGCGCCCCGGAGGGCGCATCTGGCTGGAACTCGCGCCTGCGTGACCGGAGTCGGACCCTGCCGAACGTGACTTGAATCCTTACCCCCGGTTACTCATAGGAACCGCTTGCTTTACGTGGCCTATACCCGTAAGCCTTCCTACCCAAGGTGTGACTCGGGGGGGTTGTTGGCGTATGGAAGGCACGGTTGACGGGTTCCGCTATGGGTTGGTGACCCCTTTAGCGGCCTATGTGATGGCGTGTCTGGGAGGGGCTCTGGGACTGCGCTGCACGGTCCGGTCCCTGCTCGACACACAGTCGTGGAAGGCGGGCTGGCTCGCGCTCGGCGCGGCCGCCATCGGATGCGGCATCTGGACGATGCATTTCATCGCCATGATCGGGTTCCAGGTCGAGGAGACCCGGATCCGCTACGACGTGGGTCTGACCGTGCTCAGCCTCGCGGTGGCGATCGTCGTGGTCGGCATCGGCGTGTTCATCGTGGGCTATCGCGGTGCGAGCACGGTCGCACTGTCCGCCGCGGGCGTCGTCACCGGTCTCGGCGTCGCCGCCATGCACTACCTGGGCATGGCGGCCATGCACCTGAACGGCGAGGTCCACTACGACCCGCTCGTCGTCGCGCTCTCGGTGCTGATCGCGATCGTCGCCGCCACGGCGGCCCTGTGGGCGGCCGTCACGATCCGCGGCTTCCTGACGAGCCTCGGGGCCAGCCTGATCATGGGTGTGGCCGTGTCCGGGATGCACTACACGGGAATGGCCGCCGTCAGCGTCCATGTGCACGACACGAGAGGCGGCACCTGGGCCGGCGACTCGCCCCACTCGCTGCTGTTACCCATGCTGCTCGGGCCGGTCATCTTCCTCGTGCTGGCGGGCGTGGTGGTGATGTTCGATCCCCTGCTGGTCCTGGGCGACGACGACTCGAACCGGTCGGCTCCGCCACGGCGGGCCACCCGGACCGCGCCCGCCGAACCGCGCGGTTCCGTCCACGAGAGCACGGCGTGGGCCGTACCGCGACCGCGGAAGCCGTACGACGCCACCGAGCGCGTCCGCCGTCGGTGACCTGACCCAACTCCCGGCCGGTTCCAGACCGTTGTTACGGTGCACCGGTGTCTGAATCTTCACGTGATACCGCCGCAGGCGCCGGCTGGAACACCACGGAACGCGGCCAGTACCAGCAGCTCATGCCCCACAAGGTCGAGAAGATCTCGTGGCTCGACCCGAGGACGCTGTGGGCCGCCCGCAACGGAGTCGTGGCGTCCTGGTTCGGGGACCCCACGGGCCGAACCCGCAACCGCTGGGTGGCGCAGCGGGCGGCGGCAGGCGCACCGACCGACAAGGTGATCCGGCGGGACGACCCGGACCGGTTCTCCTTCATGGTCATCGGCGACACCGGTGAGGGCGACGATCCCCAGTACGCCGTCGTCCCCGGGTTTCTGAAGGTCGGTGACGACACGCGCTTCGCGGTGGTCGCCAGTGACGTGATCTACCCGGTGGGCAGCGCGGACGACTACGGCACCAAGTTCTTCCGCCCCTACCAGGACTACCGGGCGCCGATCTACGCGATACCCGGCAACCACGACTGGTACGAGGACCTCGGCGCCTTCATGCGCGTCTTCTGCGACGACGCCCCGCCCCTCGAACCGGAGCCCAAGCCCCGTCCCCTCACCCGCGCCTGGCTGCGGTCCCTGCTGTGGCACCGACCCCGCGCGAACGACGGCCAACGCCTCGGCGAGGTACGCGCGTTGCGTTCGGCCGCGGCACAACAGGCCGTCCAGCCGGGCCCGTACTGGGCCATCGACGCCGGGCCGGTGCGGATCATCGGCATCGACACGGGTCTGCTGGGCGGCATCGACGCCGAACAGGGCGCCTGGCTGCGCGAGGTCTCCCAGGGCCCCCGCCCCAAGATCCTGATCACCGGATCGCCCCTGTACGTGGACGGCGAGCACCACCCCTGCGCGATCGACGGCGGCGGCACGGTCGACGACATCGTCCGCGACCCGGAGCACCACTACGTGGCGGCGATAGGCGGCGACATCCACAACTACCAGCGCTACCCGGTGCTGGTGGACGGCCGCACCATCCAGTACGTCGTCGCGGGCGGCGGCGGCGCGTTCATGCACGCCACCCACACGATTCCCCACATCTCGGTCGCCGACGTCACCGAGAAGGACTTCCGCTGCTACCCGCTGCGCGGCGACTCCCTCGCCTTCTACAGCAGGCTCTACGGCCGTCGGCTGCACCTGCGCCGTTTCTTCACCCTCACCGAGGCCGAGGCGACGGCCGTGATCGTCGAGCGGCTCGGCATCCCGCCGACCCGCACGCCGGGTGGGCCCGTGCGGGTCACCCTGCGCACCCGTGTCGTCGCCAGTCTGCTGGGCGCGGGCGGCCGCCCCGACCGCACCTCGCGCTTCCGGCTCCCGGTCCGCAAGGTCTACACGCAGCTGTTCTCGCCGAGTTCGGCCACCTACAGCCCGCCGTTCTTCAAGTGCTTCCTGCGTCTGGACGTCACCCCTGAGACGATCCGGCTGCGCTGCCACGCGGCCACCGGCAACCGCGCCCAGGAGCTCGAGCCGCCGGTCGAGGACGAGATCATCATCCCGCTGGCCTGATCACTGTCGTACGGTCGCAGCCTGCGACACTCCGGACAGAACCGCTGTCCGACTCGAACGCTGGAGGGGCCCGTGCCGCCGACCTCACGCCCGTTGCGCAAGCTGGGCTTCCTGACCATCGGCCTGTTCGACGAGGCCGATCCGCGCCGGGGCCACGAGTCCACGCTGGAGATCATCGAGCTGGGCGAGCGGCTGGGCTTTGACAGCGCGTGGCTGCGCCACCGTCATCTCCAGTACGGCATCTCCTCGCCCGTCGCGGTGCTGGCGGCGGCCTCGCAGCGCACCCGCCGTATCGAACTCGGTACCGCGGTCATCCCGCTGGGCTGGGAGAACCCGCTGCGGCTGGCCGAGGACCTGGCGACCGTCGACCTGCTGTCCGGCGGCCGTCTCAACCCCGGGGTGAGCGTGGGCCCGCCCATGCGCTACGACGAGGTCAAGGGCGCGCTGTACCCGGACACCGCGGCTGCCGAGGACTTCAGCTACGAGCGGGTGCGGCGGCTGCTGGACTTCGTGCGCGGGGAGCCGGCCACCGATTTCAGTGGGGTCGAGGGGTTCGAGGTGTTCTCGGACCGGGTGCAGCCGCACTCCCCCGGCCTCGGCCGCCGCCTCTGGTACGGCGGCGGCAGCCTGGGCTCGGCGAAGTGGGCCGGCGAGCACGGTATGAATTTCCTGGTCAGCAGCGTCGTCAAGGCGGAAGGGGCCGAAGGGGCACCGGACTTCGCCGAGATCCAGCTCTCCCACATCCGCGCCTTCCGCGCCGCCCACCCCGACGGCGAGGCCGCCCGCGTCTCCCAGGGCCTCGTCGTCATCCCCACCGACTCCGCCTCGCCCGAGCAGCGCGCCAGGTACGAGGAGTACGCCGCCAAGCGCACGCCTCGTACCACGACGCCACAGGGACCGGCCCGTCTGATGTTCGCGCCCGACATCGTCGGCACGTCGCAGGAGATCGCCGAACGGCTGCACGCGCACGCCGCGTTCCGCGAGGTCGACGAGGTCGCGTTCGCGCTGCCGTTCACCTTCGGGCACGAGGACTACGTGCAGATCCTCACCGACATGGCGACGAACCTGGGCCCGGCACTGGGATGGCAGCCCGGCGCCTGAGCGGGATCACCAGCGCCCGGGCTCGGTCCCGGTGATCGGCTCCGACGGCTTGCCGTCCACGCCGACCGGTACGTCACCGCTGAGCATCACCCGGTGCATGGTCCGGGGGAAGTCGAGGTGGGCGTTGTCGCCGGGCGCGAGATGGATGGTGGCCCGGTTGTCCCAGAAGGCCACGCTGCCCGGCTCCCAGCGGAACCGGACGGTGTACTCGGGCCGGGTCGCCTGCTCGAGCAGCATCTCCAGGATCGCGGCGCTCTCGGCCCTGGAGAGGTCGGCGATCTGCTCGACGTAGTAGCCGTTGACGGACAGGATCCGCTCCCCCGTCTCCGGGTGGACACGCACCAGGGGGTGCAGCGAGGCGACCTGACGGTCCAGCAGATGGCGGACGTACGCGTCGTCGCCGGGCCGCGGCTGGTAGCCGACGCCGAGCCGGTGCTCGGCGCGCAGCCCGTCCACGAACTCCCTGACGGGGGCGGAGAGTCCGGCGTACGCGGCCGCCAGGTTGGACCAGGTGGTGTCGCCGCCGTACGGCGGGACGGTCTCCGCGCGCAGGATCGTCGCGGCCGGCGGGTCGATGCGGGCGCCGTGGTCGCAGTGCCAGCCGCGCAGCAGGGTGTGACGGCGGCGTCGCAGCCATTCCTCGTGCTCCATGCCGAACCTGCCGCCCAGTTCCAGCCGGTCGGCGGTGGTCTCGATCTCGGGGAAGTCCGGCGGCGAGGCGCTGCCGCGCTTGCGCAGCACGACCGGTTCTCCGAAGCGGCGGGCGAACGCCACGTGCCCGGGGTGATCGAGTCGCTGCCCGCGGAAGAACACCACCTTCCAGCGCAGCACCGCCGCCCGGATCGCGGCGACCACGGTGTCGTCGAGGGCGTCGGCCAGGTCGACGCCGGTGACCTCGGCCCCGATGTGTCCGGCGACCGGCTCGACCTCGATCCTTGAGGCCTCGTCCGAGCGGCCCGCAGTGGCCCTGTCCGTCGTCATACACGCTCCGCATGGTCGTCCTTGGCACCGGCCGGGCTCGGACCGGCTCTGAAGATCGTGACAGCGTTCGGCGAGCGTGGCGACCGGGCCTCGTGGGGTCGCTTCCGCGAGGCGCGTACGGGCTCGCTGCCCAGCGCGTCGGCGAGGACGCCGTCGGGGATACCGTCGGCGATACCGGATGTCGACATGTCACCCTCCCTCCCCTGGGACGAGTGTGCGCGCCCTGCCGCGGCGTCCCCGAACGCTTTTCCGGGAGCAGGAGGGAGGCCGCGGTGTGCGGCCCTCCGGCCGTCCGCCGGCCTCACTCCCTCCCTGTCCGGTTGATCACTGCTCCCCCTGTCCACGACCCTGGAGGTACGACACAGTCAAGGGAAGGCCACGCAGTGATCAGCATCCCGACGCACACGCTCAACGACGGTACGACGATCCCCGCCCTCGGCCTCGGCACCTGGCCGATGGACGACACGCAGGCGGAGCAGGCGGTACGCGGCGCGTTGGAGGCCGGCTACCGCCTGGTCGACACGGCGACGAACTACCGCAACGAGACCGGTGTCGGCCGTGGCGTGGCCGGCAGCGGCGTGCCCCGCGAGGAGATCGTGGTGACGACCAAGCTCCCCGGCCGGCACCACGGCTACCAGGAGACTCTCGCCTCCTTCGAGGAGTCCCGCGCCCGCCTCGGCCTGGACCATGTGGACCTGTACCTGATCCACTGGCCGCTCCCCCGTGTCGACAAGTACGTCGACTCCTGGAAGGCCATGATCAAGCTGCGCGAAGACGGTCGCGTGCGCTCGGTCGGCGTCTCCAACTTCACGGCCGAGCACATCGAACGCCTGGAGAAGGAGACCGGGGTCCTGCCGGCGGTGAACCAGATCGAGCTGCACCCGTTCTTCCCGCAGGACGAGCTGCGGGCCTTCCACGCCGGCAAGGGCATCCTGATCGAGAGCTGGAGCCCGCTGGGCCGGGGCACGGCGCTGCTGGACGACCTTGTGGTCGGCGGGATCGCCGAAGCCCACGGCGTGACGCCCGGCCAGGTCGTCCTGCGCTGGCACGTCCAGCTCGGCGCGGTGCCCATCCCGAAGTCGGCGGACCTCGAGCGGCAGCGCCAGAACCTCGACGTCTTCGGCTTCGAGCTCGACCCCGCCCAGATGGCCGCGATCGCGGACCGCGCCCACCGGCGCGTCGGCGGGGATCCGGAGACGCACGAGGAGTTCTGACTCCCCCACCGGGTACTCGGGGCCGGTGGGACGGGACGCCCGGGAAGGAGTCGACCGTGGGTGAGCGTGACCGGCTGCGGGACTACCACGGCAAGCGGGACTTCGGCCGGACCGGCGAGCCGCGCGGGCGACAGGCCTCGTCCGGCGCGGAACCCCGCTTCGTCGTGCAGATCCATGACGCCAGTACCCTGCACTTCGACTTCCGGCTCCAGGTGGACGACGTACTGAAGTCCTGGTCGGTTCCGAAGGGCCCCTCCGACGATCCGAAGGACCAGCGGCTCGCCGTGCCCACCGAGGACCATCCGCTGGAGTACGAGGAGTTCGAGGGTGTGATCCCGGCGGGCGAGTACGGCGGCGGCACGGTGATCGTCTGGGACCACGGCACGTACGAGCCGCTGAGCCACGACCGGAAGGGGAGGCCCGTCGACTTCGGGGAGTCGCTGGAGCACGGGCACGCGACGTTCCGGCTGCACGGGTCGAAGCTGCACGGCAGGTACGCCCTGACCCGGTTCCGGGGCGGCGACGACAAGTCCTGGCTGCTGGTGAAGGCCTCCGAGGGGGGTGCCCGGGGCCACGGCACGCCCGACCCGCACCGGGCCCGGTCCGCGCGCTCGGGCCGCACCCTCGCCCAGGTCGCCGCCGAAGCCATGGAGGAGTGAGCGGTCAGTCCGGCGGCGGCAGCGTCTGCTCGGCCCAGATGGTCTTGCCGCTGCCGGTCTGCCGACTGCCCCAGCGCTGGGTGAGCTGGGCGACCAGGAGCAGTCCGCGGCCTCCTTCGTCGAAGGCGTGGGCGCGGCGCAGGTGCGGGGAGGTGGAACTGCCGTCGGAGACCTCGCAGATGAGGGTCCGGTCACGGATCAGCCGTAGCTGGATGGGCGGTTCGCCGTAGCGGATCGCGTTGGTGACCAGTTCGCTGACGACGAGTTCGGTGACGAAGGCGGCCTCGTCCAGTCCCCAGGCGGTGAGTTGTTCGGTGGCGGCCTGCCGGGTCGCGGCCACGAGGGCGGGGTCCGGTGTGACGTCCCAGGTGGCGACCTGGTCCGCGCCCAGCGCCCGGGTGCGGGCCAGCAGCAGGGCCACGTCGTCGCCGGGTTCCTCCGGCAGTACGGCCTTCAGCACGGTGTCGCACAGGGCGTCGAGGCTCTCGGTGCGGGCGGTCAGGGCGCGGCACAGTTCGTCGGTGGCGTGGTCGACGTCGCGATCGCGGTCCTCGACGAGGCCGTCGGTGTACAGGGCGACGACGGCTCCCTCGGGCAGTTCCACCTCGGTGGCCTCGAAGGGCAGCCCGCCGACGCCGAGCGGGGGGCCGGCGGTCAGGGGCATGAGCCGTGCGGTGCCGTCGGGCAGGACCAGGGCCGGCGGGGGGTGTCCTGCGGCGGCCATGGTGAGGCGGCGGGAGACCGGGTCGTAGACGGCGTAGAGGCAGGTGGCGCCGAGTTCCGCGACGTCCTCGTCGGTGTCGCCGGACGCGAGGTGGGTGACCAGGTCGTCGAGGTGGGTGAGGAGTTCGTCCGGCGGGAGGTCGACGTCGGCGAGGGTGCGGACGGCGGTGCACAGCCGTCCCATGGTCGCCGAGGAGGGGATGCCGTGGCCGACGACGTCACCGACGACCAGGGCGACCCGGCTGCCGGAGAGCGGGATCACGTCGAACCAGTCGCCGCCGATGCCGGCGAGCGACCCGGAGGGCAGATAGCGGTGGGCCACCTCGACCGCCGCCTGACCGGGCAGGCCGCGGGGCAGCAGGCTGTGCTGGAGGGCCAGGGCGGTGGTGCGTTCGCGGCCGAAGCGACGGGCGTTGTCGATACAGACGGCGGCGCGGCCGGCCAGTTCCTCGGCGAGGACGGCGTCGTCACCGACGTAGTCCTCCGGGTGGGCGATGCGGACGGCCACCGCGACACCCAGCGTGGTGCCGCGGGCGCGCAGCGGCACCGCGAGCATCGAGTGGACGCCTCTGCGATGGGGGCGCCCCGCGGGTGCCCGCGCGTTGCGCTCGGCGACCCACCGCATGAAGTCCGGCTCGCCTGCCTGGCCGAGGACCGCTCTGACCTGCCGCAGCGCCTTCGCGGGCGGCGAGTAGGGCGGATAGACGTCCACCTCGCCCAGGCGTACGGCCGCTTCGGGGGTGCCCCCGGTGCCGGAGCCGTGGGCGACGCGGCGCAGGACGATCTCGCCGTCCAGGGCCACCGCGGGTTCGTCCGCGCCGAGCACCCATTCGAGCAGGTCGACGCTGGCGAAGTCGGCGTACTTCGGGACGAGGAGCTCGACGAGTTCCTCGGCGGTGCGGACCACGTCCAGGGTGGTGCCGATGGCGGCCCCCGCCTCGTTCAGCAGTGCGAGGCGCTGCCGGGCCCAGTACTGCTCGGTGCTGTCGAGCGCCGCCAGGGCGACTCCGGTGACGTCGCCGGAGGAGTCCCGCACCGGCCACATCTCGATGTTCCAGGCGTGCTCCCGGTTGAGGGCGGGCGCGCCGGTGAAGCTCTCGTAGTGGACCGGCCGGCCCGTTTCGGCGACCTGGCGCAGATTGCTGTGGAAGCCCCGGCTGTGCTCGGCGTCCTCCACGGTCTCCGGGAAGGGCCTGCCGAGCAGGACGTCCTCCGACACGCCCATCACCCGGCAGGCGGTGTCGTTGAGGCGCAGATAGCGCTGCCGGGTGTCGAAGACCGACATGGACACGGACGCCTGTTGGAACGCCTGCCCGGCGAGGGTCTTCTCGCCGGGCTGATCCGCGGTGATCACGTACCCCTGCGGGGTGCCGTCGCCTGCGCGTATCGGGTGTGCCTTCACGTCGAGCGTGAGGGAGCTGCCGTCCCGGTGCCGCAGCACGGCGATGCCTGTCAGCGCCGCCACGGTCCCGTCCGGCGGGTCCTCGGCGAGCAGCTCCCGTGCCGGGCGTCCGACGACCTCATCGGCTGGGTATCCCGTCAGCCGCAGGGCACCGTCGCTCCACCCCGTCACGATGCCCCGGGCATCGGTGGTTGCCGCAGCGGAGGCGTGCTCCATAGCGTCCAGGATGGTCCCTTTGTGGCAGCGCATCAACCGCGATGGGCCCTTCCGGGTCCTGTCGGTCAGGCGCGGTGGGCGCGCAGGGCGTCGAGGGCCCGGTCGGCGTGGGTGTTCATCCGCAGTTCGCTGCGGACGACCTCCAGGATCGTGCGGTCCTCGGCTATGACGAAGGTGATCCGCTTGGTGGGCGCCAGGGAGAAGCCCCGCTTCACGCCGAACAGCTCGCGGATCTTCCCCTCGGGGTCGGACAGCAGGGGCATGCCGAGGTTGTGCTGTCCGGCGAACTCCTGCTGGCGTTCGACGGCGTCGCCGCTGATGCCTACGGGCCGGGCGCCGACGGCGGCGAACTCGGCGGCCAGGTCGCGGAAGTGGCAGGCCTCCGCCGTGCAGCCGGGCGTGAGGGCGGCAGGGTAGAAGAACAGCACGACGGGTCCGTCGGCGAGCAGTTCGGACAGGCTGCGGGGCGTGCCGGTCTCGTCCGGCAGCGTGAAGTCCTCGATCTTGTCGCCGGTCTCGGGGCGGGCGCTCATGACCGGCCCTCGCCGCTCCGCGCGACGCTGCGGGCCCACAGGACGAGGGGTATCTGGAGCGGCAGCCGTCCGATGGCGGCGGCCTTCAGGGGTGCGGGGCGGTGGCGCCAGTCGACGGCCATCTTGACGTTGGCGGGGAACACGCCGACGAAGAAAGCGGCGGTGGCGAGCGCTGCCGTCTTCCGGGTGCGCGGGGCGGCGATGCCCGCGGCCAGCGCCAGTTCGGCGACTCCGCTGGCGTACGTCCAGGTCCTTGGCGTGCCGGGCAGGCTGCGCGGGACGGTCGCATCGAACTGGCGTGGAGAGGCGAAGTGGGCGACACCCGCGGCGGCCAACAGGCCGGCGAGCAGCAGGGGCGAGCGTTCGGACCGTGACACGGTTCCTCCTCTGATGACCTGCCGCGCGATATTACTGGACGGTAGAGGTACCTGGACCCACCGCCCTGCCGCAGGACGTCGGCGCGCGTCTTCGAGGGGAGGCCGGGACGATCGCGCCGCACCGCCGCCCGTCCGGACGGATCACCCGGGAACCGCGGCGATGCGAGGGACCGGTGTGCTCAGGCGGTGCCGGCCGGGGCGATGGGCTGCTGCTCGGTGTCGTCGTCGATGGCGTGCGACAGGAAGTCGTCGACCATGCGGTGGAAGAGCGTGGCGAGCTCGCGCAGTTCCTCGGGCGCCCACTCGGACAGTGCCAGCTGCATGCCGCGGGCACCGGCGCCACGGATGCGGTCGATGGCCTGCTGACCGGTCTCGGTGAGCTGGATGCGCTGGGCGCGGCGGTCCTCCGGGTCGGGGACGCGGGTGACGTACCCGGATTTCTGCAGTTGCTGCACGGTGCGGGTGACGTGGGAGGCCTCCACACCCAGCCGGTTGGCGAGTTCCCCGGGCCGCAGCGGCTCGGAGTCGGCGACCTGGCGCAGCAGTGCCACGGCGGCACGGTCCAGGGGGACCTCGGCCAGGGCCATCAGCCGGTCGTGCTGCCGGGCACGCGTGCTCAGGTAGGTGATGCGGGTGAGCGCCCGCTCGATCTCGATGACTTCCGGGGAAGCGGGGACGTCGGGGAGCGGTGGTGTGGACATGGGAACCACGTTACCATCTTGTTGCGTAACTCAAGTAACTTACGGTGTGAGTTTGCGATGAGTATCCGGGCCCCACCGTGTTCACTGTGTTCACTCTGCCCCCCACGCAGGTTCCAGGCGAGCGCGGCGGCCTGGACGCGTACCTGGACGGCCCGGTTGGAGACGATGTACGCGTGCTCCACGCCGTCCCCGACGGCGGCCACGACGTGGAGCGCGCGAGGCGTCGGCGAGGAACAGGGTGCGGCCGCTGCCCAGCCGGCGCGCGACCGCCGTTCAGATGCCTCCGGCCCCGGTGACGACCACCACGTCACGGCGTGCGTCGTACGGAAGAGCCGCCATCGGACAACCTCCTTGTTGTCAGGCCCCGGTTGCCGGGACCTCCGGTCTCACGGCCTCGCTCCAGGCCGCGCCCGCGGCGATCGCCTGCCGCCATACCCGGATGGCCCTGGGCGGCATGCCGACCGCGAGGGCACCGCTCACCCGGTCGCCGGCGCGGTACACGGCGACGAACCGGCGCTCCGCCAGGTCCCCGTCGACCACGGCCACCTCGTCGTGGCCGCGCAGGAAGCCGTAGGCCTGGACCTTCATGTCGTACTGGTCGGACCAGAAGTAGGGCACTGGTGCGAACGGCTTGCGGGCGTCGGGGCGGAGGAGGTTGCGGGCGGCGGCCATGCCCTGTTCGGCGGCGTTGGTGCGGTGCTCGATGCGCATCGAGGTGCCGAACAGCGGGTTGTACCAGCGGGCCACGTCACCGGCCGCGTACACGTTCGGCGCGGCCTCGCAGAACTCGTCGCAGATCACGCCGTCGCCCACGGGCAGTCCGCTGCCGTCCAGCCACTCGGTGTTCGGCAGCGAGCCGACGGCCACGAGCACCTCGTCGGCGTCGATCACCTCGCCGTCCGCGAGCCGCACCCCGTCCTCGGTCACCTCGGTGACGGTGACCCCGCAGCGCAGGTCCACACCCCGGTCCCCGTGGGCCCGCGACAACATCTGGCCGACCTCCGTGCCGACGGCGTGCGCCAGCGGCACGGCGGCGGGTTCGAGGAGGGTCACCCGGGCGCCGAGGCGCCAGGCCACGGCCGCGGCCTCCGCTCCGAGGAAGCCGGCACCCACGACGACCAGGCGCCGCCCCCGCGTGAGCCGTTCCCGCAGCGTCAGGGCGTCGTCGAGGGTACGCAGCATGTGCGCGCCCTCGCCGGGCAGCCGGCGCGGCCGGACGCCGGTGGCGACGATCAGTCCGTCGTACGGCACTTCGGATCCGTCGGCCAGCCTCACCGTCCGCTCGGCGAGTTCGAGGCCGGTCGCGGCCACGCCCAGCCGCAGGTCGAGGGCGAGCCCGGCCAGGTCGTCGGGTGTGCGCAGGGCCAGTCGGTCCGGCTCCCAGTCGGAGGCCAGCAGTTGCTTGGACAGCGGCGGACGGTCGTACGGCGCCCGCGGTTCGTCTCCCACGAGGGTGAGCGTGCCCTCGTAGCCCTCGCGGCGGAGCGTCTCGACCGCCGCGAGCCCGGCGGCCGAGGCGCCGACGACGACGATCCGCCTCACTGGTCGACCAGGCGGATGGCGGCGGCCGGACAGATCGCCACGGCCTCGCGCACGTCGTCGAGGGAGTCCGCCGGGGGCTTCTCGTCCAGCAGGAAGGCGATGCCGTCCTCGTCCCGCTGGTCGAACACCTCGGGGGCGGCCATCACGCACTGCCCCGACGCGACGCACTTCGGCTCGTCCAGTTCCACACGCATGATCTGTACCTCGTCGTTCCGGCTCTGTGGGGGGTTGTCCGTCGGCATCGGGTTCACCAGGTGACGGGCAGTTCGTAGACGCCGTAGACCGAGCCGTCGTGCTTGAACGGCAGCCCGTCGATGTCGGCGGCCAGGCGCAGGGTGGGGATGCGGCGGTAGAGGGTGCTGTAGACGACCTGGAGCTCCATGCGGGCCAGGGGCTGGCCGAGGCACTGGTGGACGCCGAAGCCGAAGGCGACGTGCCGACGGGCGTCGCGGGTGAGGTCGAGCCGGTCGGGGTCGGCGAAGGCCTCGGGGTCCCGGTTGGCGATGTCGTTGGGCATGATGAGGCCCTCACCGGTCCGGATCACCTGTCCGGCGACCTCGATGTCCGCGAGGACCGCCCGGCGCCGGCCGCCGTGCACGATGCTCAGGTAGCGCAGCAGCTCCTCCACCGCCGACGCGACGAGCCCCGGGTCCTCGGTGTCGCGCAACAGGGCCAACTGGTCCGGGTGTTCGAGGAGGGCGAGCGTACCGAGGGCGATCATGTTGGCGGTGGTCTCGTGGCCGGCCAGGAGCAGCAGCACGCCGATCTGGGCGACGTCCTGCCGGGACAGGTCGCCCGACTCGACCCGCTCCACGAGCCCGGAGAGCAGGTCGTCGCCGGGATGGGCCAGCTTCTCGCCCATCAGCTCGTCGAGATAGCCGAGCAGCTTCCCGTGGGCGGCCATCCGGTCCTCGATAGCTGCGTCCCGCGTGATGAGGATCTTGCTGTTCTCCTGGAAGAAGTCGTGGTCCTCGTACGGCACTCCGAGCAGCCGGCAGATGACCAGCGAGGGCACCGGCAGGGCGAACGCCTGCACCAGGTCCACGGGGCCGCCGACGGCGAGCATGTCGTCGATCAGGTCGTCCACGATCTTCTGCACGCCGGGCCGCAGCGCCTCGACCCGTTTCACCGCGAACGGGGCCGTCACCATGCGGCGCAGGCGGGCGTGCTCCGGGTCGTCCATGAGGATGAAACTGATGTTGTTCTTGCCGTTGCTGGGGGCCTGGAGCGGATATCCGGGGCTGGTGATGTCGGCGCTGACCCGCGGGTCGAGGAGCAGGGCGCGCTGGTCCTCGTAGCGGGTGACCAGCCAGGGTGTGCTGCCGTCCCAGAGCCGGACCCTGACGAGCCTGCCCTCGTCCTGCTGGGCGCGCAGCTCGGGGGGCGGGTCGAAGGGGCAGCCCGCCGCCCTGGCCATCGGGAACTCGGGGACCGGCGCGGGCGCTTGCGGCGCGGAACCGGTCAGGGTGTCGGCCATGGTTCTCCTCGGGGTGGGGGGCTCCGCTCGACGGGCGGAGCGCCGGGGTGAAGTGGTCGAGGCCTCGATGAACGCATGCAAACAGAGGGGGCTGACGCCTTCCCGTCAGTTCCCTGACAGAAAGCTGACGTGATCCAGATCACACCTGCTGCCGATCAGTCAACTCCCCGGCCCTACAGTCCAGTTGATGAGAATGAGCCTGCCTCGACGGAGACTCAGCCCTCGGCGTCGGCACGCCCCAGCCAGTAGCCGAAACCCCGGCGGGTGTGGATCAGCACGGGAGCTTCCTTGTCCACCTTGCGCCGCAGGCGGGAGACCAGTTGCTCGATGGCGTTGTCGCCGCGGTAGTCGCCCCAGACGTACCGGCCGATCTGCTCCTTGGACAGCACCCGGTGCGCGTTGACCAGAAGATGGCGCAGCAGCCGGTACTCGGCGGGCGTGAGGCCGAGCGTCCGCGTACCGCGGCGCGCCTCGCACAGGGTGTCGTCCAGGACCAGGTCGCGGTAGCCGAGCGCGACGTCCCGCGGGCTGCCGGGGCCGTTGCCGCGCAGCAGGACCTGGACGCGGGCCAGGACCTCGGCCATCCGGAAGGGCTTGGTGACGTAGTCCCGCTCCCCGAGGTCCAGTTCGGGTACGAGCCGGTCCAGGGAGTCGCACCCGGTCAGCAGGAGCACCGGCAGGCGGTGGGCGAGGACCGGCCGGTCGCGGCCGAGGCCCTCCAGATCCGGCAGCTCCGCGTCGAGGACCACGAGGTCGAACCGCCCCGCACCGAGCCGCGCCAGCGCCTCGACGCCCGAGCCGGCCACGCCGATCCGGTATCCCGCCAGCTCCAGCGTGGTGGAGAGCAACTCGACGACGTCCTGCTCACCGACGACCAGGAGGTGCTGACCGGCCCCGCGGGCCAGCGGCGGTTTCTCACGGGTGCTGCCGTACATGCGCCTCACCCTACCGCCCTGCTTGCCTAACTCAACTAATTCAGGACAGCCCGCACCACAGACGCCCGGGGAGGTCAGGAACCGGATGCGATCGGCGCCGGCCACATTCCGGCGACCGCGTCGACCAGACCGGTCGCGGCGTCATACCAGTTGGCCCGGGGCGTGGAGGCGTTCTCGGCGAGGGCCCGCTCGCGTTCGGCCAGCATGTGCACGACGAGATGGCGGGCCATGTCGCCGCGTTCGGCGCGGACCTCGGCGGGCAGCTCCGGCAGGCACCGGTTGAGCCCTTCGACGATCCGCCGCAGGGCCGGGGAAGCGCGCGACTGACCCCGCCGGGCCGGCTACCCGCGGGTCCGCAACAGGCTCACGCCCGCCCCGAGCGGGACGACGCCCATGCCGACGCCGGTCATGACGCCCTGGTCGCCGTCGACGAACGGAGCGACGGCTGCGACCGCGACGTCGAACAGGAACAGAACCAGAGCACGGGCCCTGACGACAGCATCGGCTGCATCGGGGCTTTCGAGGGCGGCCGTGCCGGCGGCGGCCACGGCGGCACCGCGGCGGGCCTTCCGGGACGGGTGAACCGCGTGACCTTGCCCGGTCAACGATTCCGACGCGTGCCGCCCGCTTCGACGCAGTGCGCTCCCGAACCGGTGGTGCGGTCCGCTGCACCACCGTCCGCGCCGTCCTGCCCGAGGAGGACAAGACCCTCACCCGTACTGCGTTCTCAGTAGCCCGGTTGCCGACGGGCGCACGACGACGTGGCGGCCCGTTCCCGGAAGGCTGTGGAAGGTGACCGAGACCAGGTGGGGAGACCTCCGTTCCATGGCCGTACTTCCGTGTCGACCCGGCGGAGCGCCCTTCCGTCGGCGAGACGGCCTGACCGGTCCGGGCAAGCACCACGACGGCATCGAGGGTGAGTCGCTCCGCCGTCGCCTGAGGGCTCCCACGCCCCCGGCCCAACGGGAGGACGTCCGCGCCTGACCTCTCCCCTCCCCCATGAGGGTGGGCCCGGGGGGGGGGGCGCGGGGGCCCCCCGGCCCGCGTTGGGGGGGGGGGGACCCCCCAGGGGGGCAGGCCCCCCCCCGGGGGACCCCCGGGGTCCCCCCCGCGGGCCGACCCCCCCCCCCCCG
>NZ_JBHXSG010000036.1:20866-111528 GCF_042714835.1 Streptomyces sp. NPDC058678 | reverse complement strand
CCTCCTCCGCCTTGCAGCTCGACGCACCAGGCCCCGCTCACCTGCGTCGATGAGGCGCCGCGGATTTCCTGCGACTTGATCCGCCGGACAGGCCCCAGCGTCCACGGGGCGGGTCCTGCGACGAGTCCCCACGACGAAGGGGGCGCCCGGAGTGATCCGGGCGCCCCCTTCGTCGTACGAGGGATGTCGAGGGAGTCAGCGGGCCTTCGGCCCGCCCTTCGGGAGTTTCATGCCCTTCGGCATCGGCCCCTTGGGCAGTGGCATGTTGCTCATCAGGTCGCCCAAGGCCCGCAGTCGGTCGTTGGTGGCCGTCACCTGCGGACCGGTCAGCACGCGCGGCAGCTTCAGCATCGTCGTGCGCAGCTTCTTCAGCGGGACCTGGCCCTCGCCCGTGCCCACCATCAGGTCGTGCACCGGCACGTCCGCGACGATGCGGTTCATCTTCCGCTTCTCGGCGGCCAGCAGGCTCTTGACCCGGTTCGGGTTGCCCTCGGCGACCAGGACGATGCCGGCCTTGCCGACCGCCCGGTGCACCACGTCCTGGCTGCGGTTCATCGCCACCGCGGGGGTGGTCGTCCAGCCCCGGCCGACATTGTCGAGTACCGCCGCGGCCGCGCCCGGCTGGCCCTCCATCTGCCCGAAGGCCGCTCGCTCGGCTCGGCGCCCGAACACGATCGCCGACGCGAGGAAGGCGAACAGGAGGCCGAGAATGCCGAGATAAATGGGATGACCGATCAAGAAACCGATCGCGAGGAAGACACCGATGGTGACGATTCCGACAGCCGCGAGTACAAGACCGATCTTCTTGTCGGCCTTGCGAGTCATCTTGTAGGTCAGAGCGATCTGCTTGAGTCGCCCGGGATTCGCAGCGTCCGCTGCCGTGTCCTTCCTCGCCATGGCACGAAGTCTACGTGCCCCCGGAAGCGCCGACGACGGCAGTGCCCGCGGGAGAGGGGCGGAAGTGCGTCAGGGGCGCAGGGTGAACGTCTGCTCCAGGACGCGCTGCGCCTCGACCCGGTCCTTGGCGCGGCGGCGGTCCTCCAGGACGGACGTCCAGGCGTTGCGGCGGGCGGTGCGCTGGCCACTGCTCAGGAGCAGGGACTCGACGGCGCGGAGGGCGTCGGTGAACGTGGGAATCGCTGTGGCGCGGACGGGCGCGGCCTGCATGATGGAGGTCCCCCCTCGATACCCCTGCGGGTATGGGTGTACGTGGTGTAAGTCCAGGGTCACTGATTGGTGTTACCAGGGCATGACCGACCGGTCAAACACCCATGAAGCCTTGGTGCCGAGCCCCCGAACGCCGACGCGGCCCTGACATATGCCCTCATCAGCGAGGACGGTCAGGACCGCGTCATATCGGTCACTACCGGCGGGTAGTTTCTTGTGCGTGAATTCACACGCTTGCCACGTCGGACGGGGCGAGACGGGTGACGGCCGGTCAGCCGGTCAGACGGCCTGCGAGGCGACGTAGGAGCCCCGCTTCTCGATCGCCATCTGGTAGAGCCGGCCGGCGCGGTACGAGGAACGCACCAGCGGACCGGACATCACACCGGAGAAGCCGATCTGCTCGGCCTCGTCCTTCAGCTCCACGAACTCGTGCGGCTTGACCCAGCGCTCCACGGGGTGGTGGCGCACGGACGGGCGCAGGTACTGCGTGATGGTCACCAGCTCGCAGCCCGCGTCGTGCAGCTGCCGGAGCGCCTCGCTGACCTCCTCGCGGGTCTCGCCCATGCCGAGGATCAGGTTCGACTTGGTGACCAGGCCGTAGTCGCGGGCGTCGGTGATGACCTTCAGCGAGCGCTCGTAGCGGAAGCCGGGGCGGATGCGCTTGAAGATGCGCGGAACCGTCTCGACGTTGTGCGCGAAGACCTCGGGGCGGGAGGCGAAGACCTCCTCCAGCAGCTCCGGTACGGCGTTGAAGTCCGGGGCCAGGAGCTCCACCTTGGTGCGTCCGGCCTCGCGGGAGGCGGTCTGCTCGTGGATCTGGCGGACCGTCTCGGCGTACAGCCAGGCGCCGCCGTCCGGGAGGTCGTCGCGGGCGACGCCGGTGATCGTGGCGTAGTTCAGGTCCATGGTGACCACGGACTCGCCCACGCGCCGGGGCTCGTCCCGGTCGAGCGCCTCGGGCTTGCCGGTGTCGATCTGGCAGAAGTCGCAGCGCCGGGTGCACTGGTCGCCGCCGATGAGGAAGGTGGCCTCACGGTCTTCCCAGCACTCGTAGATGTTGGGACAGCCGGCTTCCTGGCAGACGGTGTGCAGGCCCTCGCTCTTCACGAGGTTCTGCATCTTGGTGTATTCGGGACCCATTTTCGCCCGAGTCTTGATCCACTCGGGCTTGCGCTCGATGGGGGTCTGGCTGTTGCGGACCTCCAGGCGCAGCATCTTGCGTCCGTCGGGTGCGACTGCGGACACGTCGGCTCCCTGCTGATTGCTTTGGGTAATCTTCGATTCTTCGGCGCACACCAGGGTACGCCCGTGGTAAGTGGGCCCTGCCTTCGAGGCCAACCCGAGACCCTCGGGGTGCATTCCCGCTAGGCGGAGGTCCGCTCGATCTCCCGCGGCTTGAGGTCCGCGTTCTCCAGTACGTCCTTCAGGTGCCGCTCCGCGATCGGCAGCACCGCGTCGATCGTGACGTCGCGGCCGAGTTCGCCGGCGAGGGAGGCGACCCCGGCGTCCCGGATCCCGCACGGGATGATCCGGTCGAACCACCGGTTGTCCGGGTTCACGTTCAGCGCGAAGCCGTGCATCGTGACGCCCTTGGCCACGCGGATGCCGATCGCGGCGATCTTGCGGTCCTCGCGGCGCTGGCCGGCGTTGGAGGGGGCGTACTCCGGGCCGTTCATGCGCGGGTCGAACTCCTCGTCGTGCAGACGGGGGTCGAAGTCCAGGGACAGTCCGCCCGGCGACGGGCGCTGATCGACCGGGTCGCCGAGCACCCACACCCCGCTGCGGCCCTCGACCCGGCTGGTTTCCAGGCCGAACTCCGCGCAGGTGCGGATCAGGGCCTCTTCCAGCCGCCGTACGTGCGCCACGACGTCCACCGGACGCGGAAGCTTCTGGATCGGGTAGCCGACCAGCTGGCCCGGGCCGTGCCAGGTGATCTTGCCGCCGCGGTCGACGTCGATGACGGGGGTGCCGTCGAGCGGTCGCTCGCTGTCCGCGGTCCGCCGGCCGGCCGTGTAGACCGCGGGGTGCTCCAGGAGCAGGACGGTGTCGGGGACCTCGTCGGCGAACCGGGCCGCGTGCACCCGGCGCTGCTCGTCCCACGCCTCCTGGTACTCGACGGCGTCCGCACCGAATCCCATCCGGACGAACCGCAACTCATCCACGGCAAGCGCCTCCCTTGAAGCCCTGGCGGGTCGTAAGGCACGAACCGCGCCCACGCCACTGTACGACCGAGCGTCACGCGTCAGCCGTGCGGCCAATCCTCACACGATCGGATGAACGAGCATCGAAGTGTGCGATCACCTGCTCACTCTCCGCTACATTCACGCCGTTCACAGAGGCCATAAGGGCTGCTCACAGGCAATCCGGGCACCGTGCGGCCGATGAGGCCGCGCGACGGCCCGAAAGGCAGGAGACCGCACCGCAGATGACGGAACGACCCGCGCAGCGCACTCCCAACCGACAGCTCGCCGCGCTCATCGCAGAAGCGGGGTTCTCCAACGCGGGTCTCGCCCGTCGCGTGGACCAGCTCGGACTCGAACACGGGCTGGACCTGAGATACGACAAGACCTCCGTGACCCGGTGGCTGCGCGGGCAGCAGCCCCGCGGCACCACCCCCGCCCTGATCGCCGAGGTCTTCACCCGCCGCCTCGGCCGCCGGCTCACCGCCCAGGACCTCGGGCTCGACGCCTGCGCCCCGGTCTACGCCGGCCTCGAATTCGCCGCCGGCCCCGAAGAGGCCGTCGACATCGTCAGCGGGCTGTGGCGCAAGGACTCCGGCAGCCACGCCGAACTCCGCAAGATCGCCTTCACCCCGGCCGGCCTGGTCGTTCCCAGCCGGGACTGGCTGATCGGCCGCCCCGACGACAAGGTGGCCCGCGGCGAACCGGCCCTGCGCGTCCCCGCGCAGGGCCGCCCGGGGGTGCCCCGGCAGCGCGGCGCGGCCGAACGCGGCCCGGGCCAGAAGGTATCCGGCGGCGACATCGCCGCCCTCCGCTCGGTCGGCGAGCTGTTCCGCTCCCTCGACGACATGTACGGCGGCGGCCACGCCCGCCAGGCCCTCGTGCGCTACCTGGAGCACGAGTGCGAGCCGATGCTGCGCGGCACCTACGGCGAGCAGACCGGCCGCCGCCTGTTCGCCGCCGCCGCCGACCTCACGAGGCTCGCGGGCTGGACGTCGTACGACATCGCGGCGCACGGCCTCGCCCAGCGCTACTTCGTGCAGGCGCTCAGGCTGGCGCAGGCGGCCGGAGACCGGGCGTACGGCTCCTACGTGCTGGTCACCATGAGCCGGCAGGCCGTCTATCTCGGGCACGGGCGCGAGGCCGTGCAGCTCGCGCGGGTGGCGCAGCAGGGGGTGGGGACCAACGCCCCGCCGGTCGTGCAGGCACTGCTGCACGCGGTCGAGGCCCGCGGGCACGGGGTGCTGGGCGAGGTGCGTCTGTGCACCGGTTCGCTGGTACGGGCCGAGCGCGCTCTGGAGGCGGCTCGGCCCGGTGACGAGGTCCCGTACTGGGCGCGGTTCTTCGACGAGGGGCAGCTCGCCGACGAGTTCGGCCACTGCCACCGGGACCTCCAGCAGTTCCGCTCGGCCGTCCAGCACGCCGAGCGCTCCCTGCAACTGCGCGCCCCCTCCTACGCCCGCAGCCGCCTCTTCTGCCGCGTCGTCCTCGCCTCCGCCCGTCTCGGCCTCGGCGAGCTCGACCAGGCCTGCGCGCTGGGCGCCGAGGCGGCCGGCCAGGCGGCGGAGATGCGGTCGGTGCGGGCCCTCGAGTACGTGCGGGACTTCGAGCGGAGGCTGGAGCCGTACAAGGACGCGGCACCGGTGCGGGGGTATCGCGACAAGGTCGCGGCCCTGGGGTGAGGCGATCGTCGTGACTCCGACGGTGGTGGGCGCTGCGCGACCGCGTCGTGGCTGGTCACGCAGTTCCCCGCGCCCCTCGGGCGTTTCAGGCGGCCCGCGGTGTGGACATCGGTTCCGCCCCGTGCATCGACGCGGTCGCGCCCAGGTCCGCCAACAGGGCCGACGCGGCCCGGTGAGCCGAGTGCAACGCCCCTTGCACCGTGCTTGTGTCCCGGTGGTCGCCGCACACGTACAGGCCCGCCAGCAGCCGTACCGGGCGGCGCAGGTCGTGCGGCGGGCGCATCGCCGGGACCGCCTCGGCGGTGTGGTGGACGGCGAGGGTCTCCCAGCGGCGGGTGGAGGTGCCGTAGAGGCGGGACAGGTGCATGCGGACGGCGGTCTCCAGGTCGGACGGCGGTGGGCCGAGGACCGTCGAGGAGACGAGGGTGCGGCCCGCGGGTGCGCGGGCCGGGTCGACGCGGCTGACCACCGCCGTGTGCGCGACCGGGCCGCCCCGGTCCGCGTCGAGCAGCAGAGCCGCGCCCGTCGCCGGCGGCTCGTCCGTCGTGTGGTGGACGACCGTCACCGGGTGGAACTCCGGTACCCGCAGCCCGGGCAGCAGCTCGGCGGCGGCCCGGGCGTCGGTCGCGACGAGGACGGCCCGGCAGCGGATCTCGCCGTGTTCGGCGGTCGTCACCGAGGTCGTGGAGATCGAGGTGGCCCGGACGCCGGTGTGCACGGTGCCCGGCGGCAGCGTCTGCGCGAGCAGCTCGGGCAGCGCCTCGGCCCCGCCCTCCGGCACACACAGCCGCCCACCCGCGAAGGCCCGCAGCGCGAGGTCGGCGCACCGGCTGGACGTGGTCAGCTCCGGGTCGCACAGCAGGGCGGCGAGCAGCGGACGCAGGAAGCCGTCGATCGTGCGGGCCGGCACCCCGCGGGCCGCGAGGGCCTGCCCGGCGGGCAGTTCGGGGCGGGCCAGCAGGCGCCCGACGGGGGTGTTCGCGATCCGGGACAGCGCGGCACCGAGCCGCGCCTGGTCGACGGCGGTGCCGAGCGGGACGGTCGCCCCGGCCTTCGGCATGGAGGTCGGCCGGGGGGCCTTACGCCCCTTGGCGGGGGCGCTTGCCAGGGCGCGCACCGCGTGGAGTGCGCCCCGTGCGCCCCCCGCGTTCAGGGGCGGGGCGGCGCGATGGTGGCGGCCGTCGCTGTGCAGCAGGACGCCCGGTGCGAAGGGCCGCAGCACGAGCCCGTCCAGCCCCGGTGTCAGCCGTAGTTCGGGATACGCCGTGGACAGCAGCTGTCCGATGCGGTCGAGCCGGAAGCCGTCGACCTTCTCGGTCGTCATCCGGCCGCCCACACCCGGGGCGGCCTCCAGCACCGCGGTCGTCACTCCTGCGCTGGTCAGCCGATGCGCCGCGGACAGCCCGGCGACCCCGGCTCCCACGATCACGACGTCCACCTGGTACGCGGGCTCAAGCACGTGCCCCTCCTCGAGGTTGCGCGGCCGGTGGAGACGTCATGCCCCCAACTGCCTCCGGGAATACCCGAGTTCGGGTCGAGGGTAGGGCCGTGATCGGTCGGGGACAGTCGCGCATCGACAGGGCACGGTCGCACGACGGTCGCATGCGATCGCAGACGTCACCTCGCCGCCCGGATGGCCTCCTCGATCTCCGGGAACGCGAAGGTGAACCCCGACTCCAACAGCCGCATCGGCAACACCCGCTGACTGCCCAGCACGTCCCCGGCCATCTCGCCGAGCGCGGCCCGCAGCACGGGCGCGGGCACCGCGAACAGCGTGGGCCGGCCCAGCACACGCCCCATCGCGGCGGTGATCTCACGGTTCGTCAGCGGGTGCGGGGCGGTCACGTTGAACGGCCCCGACAGGCCGTCGGTGTCGATGAGATGGCGGATCGCGGCCACCTCGTCGTGCAGCGAGACGAACGACCAGTACTGCCGCCCGTCGCCCATCCGTCCGCCGAGTCCCGCCAGGAACAGCGGGAAAAGCCGCCCCCACGCCCCGCCCTCGCGGGACACCACCAGGCCCGTCCGGGTGAACACCGTCCGTACGCCCGCCTCCTGGGCCGGCGCCGTGGCCCCTTCCCACTCCACGCACAGTTCGGGCAGGAAGCCCTTGCCGGGCGGGGCGTCCTCGTCGACGGGACGGTCGCCGGTCTCTCCGTAGATGCCCATCGCGCTGCCGTTGACGAAGACCCGCGGCGGCCGGTCCAGGGAGGCGACGGCCTCGGCGAGGGTCGCCGTGCCCAGCACCCGGCTGGAGCGGATCCGCTCCTTGTAGGCGTCGGTCCAGCGGCGCGACCCGACGTTCGCCCCGGCCAGGTTGACCACGGCGTCGCACCCGGCGAGCCCGGCCGGGTCGACGTACTTCCGCTCGGGGTCCCAGCGCACCTCGTCCCGCGTCCTGGGCGCCCGGCGCACCAGACGCACCACCTCGTGCCCGTCGGCGGTCAGGGACCGTGCCAGGGCACTGCCGATGAGACCGGACGCGCCGGCCACCGCGATTCGCGAACGTTCCATGAGAACCATCCTTGCTCAACGGGGGTGGAGAACCCCGAGGGGGTCCCGCGACCACCGTCGTAGGGTGACCGGCATGCCGGTTCCGTACATACGCCACGCCACCCCCGGGGACGAGGAGGCGCTGGGCCGCCTCGACCGCGACTCCTGGTCCCCGCTGCATTCCGTCCAGCCCCGCCCGCAGCCACCGTACGAGCCCTTCTTCAGCGAGCGGTTCGGCCCGCCGGACCATCTGGTCGCGGAGCTCGGCGGCAGTGTCGTCGGCTACGTCCGGCTGGGCTACCCGACCTCCCTCGCCTGCAACGCCCACGTCCGTCAGATCCAGGGTCTCGCCGTCGCCGAGGAGGCGCGCGGTGCGGGAGTCGGCCGGGCGCTGCTGCGGGCCGTACAGGACGAGTCCCGCAGGCAGGGGGCGCGCCGCATCACCCTGCGGGTGCTCGGCCACAACACGCCGGCCCGGGGGCTCTACGAGTCCGAGGGCTTCGTCGTGGAGGGCGTGCTGCCCGAGGAGTTCTACCTGGACGGCGCGTACGTCGACGACGTGCTCATGGGACGCAGTCTCTGACCTGGTCCGCCGCGGCGGTCGTACGGCGTCTGCGCGCCACCAGATACAACGGGACCCCCGCCAGCGCCGCCGCCGTGACGAAACCGGCGAGCACCCAGCCCCTGCCGCCGGAGTCCGGCGGCGGAGCCGCGGCGGTGAGGGCGAGCAGGGGACCGAGAACGAGGGTGGCGAGAGCGCGTGACATGGCTCAGAGGTACGCCCAGGACCGCTCCGGCACAGCGGATTGAGCCGTACGAGGGCGGCGCGAGCGGTGTCCGTCCGCCTGGGTGAGCGGACCTACCCCGTGGGGCCGCTCACGACGTCACCAGCTCGCCCGTGTCCACCGCGGCCGTCGCGTCCGCCGCCCGTTCGGCGTCCGAGGCGACCTCGTCCGCCGTCAGGACGTATCCCGTCTCGGCGTCGGAGGTGGAGCGGGCGAAGACGACGCCGTAGACCTTGCCGTCGGTGGTGAGGAGGGGGCCGCCGGAGTTTCCGGGGCGGACGGTGGAGCGGATCGAGTAGATCTCGCGGGTGACGGTCGCGTCGTTGTAGATGTTCTGCCCGTTCGCCTTCACCCGGTTCGCGACGGTGGCCGCCTGCAGGTTCAGGTCGCCGTCCTGCGGATAGCCCGCGACCACGGCCGAGTCGCCGCGCTCGGCGCTGTCGTCGAAGCGCAGGACGGGGGCGCTCAGATCGGGCACGTACAGCACGGCCACGTCCTTGTCCGGGTCGAAGAACACCACCCGTGCCTCGTACGACCGCCCGACCCCGCCGATCCGCACGCTCGGCTCGTCGATGCCGGCCACCACGTGGGCGTTGGTCATCACATGCTGCCGCGCGTACACGAACCCGCTGCCCTCGCGGCCCTGGGTGCCCGAGACGCCCTCGATCTTGACCGTACTGAGCTTGGCGGCGTTGGTGGCGCTGGCGGTGACGCTGTCGCCGGTGGGCTTGGCGACCTCGGCCGTCGACTCGTTCTCGAACGGGTTGAAGACCTGTGGGAAGCCCGCCTCGGTGAGCGCGGACGTGGCCCGCGAGAACCAGGCGGGGGTCGCGTCCGGCATGGTGTTCTGCACGGCGCCGAGCAGGGCCGAGTCCCGGATCGCGGTCGTGACCAGCGGCGACGAGGACGCGCCGAGCACGCTCGCGGCCACCCAGGCCACGATCAGCACGGCCACCGAGTTGGCCGCGGCCCCGCCGACCCCGTCGGCCACCCGCAGCGGCCCCTGGTCCAGCTCCCGGCGCAGCCGCAGAGCCAGCCGCCCCGCCAGCTCGTGCCCCACCACCGCCGGAACGAGCACCGTCAGCACCGCGGTCACCGTCGCCGCGGTCGTGCCCGGCGTGGCCAGGTCCATCACCCACGGCAGCGCCCACACGCCGATGGCCGCACCGCCCACGAAGCCGGCGAGCGAGACACAGCCGGCGACCAGTCCGCGCCGGTAGCCGGATGCCGCGTAGGCGAGGATCACCAGCAACAACAGGATGTCGAGCAGGTCCACTGAGCCGCCTTTCTCCAGGACCCCTTAGTACGCACGGGATGCGCCCAGTGATCAGCCACGCGCGCGTGGCGTCCGGAACCCGCCACGCGTGCGTGTACCCCGGGAAACGTCGCGGAACAGGACGATGGTTCCACCGGGTGGCACAGCACACATCGCGGGCGGACCGGATCGGCCGGACAGTGGGAAGCATGCGTGTCCGACCGACGGGCCCCCGGAGAACACGCGCGGTGCACATACCGAAGGCCGCGCTCGTGCTGCTCGGCTGTCTGCCCGGCCTCGCGGCCGTCGTCGCACTGGTGCTGTGCGCGCACGGAATCGGAAGCATCGGGTCCGACGGTGCCCGGTCGGTCGCGGGCCGCCCCGCGGTGGCCCACACCGTGACCAGACCGCACATCGTGCCGAGGTCGGTCTGGGCGGCGCGGGACAGCGACCGCACACGGCCGCCGCCGCGTTACGACGACAAGGTCATGGCGGTGTTCATCCACCACACCGACTCGCCCAACGCCTACGACTGCGCCGAGGCACCCCGCATCATCCGCTACCTCGCCCAGGGCATGACCGACGCCCGCGACTGGGACGACATCGGCTACAACTTCCTCGTCGACCGCTGCGGCAACATCTACGAAGGCCGTGCGGGCGGTACCGACCGCCCCGTCACCGGTGCCCACACCCAGGGCTTCAACCACCGCACCACGGGGATCGCCGCCCTCGGCACCTTCACGGCCGGAGTACCGGTCCCGAAGGTGATGACCGACGCGATCGCCCATCTCGCCGCCTGGAAGCTCGGCCTCGCCGACATCGACCCGCGCGGGACGGTCCGCCTGGTCTCCAGCAACGGCCTCAGCCGCTACGCCGACGGCACCACCGCCACCTTCCCCGCCCTGGCCGGCCACAAGGACGGCTACCGGACGAGCTGCCCGGGCGCGGCCCTGAGCGCCCGCCTCCCGGAGATCAGAGACCTGGCGGCCCGCCTGCAGGGCAGGACGTAGCCGTGCCCGGCTCACAGCTTTCTCCCAGCCGGCTCACGGATCCCCCAGAGGCAGTCGGCATACCTTCGGGGACACGCACTGACCGGAGGTGGGGATCATGAACAGCAGGCACATCGACACCGACAACACCACGCAGAACGCGGGCGGTTGGGCCAGGACCGCCCGCGGCCCCTGGGCGGTCCTCTGCGCGGTCGTGGCCGTCATCCTGGGCCCGGCCGCCGTCACCGCGTCCGCCCTGGAACAGGCCAACGCGGCGCCCCTGCACCACGCCGTGAGGGCGGACCAGACGCACGCCTACATTCCGACGGACACGACCCGCCGCCGCACCGCCGCCGCGTGAGCCTCAGCCCCGAAACCGCTCCCACAGCTTCGGGTACCGCGCGGCCAGCACCGACTCGTCCTCGAAGTCGACCGGCCTGCCCTGCGGCTCCGACGGGGCGGGCGCGATGCCCAGATCGGGGGCGACGGTGCCGGTGAGCTGCTCGTACGCCTCGTCCGCCGCGTAGCCGAGTTCCTCGCCGTCGCCGTCCATCTCCTCGTCGAAGTCGTCCAGGAGGTCGGCGAGCGAGTCCGGGTCGTGCACCGCGCCCTCGTACACCTCGCGGCCCTGGCCGATCAGCCAGCACCGGAAGAAGTCGAAGGCGTCGTCGCTCGCGCCGTCCAGAAGGACCCAGGCGGCGCCCCACAGGTCCCAGGTGTACGCGCGGTTGTAGCGGGCCTCGAAGTGACGGGCGAAGTCGAGGACCATGTCCGGGTCCAGCCGCAGAAGCCGGTCCACGAGCAGGTCCGCCTGCTCCTCGGGGTCGCCCTCGGCGGCCTCGCGGGTGGCGTCCACCAGCTCCCAGAACTCCGTCTCGTCCATCACGGGTCCAGCATCGGCCCTGAAAGGGTGGGGCGCACGTGGAGTGCGGCGGATTGTTATGTCCCGTACAGCTCGGCAAGTCTGGTCGCGTCCTTGACGAAACGCGCCCGCAGGCTCTCCGGCTCCAGCACCTCCACCTCCGGCCCGAGCGCCGCGAGCTGCGTGTGCGCCACCTCCTCGGACTCCACCGGCAGCGTCACCGTGACCCACCCGTCGCCGTCCGCGGCGCCGGCCGCTTCCAGAGCCTCCCGGGCCGCCACGGGATCGACGGCGTACGGCAGCCTGCGCACCCCGTCCCCGGACAGCCGCACCACCACCTCCGCCCGCAGCAGCGAGCGCGCGAACAGCTCGGCCCGCTCGTCCCAGAAGCCCGGCAGATCGAACTCCTCGTCCCGCGCGAACCGCTCCTCACCGGCCGTCACCTCGGTGAACCGGTCGATCCGGTACACCCGGTACGACCCGCGGCCCCCCGCCACCCGCGCGCACAGATACCAGACGCCCGCCTTGAGCACGAGCCCGTACGGCTCCAGATCGCGCTCCACCTCGGCCTCGCGGCTCCGGTAGCGCGCGGTGACCCGCCGGTCGTCCCACACCGCGTCCGCGACGGCGGGCAGCAGCTCGGGGGTCTTCGGCTCCTTGAACCAGCTCGGCGCGTCCAGATGGAACCGCTGCGCCGCCGTACGAGAGGCGTCGCTCAAGGACGGCAGCAGGGCCGCCGACACCTTCAGCCGGGCCGCCGAGGCCGCGTCCTCCAGGCCCATCTCCCGCAGCGCCCCCGGCACCCCCGACAGGAACAGCGCCTCCGCCTCGCCGCGGGCCAGCCCGGTCAGCCGCGTGCGGTACCCGCCGATCAGGCGGTAGCCGCCGGCCCGTCCCCGGTCCGCGTACACCGGCACCCCCGCCTCCGACAGCGCCTGCGCGTCCCGCGTGACGGTCCGCTCGGACACCTCCAGCTCCCGCGCCAGCTCGGCGGCGGTCATGGACGGCCGGGACTGGAGCAGCAGCACCATTTTGATCAGACGGGCAGCACGCATACGGCCATGATGCCGGGCCCCACCGACAACGAAGGGGTACGGCAGCAGCCGTACCCCTTCATCGCTGTCCTCGGACCTCAGGTCCTACAGGCCGTACTTCTCCCGGGCTTCCTTCACCGCGGTCGCCTTGACCTCGCCCCGCTTCGCGAGCTGGGCCAGAGCCGCGACGACGATCGACTCGGCGTCGACACCGAAGTGGCGGCGGGCCGCCTCACGGGTGTCCGAGAGGCCGAAGCCGTCGGCGCCCAGCGAGGAGTAGTCCTGCTCGACCCACTGCGCGATCTGGTCGGGGACCTGGCGCATGTAGTCGGAGACCGCGAGCACCGGGCCCTCGGCGCCGTTCAGCGCCTGACGGACGTACGGCATCCGCTCCTCGCCCCGCAGCAGGGCCGCGTCGGCCTCCAGGGCGTCGCGGCGCAGCTCGGTCCAGGAGGTCGCGGACCACACGTCGGCGGCCACACCCCACTCCTCGGCGAGCAGTTTCTGCGCCTTGATCGCCCAGTGGATCGCCGTGCCGGAGCCCAGCAGCTGGATGCGCGGCGCGTTGGCCACCGGGGACAGGCCCGCCGACTCCGCCGTGCTGAACCGGTACAGGCCCTTGACGATGCCCTCCTCGACGCCGAGGCCCGAGGGCTTCGCGGGCTGCGGCAGCGGCTCGTTGTAAACGGTGAGGTAGTAGAAGACGTTCTGGTCCTCACCCGGGGCCGCCTCGCCGTACATACGGCGCAGACCGTCCTTGACGATCGCCGCGACCTCGTACGCGAACGCCGGGTCGTACGTCAGCGCGGCGGGGTTGGTCGCCGCGATCACCGGCGAGTGACCGTCGGCGTGCTGGAGGCCCTCGCCCGTCAGGGTCGTACGGCCGGCCGTGGCGCCGACGAGGAAGCCGCGGCCGAGCTGGTCGCCGAGCTGCCACATCTGGTCGGCCGTGCGCTGCCAGCCGAACATCGAGTAGAAGATGTAGAACGGGATCATCGCTTCGCCGTGCGTGGAGTACGCGGTGGACGCGGCGATGAAGTCGGCCATCGAACCGGCCTCGGTGATCCCCTCGTTGAGGATCTGGCCGTTCTCGGCCTCCTTGTAGTACATCAGCTGGTCGCGGTCGACCGGCTCGTACGTCTGGCCCTTGGGCGAGTAGATGCCCAGGGACGGGAAGAGGCTCTCCATGCCGAAGGTGCGCGCCTCGTCGGGGACGATCGGCACCCAGCGCCTGCCGGACTCCTTGTCGCGGACCAGGTCCTTGACGAGCCGGACGAAGGCCATGGTGGTGGCCACGTTCTGCGTGCCGGAGCCCTTGTCGAAGGAGGCGAACGCCTTCTCCGCCGGGGCCGGCAGCGGGGCCAGTGCGTGCGTACGGCGGGCCGGGGCCGGGCCGCCGAGCGCCGCCCGGCGCTCCTGGAGGTAGCGGACCTCGGGGGAGTCGGCGCCGGGGTGGCCGTACGGCACGACCCCGTCGACGAACTGGCTGTCCGAGATCGGCAGCTCCAGCAGGTCGCGCATCGTCTTGAACTCGTCCACCGAGAGCTTCTTCATCTGGTGGTTGGCGTTCTTCGACGCGAAGCCCTCGCCGAGGGTGTGGCCCTTGACCGTCTGGGCCAGGATGACCGTCGGGGCGCCCCTGAACTCCACGGCCGCCTTGTAGGCCGCGTACACCTTGCGCGCCTCGTGGCCACCGCGGGAGAGGTGGAAACACTCGAGGATCTTGTCGTCGCTCAGCAGCTTCGCCATCTCGGCGAGCGCCGGGTCCTTGCCGAAGAAGTCCTCGCGGATGTAGGCGGCGCCGCGGGTCTGGTACGTCTGCACCTGGGCGTCGGGTACCTCGCGCAGGCGGCGTACCAACGCGCCCGTGGTGTCGAGCTGGAACAGCTCGTCCCAGGCGGTGCCCCACAGGGTCTTGATGACGTTCCAGCCGGCCCCTCTGAACTGGGCCTCCAGCTCCTGCACGATCTTGAAGTTCGCGCGGACCGGGCCGTCGAGGCGCTGCAGGTTGCAGTTGATGACGAAGGTCAGGTTGTCCAGACCCTCGCGGGAGGCCAGCCCGAGGGCGGCGGTCGACTCCGGCTCGTCCATCTCGCCGTCGCCCAGGAAGGCCCAGACGTGGGACGAGGAGACGTCCTTGATGCCGCGGTTGGTCAGATAGCGGTTGAAGCGCGCCTGGTAGATCGCCGACAGCGGGCCGAGGCCCATCGACACCGTCGGGAACTCCCACAGCCAGGGCAGGCGGCGGGGGTGCGGGTACGACGGGAGACCGCCGCCCGCGGACTCGCGGCGGAAGTTGTCGAGGTGGTCCTCGCCGATCCGGCCGTCGAGGAAGGCGCGGGCGTAGATGCCGGGGGAGGCGTGGCCCTGGATGTACAGCTGGTCGCCTGAGCCGTCCGCCTCCTTGCCCTTGAAGAAGTGGTTGAAGCCGGTCTCGTACAGCCAGGCCGCGGAGGCGAAGGTGGCGATGTGGCCGCCGACGCCGTATTTGCTGCCCCGGCTGACCATCGCCGCCGCGTTCCAGCGGTTCCAGGCGGTGATCCGGGCTTCCATCGCCTCGTCACCGGCCGCGGACGGCTCGGCGGCGGTCGGGATGGTGTTGACGTAGTCGGTCTCGAGAAGCTTGGGCAGCGCGATGCCGGTGCCCTCGGCACGCTCCAGCGTGCGACGCATCAGGTACGCCGCGCGGTGCGGCCCGGCCGCCTTGGCGACCGCGTCCAGTGAGGCCTGCCATTCGGCTGTTTCCTCGGGGTCACGGTCCGGGAGCTGGTCGAGCGCGCTCGGCTGGATGGCTTTGGGGTCGGTCATGTCGCCGCCTTCCTCAGTCGAAGGGGGTTCCCTCATCGGTAAGGGTTCGGGGGTGCCCTTTGTCTTTGGCAGGACAGGGCTTGGGGCCTCGGTGGAAGCCCGTCGGCGACTCTAACTCCCTGATCGATGATCGATCAAAGGGTTGAGAGGCAAAACCTCTTGATCACGAGAAAATAGGCACGCGGTGCCTCCGGCGACGGCACCGGGTGTCGCCGAAAGCGGCGATTTCCGCAGGTCGGGCGGCGTTTGAGCGGTGACCTGCTCCGGTGTTCGGGTGGGTCCCGAGGGCTGTTGTTCAGCGCACCGCGCGTCTCAGGCCCGCGGCGCGCACCCCAGCACATGGGCCTTCACGATGTCGGCGATGCGAGGATCGCGGCGGCGGAACGCGGCCACCAGTTCCTCGTGCTCCTCGGCGTACGACTGCTGCACCGTGCCCAGCCAGCGGATCGACAGGGCGGTGAAGACCTCGATGCCGAGCCCCTCCCAGGTGTGCAGCAGCACCGAGTTCCCGGCCGCCCGGACCAACTCCCGGTGGAAGCCCACCGTGTGCCGCACCTGCCCCGTCCCGTCCGCGTCCCGGTCCGCCTCGTACAGCGCGGCGACATGCGGCTCCAGGGCCGAGCAGTCCTCCGCCAGCCGCGCCGCCGCCAGCTCCGCCGCGATCGCCTCCAGACCGGCCCGGACCGGGTAGCTCTCCTCCAGGTCGGCCGCGGTCAGGTTCCGCACCCGGACACCCTTGTTCGGCGCCGACTCGATCAGCCGCAGCGACTCCAGCTCCCGCAGCGCCTCCCGCACCGGGGTCTGACTGACCTCCAGCTCGGTGGCGATACGGCGCTCCACGATCCGCTCGCCCGGCTTCCAGCGCCCGCTGACGATCCCCTCCACGATGTGCTCGCGGATCTGCTCGCGCAGCGAGTGGACGACGGGCGCGGTCATGAGGGCTCCTTAGGGAGGGGCCGCCCATCGGCCCCGGGGGCGTTTGACGTTTAGACAATAAGGCCGCGGGCCCTTCCGGGAGGGGCGCACGGGGGCGCTTTCGCGCAGGTGAGACGAGGCTTACACGCTCTCAGCTCGACGACTTCTGTCAAGACACGGAACCCCGAAGGCTCGTTCGGTGTCGCGGTCGGCAGAGGGGTTCCCGACCGGGGCGCCCCTCGTCATGACGGGGGGCGGCATGGACATCGGGGGACGGCGGGGACCGCTGTACTGGACGGTCGCGGCGGCCGTGATCGGCGCGCTCGTCAGCGGGACGGGCTGTCGGCAGACGCCCACCCGGGCGGAGAGGAAACCGGCCGGCACGGCCACGGAAGGGATCACGGGCATGGCGGGCGCGGCCCGGGGCGGCGGGCCCGGCGGCGCCTGCGTCTTCGTCAAGCCGGACGGGGCGCAGCGGTTCGGCCACGTCGGCTGGGGCTTCCGCGTCACCGGTACCGACCGCTGGGTGTACGGCGCGGTCGAGAACCCGAGCGGCAGGCTGTACACCCCGCCGGGCGGCGACGTCGGCGCCTGGCACGCGGAGGGGACGTACGCGCGCATGCTCAGCGAGATGTCCCGGGACGCGAACCATCCGGGCACGTCGGAGCACCCGTACAGCCGTTACCGCTGCACCTCGTCCGCGACGGGTGACGTGCCGGCGGCCCGGGCGATGATCCCTGTCGTCGCCGAGCGGGGCTTCCTCGTGGGCGTCGACCCGAGGACCGGGAAGCTCACCTCACGGGACTGCCTCGACGCCACGTACGACGTGCTGAAGGCCTACCGCACCCAGCGTCTGACGCGTGCGGCGAAGCTGTCCATCCCCAACGTCTGGGTGGAGTCCCTGTGGGGCTGGTCGGACAAGAAGCTGACGCCCCGATGAGACGCCGGTGCCCCCGCCCGGAAAGTTCCGGACGGGGGCACCGTACAAGCAAGCGGAAAGCCGGACTACAGGCCGAGCTCGACCTCGAACTCGCCCGCCTCCAGGATCGCCTTGACCGCGGTCAGGTAACGGGCCGCGTCGGCGCCGTCCACCAGACGGTGGTCGTAGGACAGGGTCAGGTACGTCATGTCGCGGACGCCGATGACCGTGCCCTCCTCCGTCTCGATGACGGCCGGACGCTTGACCGTGGCACCGATACCGAGGATCGCGACCTGGCCCGGCGGCACGATGATCGTGTCGAAGAGCGCACCGCGCGAACCGGTGTTGCTGATGGTGAAGGTCGCGCCGGACAGCTCGTCCGGGGTGATCTTGTTGGCGCGGACCTTGCCCGCGAGCTCCGCCGTGGCCTTGGCGATACCGGCGATGTTGAGGTCACCGGCGTGCTTGATGACCGGGGTCATCAGGCCCTTCTCGGAGTCCACCGCGATACCGATGCTCTCGGTGTCGAAGTAGGTGATCGTGCCCTCGGCCTCGTTGATCTTGGCGTTGATGGGCGCGTGCGCCTTCAGCGCCTGGGCCGCCGCCTTGACGAAGAACGGCATCGGGGAGAGCTTGACGCCCTCACGGGCCGCGAACGCGTCCTTGGCCCGGCCGCGCAGCTTCATCAGACGGGTGACGTCGACCTCGACCACCGAGGACAGCTGGGCCTGCTCGTGCAGGGCCTTGACCATGTTGTCGCCGATGACCTTGCGGATGCGCGGCATCTTGACGGTCTGGCCACGCAGCGGGGAGGCCTCCAGGACCGGCGCCTTCTTGGCGGCGGCTGCCGGAGCGGCGGCCGGAGCCGGAGCGGCGGCGGCGGCCTTCGCGGCCTCGGCGGCGGCGGTGACGTCCTGCTTGCGGATACGACCGCCCACGCCGGTGCCCTTGACGGTGGCCAGGTCGACGCCGTTCTCGGCGGCGAGCTTGCGCACCAGCGGGGTCACGTAGGCGCCGTCGTCACCGGAGGTGGCGGCGGGAGCCTGCGCGGCCGGAGCCGGAGCCGGAGCGGCCGGAGCCGGGGCAGCCGGGGCCGGGGCAGCGGCCACCGGGGCGGGAGCCGGAGCCGGGGCGGGCGCCGGAGCGGCCGGAGCCGCGGGGGCTGCCGGCGCGGGAGCCGGAGCCTCGGCAGCAGGGGCCGGAGCCGGGGCGGCGGGGGCCGGAGCAGCGGCCGGAGCCGCGCCCGGGGCGCCGATGACGGCCAGCTTGGCACCGACCTCGGCGGTCTCGTCCTCGCCGACCGTGATCTCGAGCAGCACACCGGAGGTGGGCGCCGGGATCTCGGTGTCGACCTTGTCCGTGGAGACCTCGAGCAGCGGCTCGTCGGCCTCGACGGAGTCGCCGACCGACTTCAGCCAGCGGGTGACGGTGCCCTCGGTGACGGACTCACCGAGCGCGGGCAGGACGACGTCCGTGCCCTCGGCGCTGCCGCCGCCGGAGGCGGCCTCTGCGGTGGGAGCAGGAGCCGGGGCGGCCTGCTCGGTGGACGGCTGGGCGGCCGGAGCCGGCTCGGGCGCCGGAGCGGCGACCTCCTCGGCGGCCGGGGCCGGGGCGGCAGCGGGTGCGCCCGTGCCGTCGTCGATGACGGCCAGCTCGGCGCCGACCTCAACGGTCTCGTCCTCGGCGACCTTGATGGACGCCAGGACACCGGCTGCGGGGGAGGGGATCTCGGTGTCGACCTTGTCGGTCGACACCTCGAGCAGCGGCTCGTCGGCCTCGACGCGCTCTCCCTCGGCCTTCAGCCAGCGGGTGACAGTGCCCTCGGTGACGCTCTCGCCGAGCGCCGGAAGGGTTACGGAAACCGCCATGGTTTCGGTTGCTCCTTACAAGTGCGGAAGTCTGTGTCGTCGCGTTCGTCGACCGAGGGTCAGTCGTGCGAGTGGAGGGGCTTGCCGGCCAGGGCCAGGTGGGCCTCGCCGAGCGCTTCGCTCTGCGTCGGGTGGGCGTGGATGAGCTGGGCGACCTCGGCGGGCAGCGCCTCCCAGTTGTAGATCAGCTGGGCTTCGCCGACCTGCTCGCCCATGCGGTCGCCGACCATGTGGACGCCGACCACGGCTCCGTCCTTGACCTGGACGAGCTTGATCTCGCCCGCGGTGTTCAGGATTTTGCTCTTGCCGTTGCCGGCGAGGTTGTACTTCAGGGCGACGACCTTGTCCGCACCGTAGATTTCCTTGGCCTTGGCCTCGGTGATGCCCACGGAGGCGACCTCGGGGTGGCAGTACGTCACCCGGGGGACACCGTCGTAGTCGATCGGAACGGTCTTCAGACCGGCCAGACGCTCCGCCACCAGGATGCCCTCGGCGAAACCGACGTGCGCCAGCTGGAGCGTCGGGACCAGGTCACCGACGGCGGAGACGGTCGGGACGTTGGTGCGCATGTACTCGTCGACCAGGACGTAGCCGCGGTCCATGGCGACGCCCTGCTCCTCGTATCCGAGACCGGCGGAGACGGGCCCGCGGCCCACCGCGACCAGCAGGAGCTCGGCCTCGAACTCCTTGCCGTCGGCGAGGGTGACCTTGACACCGTCGGCCGTGTACTCGGCCTTGGAGAAGAAGGTGCCCAGGTTGAACTTGATGCCGCGCTTGCGGAACGCGCGCTCAAGAAGCTTGGAGGAGCTCTCGTCCTCGAGGGGCGCCAGGTGCTTGAGGCCCTCGATGATCGTGATGTCCGTGCCGAAGGACTTCCAGGCGGAGGCGAACTCGACGCCGATGACGCCGCCGCCCAGGACGATCGCCGACTTCGGCACGCGGTCCAGGACCAGAGCGTGGTCGGAGGAGATGATGCGGTTGCCGTCGATCTCCAGGCCCGGCAGCGACTTCGGCACGGAGCCGGTCGCCAGCAGGACGTGGCGGCCCTGGACGCGCTGGCCGTTCACGTCGACGGAGGTGGGGGAGGAGAGGCGGCCCTCACCCTCGATGTACGTCACCTTGCGGGAGGCGACAAGTCCCTGCAGGCCCTTGTACAGGCCGGCGATGACACCGTCCTTGTACTTGTGGACCCCGGCGATGTCGATGCCCTCGAAGGTGGTCTTCACACCGAACTGCTCGCTCTCGCGGGCCTGGTCGGCGATCTCGCCCGCGTGCAGCAGGGCCTTGGTGGGGATGCACCCCCGGTGCAGGCAGGTACCGCCGACCTTGTCCTTCTCGATCAGGGCGACGTCCAGGCCCAGCTGCGCCCCGCGCAGGGCCGCGGCGTAACCACCGCTACCACCGCCGAGGATCACTAGGTCGAAAACGGTGCTGGCGTCGTTCGCCACGTCACGTCCTCCATGCATGTGCGCCACGCCGGTCTGCGGTGACCGGTCGGCGGCTGGTGTCCGGCCGCTCGTTCTTCGGCCCTTCGGTGGGGCCCTGTCCTGCCGAGCCCCATCTTCGCACTTGTCGTGGCAGTAAGAGACGCCGGGCCGGTGTGTGAGACGTCGCACTCATACGAGCAACGGCAACTCGACCGACCGCAGGGGCGCGGGGCTGTGTCGTTCTGCGGCTCTGCTGCGTGGGCGCGACCAGCCGTGCGGGGGACGGACGGCAACGCCGCAGGGGCGCGGGGCTGTGTCGATCTGCGGCTCCGCCGCGCGGGCGCGACCAGCCGTGCGGGAACGGCAACGCCTCAGGGGCGCGGGGCTGTGTCGATCTGCGGCTCCGCCGCGTGGGCGCGACCAGCCGTGCGGGGAACGGCAACGCCGCAGGGGCGGGGAACTGCGCGACCAGCCCCCACGCCCCCGCGGCCGCCGCACAACCGAACGGACCGGGCTACTGGGCGGACGTCAGCCCAGGTCACCCGCGGCGGTCAGCTCCGCCAGCCGCACCAGCGTGCGCACCGCCGTCCCCGTGCCGCCCTTCGGCGTGTACCCGAAGGGCCCGCCCTCGTTGAAGGCCGGTCCGGCGATGTCCAGGTGCGCCCAGGTGATCCCCTCGCCCACGAACTCGCGCAGGAAGAGCCCGGCGACCAGCCCGCCGCCCATCCGCTCACCCATGTTCGCGATGTCGGCGGTGGAGGAGTCCATGCCCTTGCGCAGGTGCTCCGGCAGCGGCATCGGCCACGCCGGCTCACCGACCTCCTCGGCGGCCTCGTGCAGCGCGGAGCGGAACGCGTCGTCGTTCGCCATGATCCCGAACGTCCGGTTGCCCAGCGCCAGCATCATCGCGCCGGTCAGCGTCGCCACGTCCACGATCGCGTCCGGCTTCTCCTCGGAGGCCGCCCACAGCGCGTCGGCGAGGACCAGGCGGCCCTCGGCGTCGGTGTTGAGCACCTCCACGGTCTTGCCGCTGTACATGCGCAGCACGTCGCCGGGGCGGGTCGCGGAACCCGACGGCATGTTCTCGGCGAGCGCCAGCCAGCCGGTGACGTTGACTTCCAGCCCCAGACGCGCGGCGGCGACCACGGCGGCGAAGACCGCCGCCGCACCGCTCATGTCGCACTTCATCGTCTCGTTGTGGCCGGCCGGCTTGAGCGAGATGCCACCCGAGTCGTAGGTGATGCCCTTGCCGACGAAGGCGAGGTGCTTGTCCGCCTTGGAGGAGGTGTACGACAGCTTCACCAGCCGCGGACCCGCCGCCGACCCGGCGCCGACGCCGAGGATGCCGCCGTAGCCGCCCTTGACCAGGGCCTTCTCGTCGAGCACCTGCACCTTGATGCCGTGCTCCTTGGCCGCGGTCTGCGCGACGGCGGCGAACGCCTCGGGGTTGAGGTCGTTCGGCGGCATGTTGATCAGGTCGCGGGCGCGGTTGAGCTCCTCGGCCACGGCGGTGGCACGCTCGAGTGCCGCCTTGTAGGCGCGGTCGCGGGGCTTGCCGCCGAGCAGCGCGGCCTCGGCGAGCGGCGCCTTGCCGTTCTTGCCCTTGGCGTCGCTCCTGCCGTTCTCCTTGTACGTGTCGAAGGAGTACGCCCCGAGCAGGACGCCCTCGGCCACCACACCGGCATCCGCGGCGTCCGCGAGCGGCAGCGCGAACGCGGCCTTCTTGGAGCCGGAGAGGGTTCGGGCGGCGACGCCGGCGGCCCGGCGCAGCGCCTCGGCGTCGAAGCCGGAGTCCTTCTCGGGCTCGGCGCCCAGGCCCACCGCCACCACGAGCGGCGCCTTGAAGCCGGCCGGTGCGGGCAGCTTCGTCACCTCGCCCTCGGCACCGGAGGCACCGAGGGTTTCCAGGACGCCGGCGAGCTTGCCGTCGTACGCCTTGTCCACGGCCTCGGCGCCCGGTGCGACGACCGGGCCCTCAGCGCCCTTGGCAACACCGATCACGATCGCGTCGGCCCGCAGGCCGGGCGCCGCGGCGGTGCTGAGAGTGAGAGCAGTCACGGTGGTGAAATCTCGCTTCCGTTGAAGTCCGTTGTGGCCGAACAGGGGTGGGTCGGCCGAGCCCGAAACCGACCCTAGAACCCTCGCGCGGGCCTGGTCTCTACCAGGGCAGGTAAACACCCGACATGAGCCTACGCTCGGGCTCGGTGTCGATCATTCCCATGGCCGTTCACCTGTCGGTGCCGTCCTGGCCACTTCTTGGTCCTCGGACCCGGTGAGCTGAGTCACACTCGCCTGGTTCCGGCGAGCGTACGCCTCTTCCTCACCCGGCACCGCGACCGGTACGGCACGGTTGCGGGCGCGGGCGATCATCCGCGCTCCGGAACCGAGTTCGATGCTCGAGAAGGGCGGCCCGGGGTGTGGTGCAGGGCCTGCTAGCGGCCCAGGCTCAGTGCGACGAGCACCGCCGTGGCCGCCGTCTCCGCGAGCCCGCCGAACACGTCACCGGTCACCCCGCCGAACCGTCGGAGGCAGCGCCGCAGGAGGAGTTCGGCCACGGCGAGGGCGGCGAGGACCGCGAGGGCCGTGCGGACGGCGTCGTACGGTCCGAACATCCCCCCGGCCGCGGCCGACGCCAGCGTGACCGCGACGACGGTCATCACCGCACCCCGCACCGGCACCACCCCCGCCACCGCGGCCCCCAGCCCTTCCGGCCGGGCGGCAGTCACCCCGGTGCGGGCGGCCACGGTGAGGGCCAGGCGGGCGGCGGTCGCCGAGACGACGGCGGCGAGGGCGCCCCGGGACCACGAGTCGGCGTAGAGCTGCGACAGTGCGGCCACCTGGGCGAACAGGGCGAAGACGAGGGTGATCACACCGAAGGGCCCGATGTCCGACTGCTTCATGATCCGTAGCGCGTCCTCGGCGGGCTTGCCGCTGCCCAGCCCGTCCGCGGTGTCCGCGAGCCCGTCCAGGTGCAGTCCCCGGGTGAGCGCGGCGGGTACGGCGGCGGAGGCGACGGCGGCGAGCAGCGGCCCCGCACCCAGGAACAGCAGGAACAAGCCGAGCGCGGCCGCGCAGACGCCGACCGCCAGCCCTGCCGCCGGGGCGCACAGCATGCCGCCGCGGGCGGCCTCCCGGTCCCAGCGGGTCACCTTGACCGGGAGCACGGTGAGGGTGCCGAAGGCGAAGCGGAGGCCGTCCGGCCAGGAGGCGGGCGAGGAGGTCGTGGACACCGGCGCAGGTTACCCGGCGGTCGCGAGAGCACCCGGGGCACCCATGGATAAAGTGCGCATATGGGACATTGGCTTGAGCGGAACATCATCGAACCGGGCAAGCTGCCACTGCTCTGCGCCCTCACCGCCTTCGTGCTCACGTTCCTGATCACCCGCGTCGTCACCCGCATGATCCGGGCCGGCAAGGGGCCCTTCGGCAACGTCAGCGCCGGGGGAGTGCACATCCACCACGTGGTCCCCGGCATCGTCCTCACCGTCCTCGGCGGCTTCGGCGCGGTCGCCAGCAACCGGCACGGCTTCGGCTCGGCCGCTTTCGCGGTCGTCTTCGGCATCGGTGCGGGCCTGGTCCTCGACGAGTTCGCGCTGATCCTGCACCTCGACGACGTCTACTGGACCGAGGCGGGACGCAAGAGCGTCGAGGTCGTGGTGCTCACGGCGGCCCTCGTCGGCCTGGTCCTGTGCGGATTCGTGCCCTTCGGGGTCAACGACCTCGACGAGGACGAGCTCCAGGACCGCGGCTCCGTCATCGTGAGCGTGGCCGTGAACTTCTTCTTCTCGCTCCTCGCCCTGGCCAAGGGAAAGGCCCGCACCGCGATCTTCGGGGTGATCGTCCCCCTCATCGCCCTCGTCGGCACCATCCGGCTGGCCCGCCCCGGCTCCCCGTGGGCCAAGCGCTTTTACCGCCGCCGCCCACGCGCCCGTGCCCGATCCCGCCTGCGCGCCTACCGTCACGACCGCCGCTGGGCGGGCCCTCAGCGCAGGATTCAGGACCTGATCGGCGGCAAGCCCGACCCGGCGCCGGCCCGTGCCCTCGAACGCCGGTGACGCAGCTCCGACACCCCGCACAGCACCAGCACCGCCGCGATAGCCGCCAGATGCTCCTTGCCGGCCAGATTCCCCTTCAGTGCCACCTCGACCACCATCGCCGCGCTCACCGCGGCCGCGGTGACATACGCGCCGTAGCGCCATCCGACGAACACGGCGAGGCCCACCACGGCAGCCGACGGCCCGGTGTCCACGACGTGCGCGTCCGAGCCGGGCAGGCCCAACGGGCTGTCGGGGCCCAGCCGGATGCCCACGCGCGCGTACAGCGTGCCGGCGAGAGTGGCGGTGTACGCGAGGGTGAGCGTCCGCCACCGGCCCAGACAGATCTCGGCGATCCCGAACACCAGCAGGACCTGTACCAGGGCACCCCAGACGGGCAGATCCAGGGCGGGCACGAACAGGGACAGGGGGGTGCGAAGGAGGGCGAGCCAGAGCGGGTCCTGGGCGCGCACGCCCCCGATGTTCTGCACGAACTGATAGCCCCACGACTGGTTGTGCACCAAGTGCAGGGCCGCCGTCAGGCACACGGCCCCGAGGGCCATGGGGAGCGCCCTCCACCCGCGCCGGATCAACGGCACGCGCACGGAGACGTACAGCAGCTCCCATTCGGCGCGGGCCCAGCGGGCGAGCGTCTTCATCGGGCGGCCCCCTCTCCGTTCCGGCGTCTTCCTCGTGCCGCCCTTCTGCACCGTGAGCTTCGGAGCTGAGCAGCGAGCGCCACAGCCTCAGCACCGACCCGGCGCCGAGGCGTGCACCACGTTCGAAGACCGACCGGAACATGGCGAAGTTGAGAGAGGCCTGAGTGATCTCGATCTCGTGCGCCCGGCGCAGCAGATCGATGACCATGAACTCCGTCAGCCCCGTTGGTGCAGTCCGGTCCCGCCGCAAGGTCATCGCGAAGGCGAACAGCGCGAGGTGGAGAATCCACGCGGCCCGCTTCCGCCGCCGCAGGTGATCGCCAGGAATGCCGCGAACACACCGGAGGCGAAGCCGGCGGTCAGCAGATACGGCGTGAAGAGGTCCTCCTGGTTGTGCCGCCGCACGTCCTGCCCCAGGGAAACCCACACCGCACTGAGGAAGTTGACGAACGCGACGGCCCGCACATACCGGACAGCAAGCCCGGCGGCCCGCCGAGAGGCCGCGGTCGACCGCGGGACCACCGCGGCCCGCCGCTCCGCCGTGCCCGGCCGGGCCCGGGGCTGGACACGTTCCACGGCGCGGGATCACATGGGCGCCGTTGCCCGTTTTCTTTCCGCGCTGCGGCGCTCAGCCCCTGCGGCGCAGTCGCACGGGCGGAGTTGCGGCACGCGACGGCGGTGGGGCCGCTGCCGGGGGCCTTGCCCGGCCCGCGAGGACCCCGGCGAGGTCGAACTCGCCGCCGTGCCGAACCGTCCGCCCCCGACGCCTACTCCTTCTCGGGCTCCTCGGAGGCCGCCGACGGCTCGGAAACCTGCGGCTCCTCGGAATCCGCCTGCTTAACGGAAACCGCCGGCTCCTCGGAATCGGCCGCCTGCTCGGAATCCGCCGGCTCCTGGGAATCCACCGGCTTCTCGGAGAACTCCGGCTTCTCGGGCAGTTCGGCGGCCAGTGCCGCCGCGGCCTGCACCAGCGGCAGCGCCAGCAGCGCCCCCGCCCCCTCCCCGACCGTCACCCCGTGGTCGAGCAATGGCTCAAGCGCCATCCGGTCCAGCGCCTTCGTCTGTCCCGGCTCCCCGCTGTTCTGCCCGGCCAGCCACCAGTCCGGCGCCCGGAACGCGATCCGCTGCCCCACCAGCGCACAGGCGGCCACCACGACACCGTCCAGAATCACCGGCATCTTCCGCACCGCACTCTGCAGCAGGAAGCCCGTGAGCGCGGCGAGGTCGGCCCCGCCCACCGTCGCCAGCAGTTGCAACTGATCCCCGAGCACCGGCCGGGCCCGCCTGAGCGCGTCCCGGATCGCCGCGCACTTGCGCATCCACGCCAGGTCGTCGATCGCCTGCCCGCCCCGCCCGGTCACGACGGACGCGTCGGTCCCGCACAGCGCGGCGATCAGCGTGCCCGCGGCCGTGGTCCCGCCCACGCTCACATCGCCGAGCACGACCAGATCCGTACCGGAGTCGGCCTCCTCGTCGGCGACGGCGATCCCGGCCAGGAACGCGGTCGCCGCCTCCTCCAGCGTGAGCGCGTCCTCGATGTCGATACGGCCGCTGCCACGCCGCACCCGGCGCTCCGCGACATCCGCGGGCAGCGTCTGCGGATCGCAGTCCAGCGCCATGTCGATCACCCGCACCGGCACGCCGAGCCGCCGGGCGAGCACGGACACGGGCCGGCCGCCCTCCACGACCTCGCGTACCAACTCGGCCGCGCCGCCCGCCGGCCGCCCCGAGACGCCCAGTTCGGCGATGCCGTGGTCACCGGCGAACAGAACGACCCGCGGCCGTTCGATCGGCCGCACCGGCACGGCCGACTGTGCCGCGGCCAGCCACTCACCCAGTTCGTCCAGCCGTCCCAGCGCTCCGGGCGGCACGATCTGACGCTCCCGGCGCGCCTCGGCGTCGCGGCGCACCCCGCCGTCGGGGCGCTCGATCAGATCGGTGAAGTCGTCGAGATTAAGCGAGCTCATTCGCCGAACAGTACCGGCCCTGATCGAACACGGCGGCGCCACATCGCCACGACGACCGCGCGACGTCGTTGCACTCAAGATCGGCATCCCATACGTTCCGCTTTGAAGCGGAATGTCGTACGTCTCCGGGAGCCGCCATGTCAGCATCCCCCGCGCCCTCCGTACGGCGCCTTCGTTCCACCGCCCGGGCCATGCTGCGGTTCCCCGAACCGGAGAGCTGGCTGGACGTGGGCACGGGCGAGGCACTCTTCCCCGAGGCCGCCAGGGAGGTCTTCCCCTACACGTCCTTCGACGGCCTGGACACCACGCCCCGAGTCGAGTGGGCCCGCTGGGCGGAACGCGTCGAGGAGGCCCACCTGGGCCGGCTGACGGACCCGCAGATCACCGCCCGCCTCCGCGCCCGCTACGACGTGGTCAGCCTGCTCCACCACCTGCCGCACACCCCGGACCCGCACGCGGAACTCCGCGCCGCCCTGACCGTGCTCCGCCCCGGCGGCCACCTTCTCCTCGAACTCCCGGACCCGCGCTGCGCGTTCGCGAGACTCCTGGGCAAGCGGTGGCACGCCCACCCCCGGCCCGGGGCCCCTCCTTTGACGGCCCTGGACGACCTCCGCGCGGAACTGGAGGCCCAGGGCTGCACGATCCTCACGACGGACCGCCGCGCGGCGCACGTCCCCCACGACCTGTCGTCCGCGCTGTCCCAGGTCCTGCCCAGGTCCCTGCCCCCGTGGGTGACCACGGCCCTGCTGGCCGCGGCCAGGGCGACGGACCACGCCCTGGCCCCCGTTCTCCGCCGCACCCGCTTCTCGAACGCGTACCGCGTGATCGCCCGCAAGGACGAAGTCAGCCCCGTAGCACCAGTGCCTGTCCCGCCACGACCAGCAGGACCTGCTCGCACTCGGCCGCGAAGGCCGCGTTGAGGCGACCGAGCTCGTCCCGGTAGCGCCGCCCGGAGGCGGTGGCCGGGACGATGCCGGAGCCGACCTCGTTCGACACGGCGACGACCGTCCGCCGAGTGGTCCGCACCGCCTCCGTCAGGTCCCGCACCCGCGCCCGCAGCGCCCGCTCCCCGCCGTCGGCCCACTCCGCGTCGTCCCACGCCCCGACGGCGTCCATGGCGTCCGTCAGCCACAGGGACAGACAGTCGATGAGCAGCGGCGGCCCGTCGTCCTTCAGCAGGGGCACCAGGTCGCACGTCTCGGCCGTACGCCACGAGCCCGGCCGCCGCTCCCGGTGCGTGGTGACCCGCGCGGCCCACTCGCCGTCCCCGTTCCGGGATCCGCCGGTCGCGACGTACAGCACCTCCGGAAAGGGCTCCAGGCGCCGCTCGGCCTCCACCGACTTCCCGGACCGGGCACCGCCCAGCACCAGCGTCCGCCGCGGCACATCCGGTACGTCCTCGTAGGCGCCGACCGTCAGTGTCGTCCCGTCCGGCACGGCCCGCGCCCCTGCCGCGGCGAGCCGCCGCCGCAACTCGGGCCCCGGCGGCACGTCGTGGTCGAGATGGACGGCGACCACGTCCGTCGTGGGCCCGAGCGCCCTCACGGCCCGCAGCCTGGCGAGCGCGTCCGGCCGCCCCACGACGTCGGCGAGCAGCATGTCGTAGGTCTCGGCGAACCCGTTCTCCAGCCCGGCCGGCGCTCCTTTGGGCGGCAGATACAGCAACCGCTGCCCGTCGGGGCCGGTCACCGCGTATCCGGTCCCCGGCGCGTCCATCGCCACCGCCCGCACCCGATGCCCCGTCAGCAGCGTCAACTCCCGCCCGTCCGGCACCCGTCCGGGTTGCGGCAGCCCGGCCGGCACCTCGACCGCCGGCCCGTCGTGCGGATGCGACAACAGCACCTGCGCCACGCCGCCCAGCGAACGCCCCGCCCGCGCTGCCGCGAACGCCGCCCCGGGGGTCAGATCGAGCAGCAGCGTCCCGTCCACGAGCAACGAGGTCGCCGCCCGGGCATCCACCCCGAGCGCAGCCGCGCAGGCAGCACAGGGACAGTCGGGGCGAGGGAGCCCCGCAGGGCCGCCGGTGCCGAGCAAAGTAACGTCCACAGCCCGATTCTCGCCGGTCGCTGCCCGACTTGCGCGACTGGGACGCCCCTGAGGGGCGCGGGGAGCGCGCGACCGGCTCCGGACGGCCCGCACCATGACCACGACCCGCAGTCCCACGGCGACCCGCAGTCCTACGACCATCCGCTGTCGTGCGACGACCCGCAGTCTTCCAACGGCTCACCCAGCGAGCGAATAGGCTGCGGGCAGGAGCCGGACCAAGATCCGGTTCCCGCTGTGCAGTGTGCTCACATCAGGGAGGCGTACATGGCGGCATGGACGTGGCGGTTCGAGAAGTCCGACGGCAGCGAGGTGCAGCCCGCGGTGGTGCCGGAGGAGTTCACCACGCAGGGGGACGCCGAGTCCTGGATCGGGGAGTGCTGGAAGGATCTTCTCGAAGGCGGCGCGGACCAGGTGCACCTGTTCGAGGACGGTACGAAGATCTACGGTCCGATGAGCCTGCACGCCCAGGAGGCGTAGCCGGAAGGGGCGGCCGGACCCCGGCCGCCCCTTCTCGTCATCCCCGCAGCTCGCGTGGGTCAGCCCCGCACCCCGCACAGGTGCAGCAGCGCCGCGACCCCCCGGTACGGATCGGTCCGCCCGGCCCGCTCCTCGACCGTCAGCAGTGTCTCGACGTCGTCCGGCATCTCCGCCCCGTCCGTCGCGGTGTCGGTGAAGACCCGGACGCCGTACCAGGCCTGCAGCGGTGCCCCGATGCCCGCGAGGGTCGCGGTCAGGGTCGCCAGGCGGTCGGCGCGTACGTCGAGTCCGAGACGGTTCGTGTACGCGGTGGTGTCGAAGGCGGCCAGCGCCCCGCCCCAGTCGCCCGACAGCCCCGGCCGCATGGCCAGCGCGTCCGCGTTGCGCACGAGCAGCGACAGCAGCCCGCCCTGGGCGAGCATCCGGGCCAGCCCCGCCAGCAGCGGATCCGGCTCCTCGACGTACATCAGCACGCCGTGGCACAGCACGACGTCGAAGCTGCCCGGCAGGAAGTGCACCCCGGTGTCCCGGCCGTCGCTCTGGACGAGCCGCACCCGCTCCCGGATCCCCTCCGGTTCGGCGGCCAGAGCCTCCCGGGCGGCGGAGATCATGGTGCTGTCCTGCTCGACGCCGGTGACCTGATGCCCGGCCCGGGCCAGCCGCAGTGCCTGCGTGCCCTGGCCCATCCCCACGTCGAGCACCCGCAGGCGCCGCCCCACCGGGAACCGCCCGACTATCTGCTCGTCGAGCTGCCGGGCCACCAGCTCCTGTCGTACGACGTCCCGCAGTCCGCCCAGCTTGTCCAGCCAGACCTCCGCGCCCCCGGTGAACGGCGTAGTGCTCAGGGCCGCTCTCCGCGCTTGACCTGCGGCTTCGGCAGCCGGAGCCGGCGCATCTGCAGGGAGCGCATCAGCGCGTAGGCGACGGCACCGCGCTTGTTCGCGTCCGGGAAGCGCTCGGCCAGCCGCTTCTTCAGACGCAACCCGCTAAGCACCGAGTCGAGCACGATCAGCACGATCACGACCAGCCACAGCAGCAGCGCGATGCTCTGCAGCGCGCCCACCCGCACCATGCTCAGCACGAGGATGACCACGGCCATCGGCAGGAAGAACTCGGCGATGTTGAACCGCGAGTCGATGAAGTCGCGCGCGAACTTGCGCACCGGGCCCTTGTCGCGCGCGGGGAGGTACCGCTCGTCACCGCCGGCGAGCGCCTGGCGCTGCTTCTCCATCTGCGCACGTCGCTCGTCGCGCTGACGCTTGGAGGCCTCCTTGCGCGACGTCGGCGTGGTGGCGACGCTGCGGCGCTGGGTCTGGGCCTCACTCCGCTTGGGAGTGGGGCGACCCTTCTTGGCCTGCGGGTCACGGGTCTGCTTGGAGTCGGTCAGCGGCGCCTTGTCGGCGGCCGGTGCCTTCTCATCCTTGGCGCGGCTACGGAACACAAAACCCAAGGGTACGGGGTGCGGGGGCATGGACCCCAGCCCGGTGGGGAACGATCCGGCAACACCGGTCGTCTCTAGGGGGACAGAAGGGGACGCGGACGCCGGGTGAACCTCTGCTCACCCTGATGGTCACCTACTCCTTACGCCGGAGCAGGGCCTTGGTCAGTCGTCCTTGGGGATGAGCGCATCCGTCCCCGAACAGTGCGGTAATGGATGCAGGGCCCGTACTGTGGGTTCTGTCGCAGAGCTGGAGCTGTAAGTCGTCAGAAGGGGGCGCGCGAAGCCCATGAGCGGTGTCATGAAGCGTATGGGGATGATCTTCCGCGCGAAGGCGAACAAGGCCCTGGACAGGGCCGAGGACCCGCGCGAAACCCTCGATTACTCGTACCAGAAGCAGCTGGAGCTGTTGCAGAAGGTGCGCCGCGGTGTCGCCGACGTGGCGACCTCGCGCAAGCGCCTCGAACTCCAGCTGAACCAGCTGCAGTCCCAGTCCTCCAAGCTGGAGGACCAGGGCCGCAAGGCCCTCGCGCTGGGCCGTGAGGACCTCGCCCGCGAGGCGCTGTCCCGCCGTGCCGCGCTCCAGCAGCAGGTGACGGACCTGGAGACCCAGCACTCCACGCTCCAGGGCGAGGAGGAGAAGCTCACCCTGGCGGCCCAGCGGCTCCAGGCCAAGGTCGACGCCTTCCGCACCAAGAAGGAGACGATCAAGGCCACGTACACCGCGGCGCAGGCACAGACCCGCATCGGGGAGGCGTTCTCCGGCATCTCCGAGGAGATGGGCGACGTCGGCCTGGCGATTCAGCGCGCGGAGGACAAGACGGCCCAGCTCCAGGCGAGGGCGGGAGCCATCGACGAACTGCTGGCCTCCGGCGCGCTCGACGACCAGTCCGGCATGCACAAGGACGACATCCAGGCCGAGCTCGACCGGCTCTCGGGTGGTACGGATGTAGAGCTGGAGCTGCAGCGCATGAAGGCGGAGCTGGCCGGAGGCACGTCCGGGCAGCAGGCCATCGAAGGTGGCACGAGCCAGCAGCAGTCCCAGCAGCAGCCGCAGGACACCCCGCGCTTCGACAAGCAGTAACCCGGCCGGGGCCCACGCCGAGGAGGGCGACATGATCGTACGGATCATGGGGGAGGGGCAGGTGAGGCTGGCCGACGGCCACCTCACCGAGCTGAACAGGCTGGACGACGAGCTCCTGACCGAAATGGAGAACGGCGACGGGAGCGGCTTCCGCCGCACCCTGGTAGCCCTGCTGGCCAAGGTCCGCGAACTGGGCGAACCCCTGCCCGACGACTCCCTGGAGCCGTCGGAACTCATCCTCCCGTCGCCGGACGCGACGCTGGAGGAGGTACGGGAGATGCTGCGGGACGACGGGCTGATCCCGGGGTGAGCTCCAGGCCGGGAGCCAGATCTCGTCCCACCGAGACCGGTGGTGGGTGGGCATAGGTCCGGGGTCCGGGGCGGAGCCCTCGGTGACGGTCATCCGACGCCCCCCGTACCTTGGACCGACGTGAGCATCCTCGAGCGCGCCCGGCGTCACCTCAAAGCGCACCCCATGGCGTTGGACGCCGCCCTGGCGGCCGGCGTACTCGCCTGCATGGTGGCCGGCTCGTTCGTGGACCCGCACGGAGAGCGCAACGTCAGCTGGGGCTTCCGTACGCCCGACCCCCTCGGCCTGGTCCTCATCGCCCTCGGTGCCGCCGCGCTGGTGTTCCGACGCCGAGCCCCCCTGACGGTCCTCGCCCTCACCGGCACGGTCTCCCTCGTCGCGGCCGTCGCCAGCGACCCCCGCGCCCCCGTCGCGATGTCCGCGGTCATCGCCCTCTACACCGTCGCCGCCTCCACCGACCGCCCCACCACCTGGCGCGTCGGCCTGCTCACCATGACCGTCCTCACCGGCGCTTCCATGCTCGCCGGCCCCTTGCCGTGGTACGCCCAGGAGAACCTCGCGATCTTCGCCTGGACCGGCATCGGCGCCACCGCGGGCGACGCCGTCCGCAGCCGCCGCGCCTTCATCCACGCCATAAGGGAGCGCGCCGAGCGGGCCGAGCGCACCCGCGAGGAGGAGGCCCGCCGCCGGGTCGCCGAGGAACGCCTGCGCATCGCCCGCGACCTGCACGACGTCGTCGCCCACCACATCGCCCTGGTCAACGTCCAGGCCGGAGTCGCCGCCCATGTCATGGACAAGCGGCCCGACCAGGCCAAGGAGGCCCTGGCGCACGTACGGGAGGCAAGCCGCTCGGCGCTGAACGAACTGCGCGCCACCGTCGGGCTGCTGCGCCAGTCCGGCGACCCGGAGGCACCGACCGAACCCGCCCCCGGCCTGGCCCGGCTCGACGAACTCGTCGGAACCTTCCGCAGCGCGGGGCAGCACGTCGAGGTGGCCCGTGCGGACCACGGGACCACCCTGCCGGCCGCCGTGGATCTGGCCGCCTACCGGGTCATCCAGGAAGCCCTCACCAACGTGCAGAAGCACGCCGGGACCGCGGCAAAGGCCGAGGTCAGCGTCGTACGCGTGGGACCGAACGTCGAGATCACCGTCCTCGACGACGGCGCCGGCGAGGAACAGGACCCCGGGACCGTCGGCGGCCACGGCCTGCTCGGCATGCGCGAGCGCGTCACCGCCCTGCGCGGCACCCTCACCACCGGTCCCCGCTACGGAGGCGGCTTCCGCGTCCATGCGATCCTGCCGATCAAGACCCGCACAGCCGTCACCGGAAAACCGGGGGAATCCGTATGACCATCCGTGTCCTGCTCGCCGACGACCAGGCACTGCTGCGCAGCGCATTCCGCGTGCTCGTCGACTCCGAGTCCGACATGGAGGTCGTGGGCGAGGCGTCCGACGGCGCGGAGGCGGTGCGGCTGACCAAGGAGGAGCGGGCCGACGTCGTCCTGATGGACATCCGGATGCCGGGCACCGACGGCCTCGCGGCCACCCGCATGATCAGCGCCGACCCCTCGCTCGCCCATGTCCGGGTGGTCATCCTGACGACCTTCGAGGTCGACGACTACGTGGTGCAGTCGCTGCGCGCGGGCGCCTCCGGCTTCCTGGGCAAGGGCTCCGAGCCGGAGGAACTCCTCAGCGCGATCCGGGTCGCGGCCGGCGGCGAGGCGCTGCTGTCCCCGGCCGCCACGAAGGGCCTCATCGCCCGCTTCCTCGCCCAGGGCGACGCGGGGGACGAGGAGCGCGACCCCGCCCGCGCGGAGCGCCTCGCCGCGCTGACCGTGCGGGAGCGCGAGGTCCTGGTCCAGGTCGCGGGCGGCCACTCCAACGACGAGATCGCCGGGCGGCTCGAAGTCAGCCCGCTCACGGTGAAGACGCACGTCAACCGGGCCATGGCCAAGCTGGGCGCCCGGGACCGGGCACAGCTCGTGGTGATCGCGTACGAGTCGGGTCTGGTACGTCCAAGGGTGGAGTGACCTCAGCCCTCCCGTACTGCGGCCGGAGTATGAGCCGCATAAGGAAATGGACCTGGGGGCTACGGATCACCCCTCTCGGATGGCTCAGGGTGTAGGGGCGGTCGCTCATCTGTGCGGCCGTTCCTGAACTTCTGCCGCTCACAGAAGAGAGATTCCTGACCCATGTCCTGGCTGTCGAGATTCAGCCTCGCTCAACGGGCCCTGATAGGCCTGATGTCCATCATCGCGCTCGCGTTCGGCGCGATCGCGATCCCGCAGCTGAAGCAGCAACTCCTGCCCACCATCGAACTGCCGGTCGTGTCGGTGATCGCCCCCTACCAGGGCGCCTCCCCCGACGTCGTCGAGAAGCAGGTCGTCGAGCCCATCGAGGACAACCTCGAGGCCGTGGACGCCATCAGCGGCGTCACCTCCACGGCCAGTGAGGGCAACGCCGTGATCATGGCGTCCTTCGAGTACGGCAACGACACCGCGCAGCTCGTCGCCGACGTCCAGCAGGCCGTCAACCGCGCCCGCGTCCAGCTCCCGGACGACGTGGACCCGCAGGTCGTGGCGGGCTCCACGGACGACATCCCGACCGTCGTCCTCGCCGTCACCTCCGACCAGGACCAGCAGGCCCTGGCCGACCGGCTCGACCGGACCGTCGTACCGGACCTCAAAGACATCGACGGCGTCGGCCAGGTCACCGTCGACGGCGTACGGGACCTCCAGGTCACCGTCACCACCCCCGACGACGCGAAGCTCGCCAAGGCGGGCCTGAACACGCAGGCCCTCACCCAGGCGCTCCGGGCGGGCGGCGCGACCGTCCCGGCCGGCTCCTTCGACGAGGACGGCAGCAACCGCACCGTCCAGGTCGGCGGCGGCTTCACCTCGCTGCGGCAGATCCAGGACCTGATGCTCACCGGTGAGGGCGCCAAGAAGCCCGTACGCCTGGGTGACGTGGCCACGGTGGAGGAGCAGCAGGCCACGGCCGACTCCATCACCCGCACCGACGGCAGGCCGAGCCTCGCCGTCTCGGTCACCATGGACCACGACGGCAGCGCGGTCGCCATCTCGAACGCGGTCGACGACAAGCTGTCCGAGATGCGCAGGGACCTCGGCGCGGGCACCTCCGTCACCGTCGTCAGCGACCAGGGCCCCGCGGTCTCCAAGGCCATCGACGGCCTGACCACCGAGGGCGCCCTCGGACTGCTCTTCGCGGTCCTCGTCATCCTGGTCTTCCTGGCATCGATCCGCTCGACGCTGGTCACGGCGGTCAGCATCCCGCTCTCCGTCGTGCTCGCGCTGATCGTGCTGTGGACGCGCGACCTGTCCCTGAACATGCTCACGCTCGGCGCGCTGACCATCGCCATCGGCCGGGTCGTCGACGACTCGATCGTGGTGCTGGAGAACATCAAGCGGCACCTCGGGTACGGCGAGGAGCGCCAGGACGCCATCCTCAAGGCGGTCCGCGAGGTGTCCGGCGCGGTGACGTCCTCGACGCTCACCACGGTGGCCGTGTTCCTGCCGATCGGCCTGGTCGGCGGCATGGTCGGCGAGCTGTTCGGCTCGTTCAGCCTGACCGTGACGGCGGCCCTGCTGGCCTCGCTGCTGGTGTCGCTGACGGTCGTGCCGGTCCTGTCGTACTGGTTCCTGCGCGCCCCGAAGGGCACCCCCGCGGACGCCGAGGAAGCCCGCCGCAAGGCCGAGGAGAAGGAGGCGAAGAGCAAACTCCAGCGCCTCTACGTCCCCGTCCTGAGGTTCGCCACCCGCCGCCGTCTGACGAGCGTGGCGCTCGCGGCCGTGATCCTCGTCGGCACGTTCGGCATGGCCCCGCTGCTGAAGACGAACTTCTTCGACCAGGGCGAGCAGGAAGTCCTCACCGTCAAGCAGGAGTTGAAGCCGGGCACCAGCCTGGCGGCCACCGACGAGCAGGCCCAGAAGGTCGAGAAACTGCTCGCCGACACCAAGGGCGTCAAGGACTACCAGGTCACCATCGGCTCCTCCGGCTTCCTGGCGGCCTTCGGCGGCGGCACGGACTCCAACCAGGCGTCCTACCAGGTGATGCTGGACGACTCGGCGTCGTACGAGGACGTCCAGGACAGCATCGAAAAGGGCCTGCACCAGCTGTCCGGCATCGGCACCACCACCGTCGCCGCCGGTGACGGCTTCGGCAACCAGGACCTCAGCGTGGTCGTCAAAGCCGCCGACGGCGGCGTGCTGCGCGAGGCCGCCGAGGAGGTCCGCAAGGCCGTCGCCGGTCTGGACGACGTCACGGACGCCACCAGTGACCTGTCGCAGAGCGTGCCGCGCATCTCGGTCAAGGCCAACTCGGAGGCGGCGGCCGCCGGCTTCGACGACCAGACCCTCGGGGCGGCCGTCACCCAGGCCGTACGCGGCACCATCGCCGCCAAGGCGATCCTGGACGACACCGAGCGGGACATCGTCATCAAGTCGGCGAAGCCGGCCAGGACGCTGGCCGAGCTCAAGGCCCTTCGGCTGGGCCCGGTGAAGCTCGCCGACATCGCCACCGTGCGGCTGGTCGACGCCCCGGTGTCCATGACCCGCATCGACGGCCGGCGGGCGGCCACCATCACCGCGAAGCCGACCGGCGACAACACGGGTGCGGTGAGCGCCGACCTGACGTCGAAGCTCGACGCCCTGAAGCTCCCGGCGGGCGCCACGGCCGAGATCGGCGGGGTCTCCCAGGACCAGGACGACGCGTTCAAGAACCTGGGCCTGGCGATGCTCGCGGCGATCGCGATCGTGTTCATGCTGCTGGTCGCGACCTTCCGCTCGCTGGCCCAGCCGCTGATCCTGCTGGTCTCCGTCCCGTTCGCCGCGACCGGCGCGATCGGCCTGCTGGTGATCACGGGCACCCCGATGGGCGTCCCCGCGATGATCGGCATGCTGATGCTGATCGGCATCGTGGTGACGAACGCGATCGTGCTGATCGACCTCATCAACCAGTACAGGAACCAGGGATACGGCGTCGTCGAGGCGGTCGTCGAGGGCGGCCGCCACCGTCTCCGCCCGATCCTGATGACGGCCCTGGCGACGATCTTCGCCCTGCTCCCCATGGCCCTGGGCGTCACCGGCGAGGGCGGCTTCATCGCCCAGCCGCTCGCGGTGGTCGTGATCGGCGGCCTGGTCACGTCGACGCTGCTGACCCTGCTGCTCGTTCCCACGCTGTACGCGATGCTGGAGCTCCGCAAGGAGCGCCGGGCGAAGAAGCGCGAGGCGAAGGGGGCGAAGAAGGCCGGGCTGCCGTCCCGGCAGGCGTCCTCGGACGAGCCGGAGCCCGCGTCCGTGTGACCGTCCGGGGAGGCCGGGCAGCGGACCCCACGGTTCGCTGCCCGGCCTCCGCCGTGTCTCGGTACGTATCCTGTGCCCCGAACAGCTTTACGGGGGAAGGGAATTCGGACGGTGCCACTGCACAGGGACGACCCGAAGTCGATCGGCGGGTACAAGCTGGTCGACCGACTCGGAGCCGGCGGCATGGGAGCCGTCTACCGGGGCAGATCGAGGTCGGGCCGTGAGGTCGCCGTCAAGGTGGTGCACGCCCAGTACGCCGAGGACGCCGTCTTCCGCACCCGGTTCCGGCAGGAGATCGAGGCCGTCCGCAAGGTGAGCGGCGTCTTCACCGCACCGGTCGTGGACGCCGATCCGGAGGCGGCCCGGCCCTGGATGGCGACCCAGTACGTGCCCGGGTGGTCGCTCGCCCAGCGGATCCGCGACCGGGGCGCGCTCCGAGGTGGCGAACTCCGGCAGCTGGCGCTGGGGTTGGTGGAGGCCCTGCGGGACATCCACCGCGCCGGCGTGGTGCACCGGGACCTGAAGCCGGCGAACGTCCTGATGGCCGAGGACGGCCCCCGCGTCATCGACTTCGGCATCTCCCGCGCGGTGGAGAACCACAACACGCTGACCGAGACCGGCCAGATGATCGGCACCCCGCCGTTCATGTCCCCGGAGCAGCTCACCGACGCCCGCACGGTCGGCCCGGCCTCCGACGTCTTCTCCCTCGGGGCGCTCCTGGTCTACGCGACGACCGGGCGGGGGCCCTTCGACGCCGACAGCCCCTATCTGACGGCCTACCGGGTGGTCCACGACGACCCCGTGCTGGACGGGGTGGGGCAGCCGCTGCGCGGGATCCTGGAGCGCTGTCTGGCCAAGGAGGCGACGGACCGGCCCGGACTCGACGAGCTGGCCCGGGAGTTCGCCACCGCCCTGCCCGAACCCGACGCGGGCGACCTGGCCACCGTGTCGCTGCGCCCGGAGGGGCTGCCGGCCACGCCGGACACCCGCCCCGGGACCCTCGCCGACCCGGCCGGAACCACCCGCCCCGGCCGCCGAAGCCGCCGTCTCCGCCCGCTGCTTGCCGCGACCGGCACGGTCGGCGCCGTCGTCCTCGGACTGACGGCCTACCTGCTGCTCGACCCGGGCTGGGCGGACAGCGGCGACGGAGCGACCCCCACGCCGTCCGCGACCTCACGGTGGACGGCACTGCCCAGCGGCTGGAGGCCGTGGGTGACGACGGTCTACGAGACCGCCGCACGCGGTGTGAAGAAGGCGCCGGAGGCGGGCGGCGGCGGGATGCGGGGCGGGCCGGACTGCCAGATGTACGAGGGCGCCGCCTACTGCACCGGCGACGGCATCCTTCCCGTACGCCTGAACGGGCTGACCGGCGAGACCGTCTGGCGGGCCGCCGCGGCGCCGTCCGGCGGCGTCGAAGGGACGTACACCTTCACGCTTCTCGGCGTCCGGGACGACGCGGTGCTGGTCCAGCAGCTCTTCCAACCGGACGACGCCGACGACGACACGACCAGTGTCCTCGCCCTCGACGTCGAGACCGGTGACCGGCTGTGGCACCGCACGGTGAACGACGACTGGGTCGAAGTGATCGCCTCTGGCGACCTCGTCCTGACACCGGACGCCGACGGCCGCTCGGTGACCGCCCGCTCGCCGCGCACCGGTGCCGAGCGCTGGACGGCACCCCTGCCCGCCGAGCACGTCTGCGGCTTCACGCAGGCCGCGGAGCGTCTGTACCTGCAGTGCGTCCTCGACTCGATGGAAACGCAGGACCTCGTGGTCACGGAACTGGACCGGGCCGACGGTTCGGGCCGCCGGCTGAAGGGAACGAGCGACGCCGCTCTGCTCGGGGTCTTCGACGGCCGGCTGCTCTTCCTGGAGTCGCCCCGGGACGGGGAGGGAAACATGCAGATCGGCGAGGACGCCCCGTACGCCCGGATCCGGTTGGTGGACCCGGACACCGGCGCGGGCAGCACCACGAAGCTGGCCGAGCAGTACTCGGGGGAAGTGACACTGGCGGGCGGCACCCTCTGGTTCGCCACCTCCACCGGACAGGTGACCGCCGTGTCGGCCCGCACGGGCAAACCGCTGTGGCAGACCGCGACCAGCCTGGAACAACCGGGCCCGGCCTTGTACGACCCGCAGACCCGCACCCTCTACCTGGGCAGTGCCAGCGGCCGGGTGGGGGCGCTCGACGCGCGGAAGGGGACGGTGTTGTGGGAGACCCTGCCGCGGGCCGAACGGTTCGACTCCGGCTGGACCGTCAAGGTGCGTCTCCACGAAGGGGCCCTGGTCGTCGCCACCCCCGACGGCACCGTCTTCAGCCTCGACCCCGCCCACCCCGAGCGGAAACCCGCGTCGGAGTGAACGGGGCCGGGAGCAGGGCTACGGCAGCGCCAGCATCCGCTCCAGCGCCAGCTTCGCGAACGCCTCGGTCTCCTTGTCGACCTCGATGCGGTTGACCAGGTTGCCCTCGGCGAGGGACTCCAGGGTCCACACCAGGTGGGGGAGGTCGATGCGGTTCATCGTCGAGCAGAAGCAGACCGTCTTGTCGAGGAAGACGATCTCCTTGCCCTCGGGAGCGAAACGGTTCGCCAGGCGGCGTACGAGGTTCAGCTCGGTCCCGATGGCCCACTTGGAACCGGCCGGGGCGGCCTCCAGGGCCTTGATGATGTACTCGGTCGAACCGACGTAGTCGGCCGCCGCCACGACCTCGTTCTTGCACTCGGGGTGGACGAGCACGTTCACGCCGGGGATCCGGGCGCGGACGTCCTCGACCGACTCCAGGCTGAAGCGACCGTGCACCGAGCAGTGGCCCCGCCACAGGATCATCTTCGCGTCGCGCAGCTGCTCGGCGGTCAGGCCGCCGTTCGGCTTGTGCGGGTTGTAGAGGACGCAGTCCTCCAGCGTCATGCCCATGTCCCGCACGGCGGTGTTGCGGCCGAGGTGCTGGTCGGGCAGGAAGAGGACCTTCTCGCCCTGTTCGAAGGCCCACTCAAGGGCCCGCTGGGCGTTCGACGACGTGCAGATGGTGCCGCCGTGCTTGCCGGTGAACGCCTTGATGTCCGCGGAGGAGTTCATGTACGAGACGGGCACGACCTGCTCGGCTATGCCGGCCTCGGTCAGCACGTCCCAGCACTCCGCGACCTGCTCGGCCGTCGCCATGTCGGCCATCGAGCAGCCTGCCGCGAGGTCGGGCAGGACCACCTTCTGGTCGTCGGACGTCAGGATGTCGGCCGACTCCGCCATGAAGTGCACACCGCAGAACACGATGTACTCGGCCTCCGGGCGCGCTGCCGCGTCCCGGGCCAGCTTGAAGGAGTCGCCCGTGACGTCGGCGAACTGGATGACCTCGTCGCGCTGGTAGTGGTGGCCGAGGACGAACACCTTGTCGCCGAGCTTCTCCTTGGCCGCGCGGGCGCGCTCCACCAGGTCGGGGTCGGAGGGCGATGGCAGGTCGCCGGGGCACTCGACGCCCCGCTCGCTCTTCGGGTCGGCCTCGCGGCCGAGCAGCAACAGGGCGAGCGGAGTCGGCTGTACGTCGAGCTCCGTGGTCTGGGCGGTGGTCACGACACGCACCCTTTCTACTTTTCGTCGAACTGACCTTATCTATCATAACCCGCTTCACGTCACTTTGACGATGGTCATAACGTCGATGTGACATGAATCCCGCAGGCAGCCCGGGTGGCCGCTGTTCGCTTCAGCGCGGGTGTGCGAGCATGAATGGGTAAGAGGGAAAGACACGTCCCCGGCCCGGAATGAATCCGCGGCCCCGTCGGTTGCAACCGTCGGCAAGCAGTCTCCGTACAACCCGGGAGAGATGTAGATGTCCGTATCGGACGAGACCAGCACCGTCACCGACGGCATCATCCTGTCCGACGCCGCCGCGGCGAAGGTCAAGGCCCTGCTCGACCAGGAAGGCCGTGACGACCTGGCCCTGCGCGTCGCCGTTCAGCCCGGCGGCTGCTCCGGCCTGCGCTACCAGCTCTTCTTCGACGAGCGTTCCCTCGACGGCGACGTGGTCAAGGACTTCGGCGGTGTCAAGGTCGTCACCGACCGCATGAGCGCCCCGTACCTGGGCGGCGCGTCCATCGACTTCGTCGACACCATCGAGAAGCAGGGCTTCACGATCGACAACCCGAACGCGACGGGTTCCTGCGCCTGCGGCGACTCCTTCAGCTAAGCCCCACAGCTGGATCGCCGAGTGACAGGAAGGCGGCGGCCCCCTCCGACAGGGCCGCCGCCTTCGCGCATGTCCGAGGCCGTATCAGCGCGCCCCGGACGTCTCCGGGAGCCGCGCCCCCGCCTTCTCCAGCGGGATCTCCTTGCCGTCCGTCCCCACGACCTTGCGGTCGCCGAGCGGCTCCTCCAGCTGCACGGCCTGGTGATACACCTTGGCGATCATGATGCAGACCTTGTCCGGCCAGGGCGTCTCGGTCACCGTGACCGTCACCTCGTCCGTGCCCGCGTCGGCCGTCGCCTTGTAGTCGGCGCACACCCCGCCCGTGAAGCTCACGGTCAGTTCCGTTCCCTCGGCCGTGTAGCCCTCGACCTGGACGTCCCGGGTGGCCGGCGCGGCCGTCGGCTCATCGCCCGGCGCGCTCGGCCGTGCCGAGGGCGCGGTCGGCTGCGCGGTGGGAGTGGTCGAGGTCAGGTACGTGGGGTCGACAGCCGGATGCGTCACCTCGAACGTGTCCCGCGCGCCCGCCGCCCGCACCTCGAACAGCCAGGACGGCACCAGCGTCTGCCGTCCGTCCACCAGGTGCGACGCCAGCCCGAACACGGCCTTCTCGACCGTGATCGTCTCCTTCTTCTCCGCCTTCGGCACGCCGGTGGACTCTCCGCACGGAGCTTCCAGCCGGTCCTTCAGCGGTACGGGGCTCGCACAGCCGCCGATGCCCATGCGGTGGTCGGTCCCCGGAGCCGCGTTCATCAGGCCCAGCGTCTTCTCCGCGCTCAGCACGGGATACGTGTCCCCCTTCACCGGCGCCTTCAACTGGCCGTTGGCGCCCACCACCTCACCCTGCGCGCCGACGGTGACGCCGGTCGTCCAGCCGTAGGTGGGCAGCCCGCCGACCTCGGGGTCGGCGTTCACGACCCGCTGGGCACCCGCGACCTGGCTCGCGTCCAGCTTCGCGTCGTCCTGACCCACCGCCTTCAGGACCGGCGCGGCCGCCTTCTTCGCGACCGCCTCGCTCACCGGGTCCACGGACGGGTCGACGGGGTCGCTCGCACACACGGTCTCGCTCTGGCAGGCATCGGGACCGGGCACGTACCGATGGAAGGTCCAGCTGCCCGGCGCCTGCCTGTTCACCTGCAGGCTCGGCCCCGAACCGTCCTTCGCCCCGACCCGCCAGGCCTGCCCCTGGACCACCGGCTTCCCCTCGACGCCCAGCGCCTTCGCCAGCGCGGCCGCCTGCTCCTCGGTGACGGTGCCGCCCGACCGGTACACGGGCGCCGAGCCGGGACCGTCGGGAAGCGTGCCGTCGGCGCGGTACGTGACGCCGTACGGGTTGGGCTCGCCGGGCGCGATGCCGTTCGAACCGCCGCCCTCGGAGTAGCCCTCGAGGGAGAGCGGCGGGGGAGTGCCGTCACCGCCGGCCCCGGACGACGTACGGCCCTCGGAACCCCCGGAGGCGCTGGTGGCGAGGTACGCCCCACCACCCCCGACCAGCAGTACGGCGGCGGCGACGGAGGCGGCCACCAGAGTGGGGCGGCGGCGGGGCCGGTGGTCCCCGTCGGGGGCGTCACTCTCGGACGCGTCGGCGCCCGCAGCGGGGGACACGTCGGCGCCCGCAGAGAGAGACACGTCGGTGTCGGGAGAAGGAGACCCGTCGGCGTCAGGGGCGGAGGAAGCGTCCGGGGCGGGAGCGGGGGCTGCGTCGCCCCCGGGGGCATCCGCGCCGGTCCCGAGGGCATCCGCGTCGGCCCCGGGGGCATCCGCCGAGGCCTCCTGCTCCGAGGCCGGGTCATCGGCTTCCGGGGCTTCCTCCTGCTCCGAGGAGGCCTCATCGGCACCGGCTTCCGCGGCCTGCTCCCGCTCGGACGAACCCTCCTCCGCAGCGGGCCCGGTGGTGTCATCGGCGTCCCGCGGCGTACCGGCCTTCTCGGCGGAGCCGTCCTCCGGGCCGACGTCGTCGTGGTCGGGTCGCTCGGTGTTCACCGCATCGCTCCTTCAGCTGTGCTTACGTCCATGACCCTGACCCGACCCTGTCAAAGAGGTCGGCTCACGGGTCGTATCCCGCATCCCCTTTACGGGGGACGCCGATGGGACGCAGCGGGGGAGCGCGCGGTTCCCTGAAAGGCGCTGCCTCAGTCGCCGTACTCCGACATCGCGTCCAGCAACCGTGCCGACGCCGGGGGCACGGTCACGCCGTGGATGAGCGAAGGGGAGACCGGAAGGGCGGTGATCCGGTCGGGAACCGCCCAGTGGGGAGCCATCCGCGCACAGTCGCCGCGCAGCGACGCCAGGTCGCCGTCCAGGTCGGCCGCGAGGGGAGCATGGACATCGATGTTCGTCATAGCGGCACCGTAGGCACGGTCGACCCTGCCAAGAAAGATCTACTATCGGGTAGTTTTGGCCGCTCCAGCGTCTCCGGCGTCTCGCAGAGCCCCGCGCCGACCAGATAGCGTGAACCGTCAATCTGTCTCCCCACAGGAGAGTCAACGCCGTGCGCATCGCAGTCACCGGCTCCATCGCCACCGACCACCTCATGACCTTCCCCGGCCGCTTCGCCGACCAGCTCGTCGCGGACCAACTGCACACGGTCTCGCTCTCTTTCCTGGTCGACAACCTCGACGTCCGCCGGGGCGGCGTCGGCGCCAACATCGCCTTCGGCATGGGCCAGCTCGGCACCAAGCCGATCCTGGTCGGAGCCGCGGGCTTCGACTTCGACGAGTACCGTGCCTGGCTGGACCGGCACGGGGTCGACACCGCCTCGGTGCGCATCTCCGAGACGCTGCACACCGCCCGCTTCGTGTGCACCACGGACGCCGACCACAACCAGATCGGATCCTTCTACACGGGTGCCATGAGCGAGGCCCGCCAGATCGAGCTCAAGACGGTCGCCGACCGTGTCGATGGCCTCGACCTGGTGCTGATCGGCGCCGACGACCCGGAGGCGATGCTCCGCCACACCGAGGAGTGCCGCTCCCGGTCCATCCCCTTCGCCGCCGACTTCTCCCAGCAGATCGCCCGCATGGGGGGCGACGAGATCCGGATACTGCTGGACGGAGCGACGTACCTCTTCTCGAACGAGTACGAGAAGGGCCTCATCGAGTCCAAGACGGGCTGGACCGACGAGGAGATCCTGTCCAAGGTCGGCCACCGCGTCACCACGCTCGGCGCACAGGGCGTCCGCATCGAGCGGGTCGGCGAGAAGCCGATCGTCGTCGGCTGCGCGGAGGAGGAGCGCAAGGCCGACCCCACCGGCGTCGGCGACGCCTTCCGCGCCGGCTTCCTCTCCGGCCTGGCCTGGGGCGTTACCCTGGAGCGCGCCGCCCAGGTGGGCTGCATGCTCGCCACGCTCGTCATCGAGACGGTCGGCACCCAGGAGTACCAGCTGCGCCGGGCCCACTTCATGGACCGCTTCACCAAGGCGTACGGCCATGACGCCGCCGCCGAGGTCCAGGCGCACCTGGGCTGAGTCAGGAGAGCCGGCGGACCACGAAGGCCGAACCCCGGTCCGCCGGCTCCTCACCGACGTACTCCTGGCCCCGCATCTCGCACCAGGCCGGAATGTCCAGCCGCGCGGCCTCGTCGTCCGACAGGACCCGGACGATGCCGCCCACCGGCACCTCGCCGATGACCTTGGCCAGCTCGATGACCGGGATCGGGCAGCGCTTGCCCAGGGAGTCCACGACTAGGGCGTCGTCACGCACGACCGCCTCGGCGACCGGCGCTCCCAGCTTCTCCCGTACCGCCGCCACCGCCCCCGGCAGCACGTCCAGGAACCGCTCGACGTCCTCCTCCGGTGTCCCGAGCGGCAGCGAGATCCGCACGTTTCCCTCACTCAGCACCCCCATCGCCCGCAGCACATGGCTGGGCGTCAGCGTGCTGCTCGTGCAGGAGGATCCGGACGAGACGGAGAAACCGGCACGGTCCAGCTCGTGCAGCAGTGTCTCCCCGTCGACATAGAGACAGGAGAAGGTGACGACACCGGGCAGCCGCCGCTCCGGATCGCCGACCACCTCCACGTCCGGCACCAGCCGCGGCACCCGTGCCCGGATCCGGTCCGTCAGCTCCCGCAGCCGTACCGCCTCCCGCGCCGTCTCGGCCCGCACCGCCCGCAGCGACGCCGCCGCCGCCACGATCGCGGGAATGTTCTCGAACCCGGCCGCCCGCCCCGACTCCCGCTCGTCCACGGGCCCTTGAGGGGCGTACCGCACACCCTTCCTCACCACGAGCACCCCGACCCCCGACGGCCCGCCCCACTTGTGCGCGCTCGCCGCCAGCAGTGACCAGTCGCCCTCGACCCGCCCCCACCCCAGCGACTGCGCCGCGTCGACCAGCAACGGCACCCCGGCCGCCCGGCACACCTCGGCGACGGCAGCCACCGGCTGCTCGGTCCCCACCTCGTGGTTGGCCGACTGAAGGCAGGCCAGCGCGGTGTCGGGCCGCAGGGCCTCCTCGTACGACCCCACGGTCACCGCCCCCGACCGCAGCACCGGCACCTCGGTCACCGACCCGCCGTCCGCCTCGAACACCTCCGCCGAATGGAGTACCGAAGAGTGTTCGACCGCCGACACGATCAGGTGGCGTCCCGCCCGGCGGCGCCCCGCCAGCGCCCCGGCGACCCCGGAATGCACCGCGCGAGTACCGGAGGAGGTGAACACCAGCTCGTCCGGCCGGCACCCGACGGCTTCGGCCGCCGCCTCCCGCGCCGCGTCCAGCAACATCCGCGCCCGCCGCCCCTCCCGGTACAGACGCGCCGGATCCGCCCACCCCTCGTCGAGCGACGCCTGCAGCGCCTGACGTGCAACGGGATGAAGAGGAGCGGCGGAAGCGGCATCGAAGTAGGACACACCCCAACGCTAAGCGCCCTGAAGGGGCGCGGGGAACTGCGCGGGAAACCACGCACACCCGCAGCCGCCAACTGACAGAACCTCCCGCGCTACTGGGCGCCCCGCACAACCCGCGGCGCGTTGCGCCCCCCTCCCCGCGCACCCCCAAATCGCGTCGGCTAGGGTTTGGTCCGCATAAACATCCAAACCCCTGCCCGACGCAGGGCGGCGACCGACCAGCGAGAAGGCCGCAGCTCAACCGCGCGGGCGAGACTCTCGGGAAGGCGCTACGTGAGTCCCAACGGCTCCGACCGCTCGCCGCGGCGCCCGATGCGGCGGAAGCTGCTGCAGGCAATGACCGCCGGCCTGGTCCTGGCGACCGCGACCGGTTGCACATACAAGGACTTTCCCCGCCTTGGTATGCCCACCCCGACCACGGAAGAGGCTCCGCGGATCCTCTCCCTGTGGCAGGGGTCCTGGGCTGCCGCGCTCGCCGTCGGCGTGCTGGTGTGGGCCCTGATCCTCTGGAGTGCGATATTCCACCGGCGCACCCGCACCAAGGTCGAGGTCCCTCCGCAGACCCGGTACAACATGCCCATCGAGGCGCTGTACACCGTGGTCCCGCTCATCATCGTCTCGGTCCTCTTCTACTTCACGGCCCGCGACGAGTCGAAGCTCCTCAGCCTCAAGAAGGAGCCCGACGTCACGATCAACGTCGTCGGCTTCCAGTGGAGCTGGGGCTTCAACTACGTCGAGCCCGTCGAGGGTTCCACGGGTGACGCGAAGACCGACAAGAACCTGGACGCGATTCCGGACCGGTTCAAGACGGACTTCCCGGCGAACGCCGGCGGCGTCTACGACGTCGGCACGCCCAAGACGCGGAACCCCCAGACCGGCAACCCCGGCCCGACCCTCTGGCTGCCCAAGGGCAAGACGGTCCGCTTCGTCCTCACTTCGCGTGACGTCATCCACTCCTTCTGGGTGGTGCCGTTCCTCATGAAGCAGGACGTCATCCCGGGCCACACCAACGCCTTCGAGGTGACCCCCAACAAGGAGGGCACCTTCATGGGCAAGTGCGCCGAACTGTGCGGCGTCGACCACTCCCGGATGCTGTTCAACGTGAAGGTCGTCTCCCCCGAGCGCTACGAGCAGCACCTCAAGGACCTCGCCAAGAAGGGGCAGACCGGTTACATTCCCGCCGGCATCGCGCAGACGAGCCACGAGAAGAACCGGGAGACGAACAACCTGTGAGCATCCTCAACGAACCTCAGGGTGCCGCGGCAGCAGGCTCCCACTACGAGGACGAGCTGCCGGTCCGGCGCCAGCGGCGTGGCGAAGTCGTCATCAAGTGGCTCACCACCACTGACCACAAGACGATCGGCACGCTGTACCTGGTCACGTCGTTCGCGTTCTTCATGATCGGCGGCGTGATGGCGCTGTTCATGCGCGCCGAGCTGGCCCGTCCGGGCCTGCAGATCATGTCGAACGAGCAGTTCAACCAGGCGTTCACGATGCACGGCACGATCATGCTGCTGATGTTCGCGACGCCACTGTTCGCCGGTTTCACGAACTGGATCATGCCGCTGCAGATCGGCGCGCCCGACGTGGCGTTCCCGCGGCTGAACATGTTCGCCTACTGGCTGTACCTGTTCGGCTCGACGATCGCGGTCGGCGGCTTCCTCACCCCGCAGGGCGCGGCCGACTTCGGCTGGTTCGCCTACAGCCCGCTCTCCGACGCGGTCCGCTCGCCGGGTATCGGCGCCGACCTGTGGATCATGGGTCTGGCCTTCTCCGGCTTCGGCACCATCCTCGGCGCGGTCAACTTCATCACCACCATCATCTGCATGCGCGCCCCGGGCATGACCATGTTCCGCATGCCGATCTTCGTGTGGAACGTGCTGCTGACCGCGGTCCTGGTCCTGCTGGCCTTCCCGGTTCTGGCCGCCGCGCTGTTCGCGCTGGAGGCGGACCGCAAGTTCGGCGCCCACATCTTCGACTCCGCCAACGGCGGCGCGTTGCTGTGGCAACACCTCTTCTGGTTCTTCGGCCATCCAGAGGTGTACATCATCGCCTTGCCGTTCTTCGGGATCATCTCGGAAGTGATCCCGGTGTTCTCCCGCAAGCCGATGTTCGGCTACATGGGCCTGATCGCGGCGACCATCTCCATCGCGGGCCTGTCCGTGACGGTGTGGGCGCACCACATGTACGTCACCGGCGGTGTACTGCTGCCGTTCTTCTCCTTCATGACGTTCCTCATCGCCGTGCCGACGGGCGTGAAGTTCTTCAACTGGATCGGAACGATGTGGAAGGGGTCCTTGAGTTTCGAGACCCCGATGCTCTGGGCCACCGGCTTCCTGATCACCTTCACCTTCGGTGGTCTGACCGGTGTCATCCTGGCCTCGCCGCCGATGGACTTCCACGTCTCCGACTCGTACTTCGTGGTGGCGCACTTCCACTACGTCGTCTTCGGCACCGTCGTCTTCGCGATGTTCTCCGGCTTCCACTTCTGGTGGCCGAAGTTCACCGGCAAGATGCTCGACGAGCGCCTCGGCAAGATCACGTTCTGGACGCTGTTCATCGGCTTCCACGGCACCTTCCTGGTCCAGCACTGGCTGGGTGCCGAGGGCATGCCCCGTCGTTACGCGGACTACCTCGCGGCCGACGGCTTCACCGCCCTGAACACGATCTCGACGATCAGCTCCTTCCTGCTCGGCCTGTCGATCCTGCCGTTCCTCTACAACGTGTGGAAGACGGCCAAGTACGGCAAGCCGGTCGGCGTCGACGACCCGTGGGGCTACGGCCGCTCGCTGGAGTGGGCGACCTCCTGCCCGCCCCCGCGGCACAACTTCCTCACCCTGCCGCGGATCCGCAGCGAATCCCCGGCGTTCGACCTGCACCACCCCGAGATCGCCGCTCTCGACCAGCTCGAGAACGCGCCTCACGGTGACAAGGCGCTGGCCGGCAACGGCGGCAAGGAGGCCGGCAAGTGAAGATCCAGGGCAGGATGTTCATCTGGCTGAGCGTCTTCATCCTCATCATGGCGATCGTCTATGGCGTGTGGTCGAAGGAGCCGGCCGGCACCACGGCCCTCTTCCTGGCCTTCGGCCTGTCCATCATGATCGGCTTCTACCTGGGCTTCACGGCCCGGCGGATCGACGCGGGCGCGCAGGACAACAAGGAAGCGGACGTCGCGGACGACGCCGGCGAGGTCGGGTTCTTCAGCCCGCACAGCTGGCAGCCGCTCTCCCTCGCGGTCGGAGGCGCCCTCGGCTTCCTGTCGGTCGCGATCGGCTGGTGGCTGCTGTACTTCTCGGCGCCGCTGCTCATGATCGGTCTGTGGGGCTGGGTCTTCGAGTACTACCGCGGTGAGAACCGCACCCAGTAGCACGAGCTGAGCTCTCAGGAGCCCGGACACTCCGCCAGGAGTGTCCGGGCTCCTGCTTTTGCCGCAATGCGTGTCACTCGTACGAGTCATCCGGCGCGCCGCCCTTGACGACTCTCCCTAGCGTGAGGCCATGAGCCACGCACCCCGCACCCGTACCGTCGTCAGCTGCACGCTGCTGGTGATCGCCCTCGGAGCGGGCGTCACCGCCTGCGGCAGCGACGGCGACCCGCTATCCGCCACGCCGTACGACGCGACGGACCAGATCTCCTTCAGCGGCCTCACCGGCGACGGGAAGAAGGCCGACCCGGACAAGCCCCTGGAAGTCATCGCCGAGGACGACGACGGCCGCATCACGGACGTCACCGCGATAGACGCGGCGGGGCGGTACCTGGCCGGCGAACTCTCCGCCGACGGCGGCCGCTGGCACAGCACCACCCCGCTGGCCGCCAACGCCCACTACACGGTCCGGGTGAGCACCGAGGACGAGGACGGGGCACCCGGCCGCCGGGTCCTCAGCTTCGACACCGGCAAGCCCCACAGCAAGAAGCGGCTGAAGGTGACCTTCGGGCCCAAGGCCGCCAAGTACGGCGTCGGCCAGCCCATCACGGCCGAACTGAGCATGCCCGTCAAGGACAAGGCCCAGCGGGCCGTCATCGAGAGCGCCCTCAGGGTCGACTCCATGCCCGCCGCGGACGGCGCCTGGCACTGGGTGGACGACAAGGAGCTCCACTACCGTCCCAAGGAGTACTGGCCCTCCGACGCCACCATCCAGGTCCGCAGCAACCTGGACGGCATCAAGATCAGCGACCGGCTGTGGGGCGGCAAGGTCAAGCCGCTGAAGATCACCACGGGTGACCGCGTCATCGCGGTGACCGACGCCGCCTCGCACTCGATGGCGGTCTACAAGAACGGCGAGGTCATCAAGGAGATCCCGGTCACCACCGGCAAGCCCGGCTTCGAGACCCGCAACGGCGTCAAGGTCGTACTGGGCAAGGAGTACTTCGTACGCATGCGCGGCACCAGCATCGGCATAGCCGAGGGCTCCGCGGAGTCCTACGACCTCCCGGTCTACTACGCCACCCGCGTCACCTGGAGCGGCGAGTACGTCCACGCCGCCCCCTGGTCCGTCGGCTCCCAGGGCTCCGCCAACGTCAGCCACGGCTGCACCGGCATGAGCACCGCCAACGCGGCCTGGTTCTTCAACACCGTCCGCGAGGGCGACGTGGTCCAGGTCATCAACTCGTTCGGCCACACGATGGAGAGCTTCGGCAACGGCTTCGGCGACTGGAACCTCGGCTGGGACAAGTGGCGCAACGGCAGCGCCCTGGCCGCAGGCACCCCCAACGGCACCAGTCCGCAGGACCGGGCGAGGCTGCGGCCCCAGTCGGTCTGAGAAGCCCGGTCAGGCGCTCAGGGCGCTCTTGTGCCGCAGCAGCGAGGCAAGCGCCGCCGCGAACTCCACCGGGTCCACCGGCAGCGTCACAGCCGCCTCCGCGCGGCTCCAGGTGGCGAGCCACGCATCCTGCGGCCGGCCGATCAGCAGCAGCACCGGCGGACAGTTGAAGATCTCGTCCTTGATCTGACGGCACAGACCCATGCCCCCCATGGGCACGGCCTCGCCGTCCAGGACGCAGACGTCGATGCCGCCCCTGTCCAGTTCCTTGAGTACGGCCGCCGGAGTCGCGCACTCGACGAACTCCACCACCGGGACATCAGGAGCGGGCCGGCGCCCGGTGGCCAACCGCACCTGCTCGCGGGTGTTGGAGTCGTCGCTGTAGACCAGCACCGTGGCAGTCGGCTGCATGCTTCCTCCGGGACGTCAGCGTCGTACGGACAGGACCGATGCGGCGGATGCTACTCCCTTGGCCACCCGGTCAACACCTGTGGGAACACCCCTTGCCTGGGCCATACGGGCAGTACACACGCTACGAACACTCCGAACGGCACCCCCGGGAGTGAGGGCGGGATAAGCGACCGACATAATGTCGGTCGTGGCGACAGCAACGACAGTAGAAACCGGGCACGCGCACCCGTCGGTCAACCGGCCGAACCTCACCAGCGTCGGAACCATCATCTGGCTGAGTTCCGAGCTGATGTTCTTCGCGGCCCTCTTCGCGATGTACTTCACCCTGCGATCGGTGACGGGTCCTGATCACTGGAAGGAGATGGCGCACAGTCTGAACTTCCCGTTCTCTGCGACCAACACCACGATCCTGGTGCTCTCCTCCCTCACCTGTCAGCTCGGCGTGTTCGCCGCCGAGCGCGGTGACGTGAAGAAGCTCCGGATGTGGTTCATCGTCACCTTCACCATGGGTGCGATCTTCATCGGCGGTCAGGTGTACGAGTACACCGAGCTGGTCAAGAAGGACGGGCTCTCGCTCTCCTCCGACCCGTACGGCTCGGTGTTCTACCTGACCACCGGCTTCCACGGCATGCACGTGACGGGCGGCCTCATCGCCTTCCTGTTCGTCCTCGGCCGCACGTACGCGGCGAAGAGGTTCACGCACGAGCAGGCGACCGCGGCCATTGTCGTGTCCTACTACTGGCACTTCGTCGATGTCGTCTGGATCGGCCTCTTCGCCACGATCTACATGATCAAGTAGTCGGGCCCGTTCCCGCACATTCCAGAAGCATCGACGCAGAAGATCCTGACACCGGAGTAATCCGTGAAAAAGCTCTCCGCACGACGACGCCATCCCTTGGCGGCGGTCGTCGTCCTACTCCTCGCGCTGGCATGCACCGGGGGGCTGTACGTCCTGTTCGCACCCACGAGCAAGGCGCAGGCAGACGAAACCGCCCAGTCCCTCGCCATCGACGAGGGCAAGAAGCTCTTCGCCGTGGGCTGCGCCAGTTGCCACGGCACCGGTGGTCAGGGCACCACTGACGGTCCGAGCCTCGTGGGCGTGGGCGCCGCGGCCGTCGACTTCCAGGTCGGCACCGGCCGTATGCCGGCCCAGCAGCCGGGCGCACAGGTCCCGAAGAAGAAGGTCGTCTACACGCAGGCCGAGATCGACCAGCTCGCGGCATACATCTCCTCGCTGGGTGCCGGCCCGAACGTCCCGACCGAGGCGCAGTACGGCCCCGAGGGCGCCGACATCGCCAAGGGTGGCGAGCTGTTCCGCACCAACTGCGCGCAGTGCCACAACTTCACCGGCAAGGGCGGCGCGCTGACGCACGGCAAGTTCGCGCCCGACCTCGAGGGCGTCAGCCCGAAGCACATCTACGAGGCCATGCAGACCGGCCCGCAGAACATGCCCTCCTTCCCCGACACCACGCTGTCGGAGCAGAACAAGCAGGACATCATCGCGTACCTCGACGCGGTCAACGGCGAGGACACCGAGAGCCCCGGCGGCCTTGAACTGGGCGGACTCGGTCCGGTCAGCGAGGGCCTGTTCGGCTGGATCTTCGGACTCGGCTCGCTGATCGCGGTCGCCGTCTGGGTCGCCGCTCGGACCGCAAAGGCCAAGAAGTCATGAGTAGCCAAGACATTCCAGAAGAGAACCTGCCGGCTGAGCAGTCCGCAGGACACAATGACCACGCGCACGGCGCGGTAGGCGTCGCGGACGAGAAGAACCCGTTCGCCGACCCCGGACTGCCGCCGCACGAGCACCGCATCCAGGACATCGACGAGCGGGCCGCCAGGCGGTCCGAGCGCGCGGTCGCCATGCTGTTCGTGCTGTCCATGCTGGCCACCGTCGGCTTCATCGTCTCGTACGTGGCGATCCCGCACGACAGGTCGATCTACGTCTTCCCGATCGGGCACATCAACGCGCTGAACTTCGCGCTGGGCCTGACCCTGGGTGCGGCGCTGTTCCTGATCGGCGCGGGCGCGGTCCACTGGGCCCGCACCCTGATGTCCGACGAGGAGATCGCCGACGAGCGGCACCCGATCGAGGCGGCGCCCGAGGTCAAGGCCAAGGTCATGGCCGACTTCAAGCAGGGTGCCAAGGAGTCCGCGCTCGGCCGTCGCAAGCTGATCCGCAACACGATGTTCGGCGCGCTGGCCCTGTTCCCGCTCTCCGGCGTGATGCTGCTGCGCGACCTCGGTCCGCTGCCCGGCACCAAGCTGCGCCACACCCTGTGGTCCAAGGGCAAGCTGCTCGTCAACATGAACACCAACGAGCCGCTGCGTCCCTCGGACGTCGCGGTGGGTTCGCTGACCTTCGCCAAGCCCGAGGGCCTGGAGGAGCACGACCACGAGTTCCAGACCGAGATCGCCAAGGCCGCCCTGATGATCGTCCGGATCCAGCCGGACAACATCAAGGACAAGCGCGAGCTCGAGTGGTCGCACGAGGGCATCGTGGCGTACTCGAAGATCTGCACCCACGTCGGTTGCCCGATCTCCCTGTACGAGCAGCAGACGCACCACGTGCTGTGCCCCTGCCACCAGTCCACCTTCGACCTCTCCGACGGTGCCCGGGTGATCTTCGGCCCCGCCGGTCACGCCCTGCCGCAGCTGCGCATCGGTGTGAACGACGAGGGCTACCTCGAGGCGCTCGGCGACTTCGATGAGCCCGTCGGTCCTGCTTTCTGGGAGCGCGGATGAGCACTGAGACCACCACCAAGGACTCGCGCTCGCGCGAGAAGGCGCCGGCCGGTGAGCGGGTCGCCGACTGGGCCGACGGCCGCCTGGGGATCTACTCCCTGGCCAAGGCCAACATGCGCAAGATCTTCCCCGACCACTGGTCGTTCATGTTGGGTGAGGTCTGCCTCTACAGCTTCATCATCATCATCCTCACGGGTGTGTACCTGACGCTGTTCTTCCACCCGTCGATGAACGAGGTGGAGTACCACGGCAGCTACGTCCCGCTGCAGGGCCAGCTGATGTCCGAGGCGTTCAACTCGACCATGCACATCTCCTTCGATGTGCGCGGTGGTCTGCTGATCCGGCAGATCCACCACTGGGCGGCGCTGATCTTCCTCGCCGGCATGTTCGTGCACATGATGCGCGTGTTCTTCACGGGTGCGTTCCGCAAGCCGCGTGAGGTCAACTGGCTGTTCGGCTTCCTGCTGTTCGTCCTGGGCATGTTCACCGGTTTCACCGGCTACTCGCTCCCGGACGACCTGCTGTCCGGCACCGGTGTCCGCTTCATGGAGGGCGCGGTCCTGTCCGTGCCGATCGTCGGCACGTACCTGTCGTTCTTCCTCTTCGGCGGCGAGTTCCCGGGCGGCGACTTCGTGGCCCGCTTCTACTCGATCCACGTCCTGCTGCTGCCGGGCATCATGCTCGGCCTGGTCGTCGGCCACCTGATCCTGGTCTTCTACCACAAGCACACGCAGTTCGCGGGCCCCGGAAAGAGCAACAGGAACGTCGTCGGCATGCCGCTGCTCCCGGTCTACATGGCCAAGGCCGGAGGCTTCTTCTTCCTGGTCTTCGGTGTCATCGCGGCCATCGCGGCGATCGCCTCGATCAACCCGATCTGGGCCATGGGCCCCTACCGTCCGGACCAGGTGTCCACGGGCGCCCAGCCCGACTGGTACATGGGCTTCTCCGAGGGCCTGATCCGTGTGATGCCGGGCTGGGAGATCAACTTCTGGGGCCACACGCTCGTCCTGGGCGTGTTCATCCCGCTAGTCATCTTCCCGCTGGTCCTGGTCGCGATCGCGGTCTACCCGTTCATCGAGTCCTGGGTCACCGGCGACAAGCGCGAGCACCACATCCTGGACCGCCCGCGCAACGTGCCGACGCGCACGGCGTTCGGCGTCGCGTGGATCACCTGGTACATGGTGCTGCTGATCGGTGGTGGAAACGACCTCTGGGCCACCCACTTCCACCTGTCGATCAACGCCATCACCTGGTTCGTCCGGATCGCGTTCTTCGTGGGGCCGGTCATCGCGTTCGTCATCACCAAGCGGATCTGCCTCGGCCTCCAGCGCCGCGACAAGGACAAGGTGCTGCACGGCCGCGAGTCGGGCATCATCAAGCGCCTGCCGCACGGTGAGTTCATCGAGGTGCACGAGCCGCTCAGCCAGGAGCAGCTGCACACGCTCACGGCGCACGAGCAGTACGTGCCGGCGCAGATCGGCCCGACGGTCGACGAGAACGGCGTCGAGCGCAAGGTGAAGGGCTCCGAGAAGCTGCGCGCCAAGCTGAGCGAGGCGTACTACGGCGAAGAGGCCCAGATCCCCAAGCCGACCGTCGAGGAGTACAAGGAGATCACGAGCGGCCACGGCCACCACTGATCGCTGCGCTCGCCACGCGCGGCAAGGGCCCCGTCCGAAGACCGGACGGGGCCCTTTGCCGTGCCCTCCGGCTGGATAGGGTGGGACCCGTTGAGACTCGCGTCCCGCTGCACGGGACTGATCCAGGAGCGGCTGATGAGCGCTGTGACCCCCGCTGGAGGCGACACCGCGGCGGACCGTTCCTGGCCCGAGGTACTGAGCACACTGCTCGGCGGGCGGGACCTGAGCGCCGCCGACACGGCGTGGGCGATGGACCGCTTCATGAGCGGCGAGGCCTCGGACGCCCAGATCGCGGGCTTCATGGTGGCGCTGCGGGCCAAGGGAGAGACGGTCGAGGAGATCAACGGTCTCGTCGAGGCGATGTACGCGCACGCGCAGCCGCTGCAGATCCCGGGCCCGGCCGTCGACATCGTCGGCACGGGCGGCGACCGGGCCAAGACGGTCAACATCTCGACCATGTCCGCCATCGTGATCGCGGGCACCGGCGCGAAGGTCGTCAAGCACGGCAACCGGGCGTCGTCCTCGGCGAGCGGGTCGTCCGACGTGCTGGAGAAGCTCGGCATCAACCTGGACCTGTCACCCGAGGGGGTGGCGCGCGTGGTGGAGGAGGCCGGGATCACCTTCTGCTTCGCGGCCAAGTTCCATCCGTCGATGCGGTTCGTCGGCGGGGTCCGGCGGGACCTGGGCATTCCGACCTCGTTCAACCTGCTCGGTCCGCTGACCAACCCCGCCCGGGTCACCGCCTCGGCGGTCGGCTGCTTCGACACCCGGATGGCGGGGCTCATCGCCGGCGTGCTGGCCGAGCGGGGCTCGTCCGCGCTGGTGTTCCGCGGCGACGACGGCCTCGACGAACTGACGACCACGGCCACCTCCCGGGTGTGGATCGTCGGCGACGGCAAGGTCACCGAGGAGGCCTTCGACCCGCGGGACGTCGGCCTCGAACTGGTGCCGGTGGAGGCGCTGCGGGGCGCCGACTCCTCGTACAACGCGGAGGTCGCCCGACGCCTGCTGGACGGTGAGCCGGGCCCGGTGCGGGACGCCGTGCTGCTGAACTCGGCGGCGGCGCTGGTGGCTTTGGCGCCGACCGGAGCGCCGCTGGCCGTGCAGCTCCGTGCCGGGATGGACAAGGCGGCGGAGGCGATCGACTCCGGCGCCGCCAAGCGGACGCTCGAGCGCTGGGTGGCGGCCAGCAACGCGTAGCGCCCCACGCGTGATGTCCCGCAATCCGGACCCGGGTTGCGGGACCACGATCACTTCGCGTACGTTTCTGTACCAGGTCATGAGTGACAGTCATGAGGCCCCGGCCGACTGTCCGGCAACCCTCCGTCCGTGGCGGGGTGCCCCGGGTGAAGACCAGGTCGTAGGCAGAAAGGCCTGCGGCAAGCGCGGACCCCTCGCACACCAGGGGCCCTGGTCGTCGAGGAGTCTTCCGTGAGCAAGCGAATGCGATAGGGCGTAGAGCCCCGCCTCCGCACACCCCTTTTCGCCTTTTCCCGCGCTGAGCCACGTTCGCTCGCGCGGTGATGTCACCTGCCTCTCACGGGAGTTCGCCATGTCTGTCTCCACCGTTGCCGCCGCCCAGTCCGTTTGCAGTGACATTTCGGGGGCGCTGCCCGTTCTGGGCCGGGATGTCACCGTCCCGCTCGTCACCGGCGGCGAGGTCACCTACGCCGCGCTCGACTACGCGGCCAGCGCGCCGGCCCTGCAGCGGGTCTGGGACGACGTGGCGGCGTACGCGCCCTACTACGGCAGCGTCCACCGCGGCGCCGGCTACCTCTCCCAGCTGTCCACCGACCTCTTCGAGAACGCCCGCAGGACGGTCGCCGAATTCCTCGACTGCCGCGCCGAGGACCAGGTGGTCTTCACCCGGTCCACCACCGACTCCCTGAACCTCCTGGCCGCCGCGCTCCCGGCCGACTGCCAGGTCTTCGTCTTCGAGACCGAGCACCACGCCGCGCTGCTGCCCTGGCAGAACGCCCGCGTCAGCTACCTCGACGCCCCGCGCACCCCGCGGCAGGCGGTGGCGACCCTGGAGCGCGCCCTCGCCGACCGGGACCCGCAGGGCCCGGCGCTGGTCTGCGTGACCGGCGCCTCCAATGTCACCGGCGAGCTGTGGCCCGTACGGGAGCTGGCCGCCGCCGCGCACGCGCACGGTGCCCGGATCGTCCTGGACGCCGCCCAGTTGGCCCCGCACCACCCGGTGTCGCTGCGGGACCTCGACGTCGACTGGGTCGCCTTCTCCGGGCACAAGCTGTACGCGCCCTTCGGGTCCGGCGTGCTGGCCGGCCGGGCCGACTGGCTGCGCGCGGCCGAGCCGTACCTCGCGGGCGGCGGCGCCAGCCGCAAGGTCACGCGGCGCTCGGACGGGGGAGTGGACGTGGAGTGGCACGAGAGCGCCGCCCGTCACGAGGCCGGTTCCCCGAACGTCATCGGTGCCTACTCCATCGCCTCCGCCTGCAAGGCCCTCACCGAGGCCGGCTTCGACACGCTGGTCGCCCGGGAGCAGTACCTGATCGACACGGTCCGCGCGGGCCTCGCGGAGGTGCCCGAGGTCCGGGTCCTCTCCCTCTTCGGCGACGACGCCCCGCGGGTCGGCGTGATCTCCTTCGTCGTCGAGGGCTGGAACAGCTCCCACTTCGCCGCCGCGCTCTCCGCCGAGTACGGCATCGGCGTCCGCGACGGCCTCTTCTGCGCCCACCCGCTGGTCCGCACCCTGCTCGGCAGCGACCCCCGGACGCAGGGCGAGTGCGGGGCCCCCGAGGCCGCACCCGGCGAGAAGTCCCTCAACGCGATCCGGGTGAGCTTCGGCGCCGGCACGCCCGACGAGCACGTGGAGCGGTTCGTCAGCGCGGTGAAGGACCTGGTCCGGCACGGCGCGAAGTGGAACTACCGCACGGAGGACGGGCGCTGCGTGCCGGCGGTCTGAGGGCCTGACGTCCGCCACACGTATACGCTCCCTCTCGGCAGCCGTACGACGTAGGGGGAGCACGGGGTGCAGGAGCTGCGCGAGACGGATCCTCGGGTCATCGGCCCCTATGAGGTTCTGGGCAGGCTCGGGTCCGGCGGCATGGGCGAGGTGTATCTCGCCGAGGCGCGGCGCGGGCCGCGGCTGGCCGTGAAGGTGGTGCGGGCCGAGCAAGCGGAGGACCGCACCTTCCGGGCGCGGTTCCGGCACGAGGTGCGGGCCGCGCAGACCGTCGGCGGGGCGGGGACGTACACCGCGCGGGTCGTGGACGCGGACACCGAGGCTCCACGGCCGTGGATGGCCACCGAGTTCGTCGACGGGCCGAACCTGCGGGACGCGGTGCTCGACGGCGGCCCCCTGACGGGAGACGCGGTACGGCTGCTGGCGGCCGCGCTCGCCGAGGCGCTCGCCGCGATCCACGGCAAGGGGCTGGTGCACCGGGACCTCAAGCCGTCCAACATCCTGCTGGCGCAGGACGGTCCCCGGGTGATCGACTTCGGGATCGTCCGGGCACTGGAAGGGACGGCGCTGACCCGGACCGGGGTGGTCGTCGGGTCGGTCGGCTATGTCTCGCCCGAGCAGATCCGCAACGGTGGCCAGGTGGGGCCGGCCAGTGACGTCTTCTCGCTGGGCGCGGTGCTCGCGTACGCGTCCGGCGGTGAGGAACCGTTCGGCGAGGGACAGGATTCGGTCGTCCTGCTGCGGATCCTGACCGGGGACGTCGACCTGTCCGCCGTACCGAAGGACCATCTGCCGCTGGTGGAGGCGTGTCTGCGGGACGATCCGGGCGCCCGGCCGACGCCCGCGGACGTGGTCGCGGCCACGGGACACACCGCGCGTTCGCTGCGCGAGGGCCTGCGGTCGGGGTGGTACGCGACCGGTGCCCCCGGAGGGGCCGAGTCCGTCGGGGGCGGTGAGCGCTGGATCCCCGAGCACGGACCGGGGGAGCGGGAGAGCCGGGTCGAGTACGTGGCGCCCGTGACGGTCAGGGACTTACCGGCGGTCGCGGAGGCCCCGCCGCAGCCGCCCTCGCGGCGACGGCTGCTGGGGGCGCTGACCGGTGGCGCGGGGGTGGTGGCGGCCGGGGGCCTCGGCGGCTGGCTGCTGCTGCGGGACTCGTCGCACGGCAAGGCAGGGGCCGCGGGCGGGTCCTCCGCGACGGGAACGCCTCGGGTGGGCTGGCAGTACAAGGTCGAGGGACTGGGCGGAAGACACGGGCCGTGCGCCTCGCTGTCGCCCGACGGCAGGCGGGTGTACGTCGGCGGCGCGGACAGCTCACTGCACGCCGTGGACCTGAACGGCCTGAGTGTCTGGCGTACCGCACTCGGCGGCGAGGTCATGTCCCCGCTCGCCACCACCGACGGCGTGTACGCCCTGCTGTTCGACGGGCAGGAGGGCGCCTCCGAGCTCTGCGCCCTCGGCCGGGGCGGCAAGGTGCGATGGACCAGGCCGGTCGCCTCGAACAGCCAGGTCCCGGTGGCCGCGGGCGGACTGGTTCTGGTTTCCTACGCCCCTTCGTCGGACGAGGGCGGGGTGCGGGCGTACGCGCCCGACGGCAGCGTGCGCTGGAGCACGCCGACAGGGGCGGCGCCCACCAGCGAGCCCTTGGTGGCGGACTCAGTGGTGTACGTCGGCACCTTCGGAGACGAAGTGCAGGCCCTGGACGCGAAGACCGGGAAGCGGCTCTGGGCGACGAGGGTGGGAGCGGACACCGGGCGACCCACGCTGGTCGGGGACACGCTGCTGGTCGGGTCGGGCGGGGAGCAGTCGCTGCACGGCGTCAGCCGGTCCGGAAAGGTTTTGTGGCACAAGGCCGACGAGACGTTGTACGGCAGCCGCTACCTCAGCTGTGTCGCCTTCGGCGGTCTCGGGGTCACCGCGACCGACTACGAACTCGTCGCGCTGGACCCGGCTGACGGATCCAGGGCGTGGACCTTCCGGTTCACCGACGAGGGGATCCAGTACAGCGATCCGACGGTCGCGGGTGACACGCTCTACGTGCGCCAGGGCTCGACGCTCCACGGCTTCGACCGCCAGGGCCGGCGGACCTGGCGGAAGCGGGTGGAGGGGGGAGCGTCCGTCGGCACCCAGAGCCCGGTCGTCCGCGACGGACGCGTCTATGCCGCGACCGCCGACGGAATCACCGTCCTCGCGCTGAAGAAGTCCTAGCTGTCCAGGCCGATCGCGAACGCCGCCTCCAGGTCGTGCTGGGAGTACGTCCGGAACGCCACATGCGTGTCCGTTCCCTCCACGCCGGGGATCTTGCTGATCCGGCCGGGGATGACCTCCGCCAGGTCCTCGTGCTGCTTCACCCGGACCATGGCGATCAGGTCGTACGTGCCGGTCACGGAGAAGACCTCGCTGACGTTCTCCAGCGCCGCGATCGACTCCGCGATCTCGGGGATCCGGTCCACGCTGGTCTTGATCAGGACGATCGCGGTGATCACGGCTGGTTCTCTCCCTCGGGGGCCGGAGCTGGGGCGGGCTTCACTCTAGTCCCACGCCCGAATCGCACCCACGCGAACGCCAGCCCCAGGCCGAAGCCCACCAGGTGGGCCAGGTAGGCCACGCCGGGGCCCTGGCCGGCCCGGCCCGCGGCCAGCCACTGGAGGGCCGCCCAGAAGGGGAGGACGACCCAGGCGGGGAAGCGCAGGGGGAGGAAGAAGAGGAACGGCAGGAGACTGGTGACGCGGGCCTTGGGGAACAGGTACAGGAACGCGCCGAGGACCGCCGAGATCGCCCCGGACGCGCCGACCAGGGACTGCTCGGAGTCCGCGTTCGCGGCCGCGTAGCCCAGCAGGGCGAGGTAGCCGCAGCCCAGGTAGAAGAGGGTGAACTGGACGCGGCCCATCCGTTCCTCGGTCAGTACGCCGAAGACGTAGAGGAAGAGCATGTTGCCCAGCAGGTGGACCCAGCTGCCGTGCACGAAGAGGGCCGTGGCGGGGGTGAGCGCGGCCCGTCCCGACCCCTCGAACAGTTCGACGGGGACCACGCCCCAGCGGTGGAAATAACTGCTCTGCGCGGCGAGCAGCGCGTCGCCCGAGCCGTACTTCGGGTTGAGCCCCGATGCGGGGCCGACCAGGAAGAGCAGACCGCACCCGGCGATCAGCCCGTACGTCACCGGTGCCGACGGCCACCGGACCGCCCCGACCGCTCTGCCGACCGTCCCGCTCCAGTTGCTGATCATGACCACAGAGCATGACGTAAGGGGACCGAACGACACAGACCGCCTCGCCGCCGTGGACGGCGGAGCGGTGAGTACCCGCCAGGCCGTAGGGTAACGAGCCATACGCACCGGGGTGACCGGAGCGTCACGGACACTAGAAGGAACAAGAAGGAAGGCGAACAGCCACGATGACGGTTCCCCTGCCGACTGCCTCGACGCGGTGGCGCTGCACCCTGTGCGGCAACCTCACACGCTTCGACGTGACCCGCTCGTCGAAGGTGGTCGAGTACGTCCACCTCGACCTGGCCGGTGAGCCGAAGGTCGAGGAGCGCGACGTGGTCAGTGAATCCATCGAGTCGGTGCGCTGCCGCTGGTGCAACGCCGTGGATCAGGTGGAACTCGTGGACAGGCCGGGCGCCGGCTCCTGAGGGAGCGGGCCCCGCACAGGCGATGGGGTGAGGATGGTGGAGACCGCAGGCGGGGGGCCGGGCGACGGCGCCGCTGAGGTGCTCGACCGTCCGCTGCCCGACGGCGTGCGCCGCAGGGTCGTACAGATCGTCTCGGACGGTTTCGGCGGGCTGACCGTGGGCGAACTGCCCCCGCAGCTACGACAGTACGCCCGGTTCGCGCCGAACCGGCGGGCCAAGTTCGCCGGCAACGCCATGGCGGCCGCCCTGGAGACCGATCCGCTCTTCCGGCAGCGCATCGGGGAGAAGTTCAGAGAGACGCAGCCGGAGCTGTCCGGCGCCCTCGACTCCGGCTCCCCGCCCCCGGCCGCGGACCCGCTCGACGTGGCGGCCGCGGCCTACGTTCTGCGGCCCACCGACTGGGTGAAGCTCGTGACCGCGGCCGGCGAGGAGGCCCAGCGGGCCGACGCCGAGCGCGCCGGCGAGGAGAGCCGGGCCGAACTGGAGCGGCTGCGCGAGGAGCTGGACCGGGCCCGTGAGCACACCCGGACCGAGACCGAGCGGCTGCGCACCGAGCTGGATTCGGCCAGGAAGGAAGCGGATTCTCTTCACCGCAAGCTGCGCGCCGCCCTCAGCGACGTCAAGCGCGGTGAGGCGGCCCTGCGCAAGTTGAACGCCGAGATGGAGACCGTACGCACGGAGGGGCACGCCCAGCTGTCCGCCACCGAGAGCGAGTCCCGGCGGCTCAAGGCACGGCTGAGCGAGGCGGAGGCGGCCCTGGAGGCCACCCGCAAGGCGGCCCGCGAGGGCCGCAGCGTCGAGGACATGCGGGTACGGCTGCTGCTCGACACCCTGCTCGACGCGACCCAGGGACTGCGGCGGGAGCTCGCGCTGCCGCCGGTTTCGGTACGGCCGGCCGAGACCGTGGATGCGGTCGAACCGGGGCGAATGACCCCGAAGGACATCGCGGCGCGGGCGTTGTCCGAGAACGACCCCGCGATCCTCGACCAGCTCCTCGCCCTGCCGCAGGCCCATCTGGTGGTCGACGGCTACAACGTCACCAAGACCGGCTATCCCCAAATGCCCCTGGAGAAGCAGCGGTTGAGGCTCCTCGGCCAGCTCTCGCAGCTCGCCGCGCAGACCGGCGCCGAGGTGACGTGTGTCTTCGACGGGGCCGAACTGGCCGCGCCGGTGCTGCTGGCGCCGCCGCGCGGGGTGCGGGTGCTGTTCTCCAAACCGGGCATCACGGCCGACGAGTTGATCCGCCAGCTGGTGCGCGCCGAGCCGCCGGGGCGTCCGCTCATCGTCGCCTCGACCGACCGCGAGGTCGCCGACGGGGTGGCCCGGGCGGGGGCGCGTCCGATCGCTTCGGCGATGCTTCTGAAGCGATTGTCCTGAAGGTCAACCTACGGGCTCAATGCCCGAATTGACGGGACCGTCACGCAACGTAGCGTCAAGCGAACATCACTGCATGTGAGTTGAGTGTAAAGAATGCAGGGTGTGACGAGATTTTTCTCGTGAGGATTTGAACTGATCACAGGAAGGTCACTAGGGTCTGGGCTCGAACCTCCGAGCGGGTGATCACTCAAAAGAAGGAGTTCACCTCCGTGGCGTCCCACCGTCGACCCAAGCAGCCGAGCCGTGCACGCGTGACCGTGCTGACCACCGCAGCCGCCGCTGCCGTCGCCCTCAGCTCGCAGGCGGCGAATGCCGCGCCGAGCGAGAAGCCCAGCAAGGACGAGGTCAAGGCCAAGGTCGACAAGCTCTACGAAGAGGCCGAGCAGGCCACCGAGAAGCTCAACGGGGCCACGGAGAAGCAGGAGAAGCTCCAGAAGGAGATCTCCACCATCCAGGACAACGTCGCCCGCGGCCAGGAAGAGCTCAACGGGCTGCGCGACTCCATAGGCCTGGCGGCCGCCGCCCAGTACCGCACGGGCTCGATCGACTCCTCGCTCCAGCTGTTCCTCTCCTCGAACCCGGACGACTACCTGGACAAGGCGTCGACCATGGACCAGCTGAGCGGTCAGCAGGTCGAGGCGCTGAAGAAGATCCAGGAGAAGCAGCGCGAGCTCGCCCAGGACCGCTCCGAGGCCTCGGAGAAGCTCAAGGACCTCGCGAGCACCCGCACCGAACTGGGCAAGAAGAAGAAGGAAGTCCAGAGCAAGCTCGCCGCGGCGCAGAAGCTCCTCAACACCCTGACGGCCGCCGAGAAGGCCGCCCTCGCCGCCGAGGACGCCCGCGCCAGCCGCGACGCCGGCGAGCGCGTGGACCTCGGTGACGCCCCCGCCGGCTCCGGCCGGGCGATGGCCGCCTTCCAGGCCGCGCAGAGCCAGATCGGCAAGCCGTACGTCTACGGCGCCACCGGCACCGCCTCCTACGACTGCTCGGGCCTGACCTCCTGGGCCTACGCCCAGGCCGGCGTCGGCATCCCGCGCACCTCACAGGCCCAGGCCAACGCCGGCACGCGCATCTACTCGCAGAGCCAGCTCAAGGTCGGCGACCTCGTCATCTTCTACGGCGACCTGCACCACGTCGGCCTCTACGCGGGCAACGGCCAGGTGCTGCACGCCCCGCGCACCGGCGCGGTCGTCCGCTACGAGTCGATCAACAACATGCCGTTCCAGTTCGGCGTCCGGATCTGAGCACCGGCTGACGGACCTGATCGCCTTCGCGACGGGTCCGGTCACCATCAAGATCGGGACACCGCACCGCCCGTTCGGGCGAATCACGGCAACGTGAACTGACCCCACGCCCCGCCCATGACCTGCGTCTGAGGCGGGGCGTCACTTTGTGTGCCCACGAAGGTCGTTGGTGGGGCACCCTCCCCGGGGCTACTGTCTGCCGCGTTTCCCTGTCCGCCAGCGGAAGGAGTGCGGCTTCCCGTGGGGTCCCATCGCCGCCATGCACCGTCCGGGTTCGACCGGGGCGCCGGCGCAGCGCTCTGTGTCATGTCAGCCGTCGCCGCGGCCATCGGCGTCCTGCCGGCCACGTCGGCCGTCGCCGCTCCGCACGACGACACTCGTGCGGAGGTGGACCGTCTTTACGAGGAGGCGGAGCAGGCGACCGAGGCCTACAACAAGGCCGACGAGCGCGCCGACGACCTCCGTGAGGAGGTCAGCACCGCGCAGGACGGGATCGCCCGGCAGCAGGAGCGCATCAACCGCATGCGGGAGGAGCTGGGTTCGCTCGCCGGCGCCCAGTACCGCTCCGGCGGCCTCGATCCGTCCCTCGCGCTGCTGTTCTCCGACGACCCGGACGACTACCTCGACAAGGCCTCCGTCCTCGACCGGATCACCACGCACCAGGCGGGCGAGCTCAAGGACCTCCAGGAGGCCATGCGCGTACTCGGCCAGGAGCGCTCCGAGGCGGCGAGCAAGCTCGTTGAACTGGAGAAGAGCCGCAAGGCCGTCGCCTCCCACAAGCGGACCATCGAGAAGAAGCTCGCCAAGGCGCGCGCACTCGTCAACGCCCTGCCGTCCGACGAACGCGACGCCTACGACCGGTCCTCCCGCTCCGGCCGCTCCGACCTGCCCGACCTCGGTGGCGTCGTCCCGCCGTCCACCCGCGCGGCCGCCGCGATCGCCGCGGCCCGCTCCGCGCTCGGCAAGCCGTACGTGTGGGGCGCCAACGGCCCCTCGGGCTTCGACTGTTCGGGTCTGATGCAGTGGTCGTACGCGCAGGCCGGTGTCTCTCTGCCGCGCACCTCGCAGGGCCAGCGCTACGCGGGCCGTCAGGTCCCGCTCTCCCAGGCACAGCCCGGCGACCTGGTCACCTACCGGTCGGATGCCAGCCACGTGGCGATGTACATGGGCAACGGCCAGGTGATCCACGCGCCCTATCCCGGCGCGCCCGTGCGCTACGACCCGGTGGGCATGATTCCGGGAGCGACCGTCACCAGGGTCTGACCACGCGCCCGCGCGTCACCGTACGATCGGGAACGTGGCTGGTCGAGGGCGGGCGTCGGGACGCGGAGTCGTGGCGCTTCTGCTGTTGCTCGTCGGCCTCGTGGGGTGCGGGGGGAAACCCGCCACCGACAGCGCGCGGGCCGACGTGCAGCGGGTCCTGGACCGGCGGGCGAGGGCGGTTCTGGACCGCGACAGGGCGGCGTTCGTGAGGACGGGCGCGCTGAGCTGGTTCACGAACCTCACCGCGGTCCCCCTCGCGGACTGGTCCTACCGCGTCACCGCCCTGCACCGCACCGGCGGTTCCGCCACCGCCGACGCCGAGCTGCGCTACCGCGTCCAGGGCTACGACCCGGCCCCCGTCACCGTCGGGCGCACCCTCACCCTGAGCCTGAACGCGGGCGGGCAGTGGTACGTGGACGCCGAGCAGCCCGCGAAGAAGTCCGCCCAGCAGCTGTGGGACCAGGGCGAGGTGCTGGCCGTACGGGGCGAGCGCAGCCTGGTCCTCGGGGTCGGGCAGTCCGGCGAGCAGCTGCACTCCTACGCGGATCTGGCGGACCGCGCGGTGCCGGCCGTGTCGGACGCCTGGGGCACCGGCTGGTCCCGGCACGTCGTCGTGCTCGTGCCGAGGTCGCTTCAGGGCATGGCGGGGCTGCTCGGCTCACCCGCCTCCTCCTACCGGGGAATCGCGGCGGTCACCACCGGCGAGACGGGCGCTCCGGCGCAGGCACCCGCGGACCGGATCATCGTGAACCCCGACGCGTACGGCGTCCTCGGCGCCGTCGGCAAGCAGGTCGTGCTCACCCACGAGACGACCCATGTCGCCACCCGCGCCGACACCACGCCCGCTACGCCCCTGTGGCTGTCCGAGGGGTACGCCGACTGGGTCGGCTACCGCGGCAGCGGGCGTACGCCGGTGCAGGCCGCCCCCGAGCTGTGGGACGCCGTGACCGAGGGCAGGCTGCCGGCCGTGCTGCCGACCGACCGGGACTTCGGCTTCAGCGGCGACGCGGCCGGGCTCGCGCGGGCCTACGAGGGCGGCTGGATGGCCTGCCGGATGATCGCCGACCGCTGGGGCGAGGCGCGGCTGAAGGAGTTCTACAAGGCCGTGGGCGGGCACGAGAAGCGGGCGGGGGCGGTCGAGGACGCGATGAAGGAAGTCCTCGACACGACACCGGACGAGTTCACCGGGCAGTGGCGGCAGTATCTGAGGGATCAACTGGGCTGATCGAGCCGTGCGACGGCCTCCTTGAGCCAGGCACGCTCGGCACGGCCGGTCGCCCGCGCCACCCGCAGCATGCCCTCCCGGAACAGGTCGCCGGTGTCCTCCGCCCGAACCGGCTCCCCGTCCGCGTAGAAGAAGCTCGCGGGCGTCTCAAGGAACTCCAGACGGCGCCGCAGCACCGCTGCCTGCTCCCGGCGGTCGGGCAGGTGCCGCAGGAACGCCAGGAGCGTGTTGAAGCGCACCTGGTCCGTGATCTCGGCCTGCTTGGGGTGCCGCAGCCGCTCCAGCAGATCCTCACGGCCGGTCTCGGTCAGGGACAGCATCCGGCGCGGGGCCGCGCTGGTGCCCGGCTCGATGTGCTGGTCGAGCCTGCCCGCGGTGACCAGGCGGGTGATCGCCGGGTAGAGGGCGCCGTCGCTGACCGGGCGGACATGACCGCTGAGGGCCTTGATGCGCTCCTTCAACTCGTAACCGTGCAGCGGTTGTTCGGCCAGGAATCCCAGGATCGACAGCTCCAGCACTGCTTCCTCCTTGCGGGTGTCGTACCGGCATGCTACCTCTTATCGAGCTACCTCGATTAGAGGTAGCTCGAATCGATGGAGGTCACGGTGAACGCCCACCGCAGGCAGCTCATAGCGCTCGCCCACCCCGTCTACTTCGCGCTCCTGGCCTCCGTCGCCGCCGGAATCATCAACACCGTCTGGGTCTCGCGGCTCGGCGGCCCGGCCGTCGCCGCCGTCGCCGTGGCGACCAACACCGAGAACGTGCTGCTCGGCGTCGCCCTGGTCTTCGGCTCCGGTACGACCGTGCTGGTCGCGCACGCCAGGGGCGCGCGGGATCCGGGCGCGGTGCGGGCGGCGGTGCGCGGCGGCTGGGCGCTGTGCGCGCTGGTCACGCCGGTGGTCGTGGCGGGCGGGCTGCTGGTGCGGGAGCCGCTCGCCCGGCTGGTGCTGGGCGAGGGCGCCGCCGTGTCGCTCGCGGTGTCCTACTTCGCGGTCTCGATGCCGGGCATCGCCGTCTTCTTCGCCCAGAACCTCGTCGACGGCATCCTCAAGGGCACCGGCGACACCCGGACCCCGATGCGGCTCGCCCTCTTGGTCAACGGGCTGATCCTGGTCGGCGACCCGTTCCTCATCCACCTCCACGGCGTCCAGGGCGCCGCCGCCTGCACCGTGCTGTGCCGGTGCGTGACCCTCGGGGTGGGCCTGCTCGTCCTGCGCCGGAACAAGCTGCTTGGGCAGTGTGCGGGGGTGCGGCCCGCGGAGGGCACGCGGGCCGCGCTGCGGCGGACGCTGCGGACCGGGCTGCCGATGTCCGCCGACTTCACCGTGCGGCAGGCCGGGGCGCTCGCGCTGGTCGCGATCGTGGCGCGGATCGGGGTGACGGCGGTCGCCGCCTACTCGATCGCGTACAAGGTCATGTACGTCGCCACCATGGCCTTCTACGCCGTCCGCCAGGCCGCCTCCATCCACACCGCGCACACCCGGGGCGCCGGGCAGGACGCGCGGCGCGAGATCGGTCGGCAGACGGTGCTCGTGTCCGGGGCGCTGGGACTCGCGGCGGCCCTCCTGCTGTTCGTCACGGCCCCCTGGATCATGACCGCCTTCGGCGCCGGGCCCGCGGTCGCCGACCACGGCACGCTGTTCCTGCGCTGCGTCGGGCCCTACCTGCTGCTCATGGCCTGCTTCATCGCGGTCGGCGGAGTCTTCGAGGGGAGCGGGCACGCACCGGCGCTGCTACGGGTGACCGTGCTCGGCACGGCGGTCCAGCTGCCGCTGGCGTACGGGCTGACGGGCCTCGGTCTGCCGGGGGTGTGCCTGGCGCTGGCGCTGGCCATGGCGGTGCAGTGCGGGGTGGTGCTGGTGCTGTTCCGGAGAGGCCCACGTCAGGAGGAGGCCGACGTCTCCTTGGTGCGGGCGGTCTGATCGGGCACCTCGGCGGGGGCGGGCTTCGGTACCGTCGCGCGCCACAGTCGGCGGGCGGCGACGACGGCGGCCAGCACCAGCAGGCCGTTGCGGACGGCCAGGAGGGTGATGCCGAGCGAGGTGCTCGTCACCACGTCCCCGAACCAGAGCGGGAACTCCAGGACCGTCACGAAGCACGCCACCAAGACCAGGCCGGCCGGCACGCCCATCCGGCTGGCGCGGAAGCACAGGCAGACGGCCGCGACGCCGACCAGCCACACCATGTACTGCGGGCTGATGACCCGGCTGGTCACGGTGAACATCAGCACCGCCACGAACGCCGCGTCGGCCGCGGTGTGCGCCTCGAACCGGGTCGCCACCAGCCGCCACAGCAGCAGCCAGCCGAAGGTCATGCCGGTCAGGGCCAGCGCGGCCGTGCTCACCACGTTCACCCACGGGCCGAGGAACTCGACCGAGCCGTAGTTGAGCAGCACCTGGCCGTCCCAGCCGTAGTGCCGGGCCACGTGGAAGACCAGGGCGCCCAGCGACTCCACCTCGGTGCCCCGGTCGCGCTGGAAGGTCAGGAAGGCGAAGGCGCCGGGCATCGTGAGGGCGAACAGCGCGGCCAATAGGGCGACGGCCGCCACCGCCGACGCCCAGGCGCCGCGCCCCCGGACGCCCAGGAGCAGCAGCGCCGGCCACACCTTCAGCATCGCCCCGAAGCCCGCGAGGGCGCCCATCAGCCGGGGGTGCCGGGCGCCCGCGAGCAGGGCGGCGACAGCGACCGCGGTGACCATCACGTCGTAGCGGGCGTAGACGGTGGGGCCGAGCAGCGGTACGCCGATCACCCACACCCAAGCGCCACGCAGCCGCCGGCCGGGGCGCAGCCCCGCGTACAGCAGAAGGGACAGGGCGGCCAGGTCGGCGAGGAAGGCGAGGACGAAGAAGGCCGACGCGTAGTCGAGGAAGGGCAGCAGGCCGGGGGAGAGGATCGCGAGGGCCGCGGCGGGCGGGTACTGCCAGGTGACGTCGTCCAGCGGGAACGTTCCGGTGCGCAGCACCTCGAACCAGCTCTGGTAGATGACGGAGACGTCACTGGTGACGTCCGGGCCCGGGAAGACGTACACCTTGAAGACGAAGAGCAGCAGCAAGAGCCTGGTCAGACCCCAGGTCGCCAGCAGCCACGTCAGAGACCGCCTCGTGCCCGTCGTCTCCACGTGATCCCCTGCTCGTTCGATTTACCGCCCTGAGGGGAACATGATGTCGTCCCCTCCTGTGAGCGTGCCACAAAGGTGGCCGCGGACGGCTGTGAGCAGCCGGTTCGGTAGGGTCTGCGGCGATGCACAAGACCCTGATCGTCACGAACGACTTCCCGCCGCGGCCGGGCGGCATCCAGGCGTTCCTGCACAACATGGCGCTCCGGCTCGACCCCGAGCGGCTCGTCGTCTACGCCTCCACCTGGAAGCGCGGGCGGGAGGGCGCGGAGGCGAGTGCAGCCTTCGACGCCGAGCAGCCCTTCACCGTCGTACGGGACTCCACGACGATGCTGGTGCCGACGCCCGCGGCGACCCGGCGGGCCGTCGGGCTGCTGCGCGAGCACGGGTGCACCTCGGTGTGGTTCGGGGCGGCGGCGCCGCTCGGGCTGATGGCACCGGCGCTCAGGAAGGCGGGCGCCGAGCGGCTGGTGGCCACGACCCACGGGCACGAGGCCGGGTGGGCCCAGCTGCCCGCCGCGCGGCAGCTCCTGCGCCGGATCGGGGAGTCCACGGACACCATCACCTACCTGGGCGAGTACACGCGCTCGCGGATCGCCGCCGCGCTGACGCCGGACGCGGCCGGGCGGATGGTGCAGCTGCCGCCCGGGGTCGACGAGAAGACCTTCCACCCCGCCTCTGGCGGTGCCGAGGTCCGGGCACGGCTCGGGCTGACCGAGCGGCCGGTGATCGTGTGCGTCTCGCGGCTCGTGCCGCGCAAGGGGCAGGACACGCTGATCCTCGCCATGCCCCGGATCCTGGCCGCCGAGCCGGACGCCGTGCTGCTGATCGTGGGCGGCGGGCCGTACGAGAAGGAGTTGCGCAGGCTCGCGCACGAGACCCGGGTCGCCGGCGCCGTCCGCTTCACCGGCGCGGTGCCCTGGGCGGAGCTGCCCGCGCACTACGGCGCCGGTGACGTGTTCGCGATGCCGTGCCGGACCCGGCGGGGCGGACTCGACGTCGAAGGGCTCGGGATCGTCTACCTGGAGGCCTCCGCGACCGGGCTGCCCGTCGTCGCCGGCGACTCCGGCGGCGCCCCGGACGCCGTCCTCGACGGAGAGACCGGCTGGGTCGTCCGCGGCGGCTCGGCCGAGGAGGCCGCCGAACGGATCCTCGTCCTCCTCCAGGACGCCGAGCTGCGCCGCCGGATGGGGGAGCGGGGGCGGGCGTGGGTCGAGGAGAAGTGGCGCTGGGACCTGCTTGCGGAGAAGTTGAGGACGTTGCTGTAGCGAGACTCCTAGGCGGAGGGAAATAATCCGCCGATGCTGCGAGCATGACAGCAAAACTGATGCAGCGTCAGCTGACGAGACGTCATATCTTGGGCATGGTGGCCCTGCAGACGGCCGCCGCGTCCGGTCTCACCCGCATCGGTCTCCAGACGGCCTCGGGCGCCGAACCCGCGGCCGTCGACAACGCCCCCGCCATCGTGGTCGGTTCGGGCTACGGCGGTGCCGTGGCCGCCCTCCGCCTCGGCCAGGCAGGCATCCGCACCCTCGTCCTCGAGATGGGCCGGGCCTGGAACACCCCCGGCGCCGACGGCAAGGTCTTCTGCTCCACCAGCGCCCCGGACGAACGGTCCATGTGGTTCCGCACCCGCACCGAGGCACCACTGGCCACCTTCCTGTGGCTGGACGTCGTCAACAGGGACATCGGCGCCTACCCGGGGGTCCTGGACCGGGTGCACTTCGACGCCATGTCCGTGTACGTCGGCCGGGGCGTCGGCGGCGGCTCCCTGGTCAACGGCGGGATGGCGGTCACGCCCCTGAAGGCGTACTTCGCCGAGCAGTTCCCCACCGTCGACCCCGACGAGATGTACGGCACCTACTTCCCGCGCGCCCGCTCCATGCTCGGCGTCAACGCCGTCGACCCCGACTGGTTCGAGTCGACGGAGTGGTACCGGTTCAGCCGGATCTCCCGCGCCCACGCCCAGAAGGCCGGCCTGAAGACCACCTTCGTGCCGAACGTCTACGACTTCGGGTACATGCAGCGCGAGGCGGCCGGCACGGCCACGAAGTCCGCGCTCGCCGGCGAGGTCATCTACGGCAACAACCACGGCAAGCGCAGCCTCGACAAGACGTACCTCGCCGCGGCACTCGGCACCGGCAACGTCACCATCCACACCATGGAGAAGGTCAGGACCGTCACCCGGGCGGCCGACGGCTCCTGGCTGCTCACCGCTGACCACGTCGACACCACCGGCAAGGTCGTCGAGACCAAGCAGTACGCCTGTACGTACCTCTTCCTCGGCGGCGGCAGTGTCGGTACCACCGAACTCCTCGTCCGCGCCCGGGAGACGGGCGCGCTGCCCGCCCTGGACGCGAGCGTCGGCGGCGGCTGGGGCACCAACGGCAACGTGATGCTCGGCCGCGCCAACCACCTGTGGGACACCGTCGGGGCGAATCAGTCGACCATGCCGGTCATGGGCATCGACGACTGGGCCAACACCGCGAACCCGGTCTTCGCGGAGATCGCCCCGCTGCCGACGGGACTCGAGCACTGGGTCAGCCTGTACCTGGCGATCACCAAGAACCCGTCGCGGGCGTCGTTCTCGTACGACAGCGGGACGGACGGGGTGAAGCTGGGCTGGACCGCCGCCCACAGCGCGGTCTCCGTCGCCATGGCCAGGAAGCTGTTCGACCGGATCAACTCGGCGAACTCGACGATCTACCGGTACGACCTGTTCGGCTCGTCCAACAAGGTCTTCGCCGACGACTTCACCTACCACCCGCTCGGTGGCTGCGTGTTGGGGAAGGCGACCGACGACTACGGCCGGGTGAAGGGATATCCGAGGCTGTACGTCACCGACGGCTCACTCGTGCCCGGGTCGATCGGAGTGAACCCGTTCGTGACGATCACCGCGCTCGCCGAACGGACGATGGCGCGGGTCCTCGCCGAGGACGCCGCGCCATGACGTTCCGTCAAAGGCCTTGCTACTTCTGGTAGATGGCCTCGATCTCGGACGCGTAGTCCTTCGCCACCACATTGCGCTTGAGCTTCAGGGACGGCGTGAGGTGGCCCGACTCCTCCGTGAACTGGGAGGACAGAATGCGGAACTTCCGCACCGATTCCGCCTTCGACACCGCGGCGTTGCCGTCGTCGACCGCCGACTGGATCGCGGCCAGCAGGTCGGGGTCCTCGCGCAGCGACGCCGCGGTGGAACCCGCCGGTTTGCCGTGCTCGGCGGCCCAGCGGCCCAGGAACTCGTCGTCGACGGTGACCAGCGCGCCCACGAACGGCCGTCCGTCGCCGACCACCATGCACTCCGCGACCAGCGCGTGCGCACGGATACGGTCCTCGATCACGGCCGGCGCGACGTTCTTGCCGCCCGCCGTGACGATGATCTCCTTCTTGCGGCCGGTGATGCGGAGGTAGCCGTCCTCGTCGAGGGTGCCGATGTCACCGGTGTGGAACCAGCCGTCGGCCAGCGCCTCGGCGGTCGCCGCCTCGTTGTTCCAGTAGCCCTTGAACAGGTGCTCGCCGTGCAGCAGCACCTCGCCGTCGTCCGCGATCCTGACGACCGAGCCGGGCAGCGGCTGGCCGACCGTGCCGATCTTCTGGCGGTCCCAGGGGTTGAACGCGGTGGCGGCACAGGACTCGGTCAGGCCGTAGCCCTCCAGGACCGTGAAGCCGATGCCGCGGAAGAAGTGCCCCAGGCGCTCGCCCAGCGGGGCGCCGCCGGAGATCGCGAACTCGCCCTTGCCGCCGAGCACCGCGCGCAGCTTGCTGTAGACGAGCTTGTCGAAGGTCCGGTGTTTGATCTTCAGACCGAGGGACGGGCCCGACGGGGTGTCCAGCGCCTTGCTGTACGCGATCGCGGTGTCCGCGGCCTTGTCGAAGATCTTGCCCTTGCCGTCCGCCTGCGCCTTGGCCCGGGCGGAGTTGTAGACCTTCTCGAAGACGCGCGGGACACCGAGGATCAGGGTCGGCCGGAAGGACGCCAGCTCGTCGGTGAGGTTCTTGATGTCCGGCACGAGGCCCAGCTTGATCGGCGCCATCATCGGCGCGACCTGCACGAGCCGTCCGAAGACGTGCGCCAGCGGCAGGAACAGCAGGACGCTGCACTCACCGGTGCGGAAGAGGGGGCGCAGGCGCTCCACGATGTTCCCGCACTCGGCGAAGAAGCTGCGGTGCGTGAGCACACAGCCCTTGGGCCGGCCGGTGGTGCCGGACGTGTAGACGATGGTCGCCGGGTCGTCCGCCTTGGCCTGCGAACTGCGCTCCTCGACCGTCTCGTCGGTGACGTCCTGGCCCAGGCGCCCCAGCTCCTCCAGGGCACCGGCCTCGAGCTGCCAGACGTGCTTGAGGGCGGGCAGGCCGTCGCGCACCGACTCGACCGCGGCCGTGTGGTTGTCGAGCTCGACGATGCAGGCGGTGGCGCCCGAGTCGCTGAGGATCCACTGGACCTGCTCGGCCGAGCTGGTCTCGTACACCGGCACGGTGACCGCGCCCGCGCACCAGATCGCGAAGTCGAGGAGGGTCCACTCGTACCGGGTGCGGGACATCAGGCCGACACGGTCGCCGGGCTGGATGCCGGAGGCGATGAGCCCCTTGGCGGCGGCGTGCACCTCGGTGAGGAAGGCGGTGGCCGTCACGTCCTGCCAGACACCGCCGACCTTGCGGGCGATCACGGCGACATCCGGATGCTGCGAGGCGTTTCTCCGGACGATGTCGGTGAGATTGCCGTCCGCAGGGACCTCGTACAAAGCCGGAAGGCTGAACTCGCGCAAGACTGCTGCTCCTCATAGGGCGCCGGCGCCACGACGTTGTGTGATGCGACGATGCGGTCCAAGGCTCGGGCAGGTGCTCAGAGGGCCGTTCCGGGCCTTGGGGCTCGGTGGTTGAAATCCTGAGCACGACTGGACTGCCCGGACGTTACCCGCCGGTATGGCTTCTTCGACAGGGGGTTCCGGCGAGATGTTCGCTGCGTCACACAGATTGGTTATCCTTCGCGCACAGTAGTCCACGCACTAACTGACTGGCCAGTAACCCCTTGCCCGGCCGCCACTGTTCACGTATGCCCCACACCCTTACGCTTGATCGCCATGGCACCCACACCAGCCGGTAACCGGAGGACACGCGTTCATGTGGTCAGTGACGTGCACGGCAACGCCCGTGACCTGGCCCGTGCCGGCGAGGGCGCCGACGCCCTGATCTGCCTGGGCGACCTCGTCCTCTTCCTCGACTACGCCGACCACTCGCGCGGGATCTTCCCCGACCTCTTCGGCGTCGAGAACGCCGACCGCATCGTCGAGCTGCGCACCGCCCGCCGCTACGAGGAGGCGCGCGAGCTCGGGGCCCGGCTGTGGGCGGGGATCGGCGAGAGCCGCGCAGAGGTGATCGAGCAGGCGGTGCGCAAGCAGTACGCCGAGATGTTCGCGGCGTTCCCGACGCCGACGTACGCGACGTACGGCAATGTCGACATGCCGACCCTGTGGCCGGAGTACGCCGGACCCGGCACCACCGTGCTGGACGGGGAGCGCGTGGAGATCGGGGGCCGGGTCTTCGGCTTCGTCGGCGGAGGACTCCGGACCCCCATGCGCACCCCCTACGAGATCAGCGACGAGGAGTACGCGGCGAAGATCGAGGCGGTGGGCGAGGTCGACGTGCTGTGCACCCACATCCCGCCCGAGGTGCCCGAGCTGGTCTACGACACGGTCGCGCGCCGCTTCGAGAGGGGCAGCCGGGCGCTCCTCGACGCGATCCGCCGGACCCGGCCCCGGTACGCGCTCTTCGGTCACATCCACCAGCCGTTGGTGCGACGGATGCGGATCGGGGCGACCGAGTGCGTCAACGTCGGGCACTTCGCGGGGTCCGGGAAGCCCTGGGCCCTCGAATGGTGAGAGACCGCAGGTGGGGGTGAAGTCGGCCGGTCGACCGCGCGGTAGCCTTCACGCTGCACACACGTGCGCAGGCTTGCGCACGGTGGACTTGCCTACCGGCCCGCATCTGGAGGAGCCACATCGATGGCGGAACACACCAGCTCGAGCATCACGATCGAGGCGGCACCGGCCGATGTCATGGGGGTGATCGCGGACTTCGCCCGCTACCCGGACTGGACCGGAGAGGTGAAGGAGGCGGAGGTCCTGGCCACGGACGCCCAGGGGCGCGCCGAACAGGTCCGCCTGGTCATGGACGCCGGAGCGATCAAGGACGACCAGGTCCTCGGCTACACCTGGACCGGCGACCACGAGGTCTCCTGGACCCTGGTGAAGTCCCAGATGCTGCGCTCGCTGGACGGCACCTACCTCCTGAAGCCGGCGGGGGCCGGGGCGACGGAGGTGACGTACCGGCTCACGGTCGACGTCAAGATCCCGATGCTCGGCATGATCAAGCGCAAGGCGGAGAAGGTCATCATCGACCGGGCGCTGGCCGGGCTGAAGAAGAGGGTGGAGTCGGGCGCGAAGTAGCCGTCCCCGCCGGGGCGGTACGCGAAGGTACCGTTCACCCCCATGCGCACCATCCTGATCACGGGCCCGGGCGGCAGCGGTCGTACGACGATCGCCGCCGCCACCGCACTCGCCGCCGCCGGTGAGGGCACCCGCACCCTCGTCCTCAGTGCCGACCGCACCGACACCCTCGGCGCGGTACTCGGCACCCCGACGGGCCCCGCGCCGGTGCGGGCCGCCGCGAACCTCACCGCGTGGCGGCCCGACGCGACCGCGGGTTTCCGTGACGACCTGGCCGCCTTCCAGGACCGCGCGTCCTCCGTGCTCGACCTCCTCGGCGCCTCCCGCCTGGACACGGAGGAGGTCACCCCCCTCCCCGGCGCCGAAGAGCTCACCCTGCTGCGCGCCCTGCGGGACGCGGCCCTCGCCGAGGCGCACGACCTGCTCGTGGTCGACCTGCCGCCCACCCCGCAGGCCCTCGCCCTGCTCGCCCTCCCCGAGGAGCTGCGCCGTTACCTGCGCCGCCTGCTCCCGTCCGAGCGGCAGGCGGCCCGCGCCCTGCGTCCCATGCTCGGCCGGCTGGCCGGCGTGCCGATGCCCGCGGAGTGGCTGTACGAGACCGCCGCCCGCTGGGACGTCGAACTGGCCGCCGTCGAGGCGGTCGTCGCCGACCGGAACACCGTCGTACGGCTGGTCGCCGAGCCCTCCCCGGCCGGCGCCGACGCCGTCCGCTCCGCCGGCCTCGGACTGGCCCTGCGCGGGCTGCGCCCCGACCTGCTGGTGGCGAACCGGGTCCTGCCGGAGGCGGCGGGGGACAGCTGGCTGGCCGGTCCCGTCGCCCAGCAGCGCAAGGTCCTGGCGGAGTGGCAGGAGTCGTACGACCTTCGGGCGGTGGCCCATCTGGGCCGTGACCCGCGCGGCGCCGACGACCTGGCCGAGCTCGTCGTCCCCGGCGTCAATGCGGAGCCCTCCACTGTCGAGTGGCCCGTCACCGACCACCTCGCCGAGGACGGCGTCCTCGTCTGGCACCTCCCGCTGCCCGGCGCGATGAAGGACGACCTGGACCTGATCCGGCGCGGCGACGAACTCGTCGTCAGCGCGGGGCCGTTCCGCCGGATCGTCCCGCTGCCCTCGGCCCTGCGCCGCTGCACCGTCGGCGGCGCCGCCCTGCGGGAGGGCGAGCTGCGGATCCGGTTCGCGCCCGACCCGGACCTGTGGCCCGGGACACGGTGAACCGCATACGGCCGTTCGGGTAACGTCGTAGAGACGAACCGTAGTCAGGAGTCCGTCATGAGCGAAGAGCTCCCCCCGTCCGACTCCGCCGAGCGCGAGGCCGTCGACGAGGTGCGGGCGAGCGACGCCGACGCGTGGGCGACGGCGTGTGCCGAGGACCTCGCGTCGGAGAAGGCCCGCCGGCGCGCCGAGTCCGGCCCGCCCCAGGGCTCGGCCGCCGAGGAGCTGCGCAAGCTCGTCGACACCGTTGCGGACAAGCTGTCCGGCCTCCAGTCCCCCCTGCTCGGCGCGGTCGCGGGGCCCGCCGCGCAGCAGGTGGTCAAGCAGGTCGTGCAGCAGGCCAAGGCGGCCGTCGAACCCGTCATCGAACGCAACCCGGACGTCTTCGACCATCTGGCCGCCGCGGGCAACGAACTGCTGGCCGCCTACCGCTCGGCCGTCCAGGCACAGGAACAGCGCTGGACGACCGGTCGCCCCGACCCGCGCGACCTGGACGAACGCCGGGGAGACGACGGCGACGAGCCCGGCCCGGGGGAACGCATCGACTTGGACTGATGGCCCCCTCGGGTACGGTTGGCCGTAGCGGGGCTCGACCGAAACTGAGGGATTCATGGGACTCACCATCGGCGTCGATATCGGCGGCACGAAGATCGCGGCCGGCGTGGTCGATGAGGAAGGCAACATCCTCTCGACCTTCAAGGTGCCGACCCCGGGAACGGCCGAAGGCATCGTGGATGCCATCGCCTCCGCGGTGGAGGGTGCGCGCGCCGGGCACGAGATCGTCGGCGTGGGCATCGGTGCCGCCGGATACGTCAACCGTCAGCGCTCCACGGTCTACTTCGCCCCGAACATCGACTGGCGCCAGGAGCCGTTGAAGGAGAAGGTCGAGGCGCGCGTCGACCTGCCGGTCGTCGTGGAGAACGACGCCAACGCGGCCGCGTGGGGCGAGTACAAGTTCGGCGGCGGCAAGGGCCACCGCAACGTCATCTGCATCACCCTCGGCACCGGCCTCGGTGGCGGCATCATCATCGGCAACAAGCTGCGCCGCGGGCACTTCGGCGTGGCCGCCGAGTTCGGCCACATCCGCATGGTGCCGGACGGCCTGTTGTGCGGTTGCGGCTCGCAGGGCTGCTGGGAGCAGTACGCCTCGGGCCGCGCGCTCGTCCGGTACGCCAAGCAGCGCGCCAACGCGACCCCCGAGAACGCGGACATCCTGCTCGGCCTCGGCGACGGCACCCCCGACGGTATCGAGGGCAAGCACATCTCCATGGCCGCCCGCCAGGGCGATCCGGTCGCCGTCGACTCCTACCGCGAGCTCGCCCGCTGGGCCGGCGCCGGCCTCGCCGACCTGGCCTCCCTCTTCGACCCCTCCGCCTTCATCGTCGGCGGCGGACTCTCGGACGAGGGCGAGCTGGTCCTCGACCCGATCCGCAAGTCGTACAAGCGCTGGCTGGTCGGCGGCAACTGGCGTCCGGTCGCCGACGTGATCGCCGCACAGCTGGGCAACAAGGCCGGCCTGGTGGGCGCGGCGGACCTGGCCCGCGAGCCCGACCCGATCATGTAACGGTCACTTTTCGAGACAGGCGGGTTCCTCGCGCCCGAAGGGGCGCGGGGAACCGCGTGAGCGACCAAGAAGGACCCGCAGCCGAAGAACGTCTGCGAGGCACGCTCACCACGTATCGTGACGGCATGGTGACGCCCCCACTGCTCCCCAACTCCCGCATCGAGTCCGACGGTTCCGCCGTCGTCCGCGTCCTCGGCTACAACATCCGCTCGATGCGCGACGACCCGGCCGCCCTCGCCCGCGTGATCACCGCCTGCGCCCCCGACCTGGTTCTCCTCCAGGAAGCCCCGCGGTTCTTCCGCTGGCGCAAGAAACTGGCCCGCCTCGCCGCGGCATCCGGGCAGGTCGTCCTCTCCGGAGGCGGCACGGCCGCGGGCCCGGCGATCCTCTGCTCGCTCCGGGCGACCGTCGAGCGCACGGAGGACGTCCTGCTCCCGCTCACCCCGGGCCGGCACCGTCGCGGCTTCGCCACCGCGGTCGTACGGTTCGCAGGCGTCCGCGTCGGCGTTCTGAGCTGTCACCTCTCACTTCACCAGGACGAGCGGTACGAGCAGGCCGGCATGCTCCTCGACCGGCTCGCCGGCATGGGCGTGGAGCACGCCATCGCGGGCGGCGACCTGAACGAGCGCCCCGGCGGCCGCACCTTCGCCCGGCTCACCGAGGGTCTCCAGGACTGCTGGGCCACCGCCCCCTGGGGCAGTGAACACACCTGGACGCGCACCGAGCCCCGCAGACGCATCGACGCGATCTTCGCGACCAAGGGCATCGAGGTCCTCGGCTGCGGTGTGCCGCTGGGTCTTCCCGGTGTGGCCGAGGCCGATCTCAGGACGGCGACGGATCACCTGCCCGTACTGGCCGCACTTCGCGTGCCCGCGGCCTGAGTCACATCCGCCGGCCTGAGTACATCCGTCGGCCTGAGCCACATCCGCCGGACGGAGCCCGGCGCAGCCACTCGAGGCCTGTGATGCCTTCCGGGGCCGAGCAGCGCGAGGGTGGGTCCAGCAGTCTCGTTCCGCGGGAGCCCGACGGGCTGCCAGGCGGCCGACGCCATGCCCTGAGGGCGGCCACGGACCACCTTCCGGTGCCGGCCGCCCTCAGAATTCCGCAAGCTAGACGACGGCTCCCCGGCCGGGGTCGTCGTTGTCCTCGTCGTCCGGCTGCATCCGCATCACCAGGGTGGCGAAGCCGCCCAGGAAGCCGCCGATGCCGAGGGTGGCGAGCCACCAGGTCATGTCCCAGCCGAGCAGCACGGCCAGCAGGAGCAGGACCGGCCCGCCGAGCAGCCCCAGCCAGGCGAACTTCGCGGTGACGTCGGCGGCGGGCAGCGGCGGCGGCTCCGGCGGTACGAAGTGGCCCTCGTCGTCCTCGCCCGCGTCCTCCTCGTCGGCGGCCGGCTCCGGCATGCTGTAGTCCCGGGGGCCCACACCGGGGGCGAAGGCGACGGAGCCGCCCAGCGGCTTGGCGGGCTTGTCCTCCTTGGGCGGCTCGGCCTCCTTGGTGTCCGTGGCCCCCTTGGCCTCTTTGGCCTCCTTGGGGCCCGCGCCGTCGGTCTCGTTCGTCTCGGACTCGAGCAGCGCCAGGTCCTCGACCGACTTGAAGGGCTTGGAGCCCGGCGGGTCCGGCGGCTCGTCGCCGTACCCGGCGACGATGGCCGCCCAGGCGGCCTCCTCGTCGAACGGGACGTGCTGCTCTTCCGGCTCGCGGTCCTCGCGCTCCTCACGGTCCTCGCGATCGGAGTCGTGCTCAGCCACGTGCGGCCGTCCCTTCCTTGCCGATGCTGGATGACAGGCGGCCGATGAACGCGTAGCTCTCCTCGAAGATCCGGTCCGCCTCGTAATCCAACGTCGCGACGTGGTAGCTCTGTTCCAGCACGATCTCAGTTACGTCCGTGGACGAGATCCGGCTCAGGACGCGCGCGGAGTCGGCGGCCGGCACCACGTGGTCCTGGGCGCTGCGCAGCAGCAACAGCGGCTGGGTGACCTGCGGCAGCTCGCCGTCGACCAGTTGGAAGAAGGTCCGCAGGGAGTGCGCGGCGCGCAGCGGAACCCGGTGGTACCCGAGCTCGACGCTGTTCTCCTTGGCGATGTCACTGGCGATCCCCTTGGACGTGGGGACGAAGTGGCGGATCACCGGAAGGGCGTGCGCGGCCAGGCCGTGCACCTTGTTGGCCGGGTTGACGGCCACCACACCGCTGACCGCGTCCCCGTGCTTCGCCGCCAGCCGCAGCGCGAGCGCGGCGCCCATGGAGAGGCCGCCGACGAACACCTGCCCGCACCGCTCACGCAGGGCGCGCAGCTCTCGGTCCACCTCGGCGTACCAGTCCTGCCAGCCCGTGAGCTGCATGTCCTCCCAGCGCGTGCCGTGGCCGGGCAGCAGCGGCAGGGAGACGGTCAGGCCGCGCTCGGCGAGATACTCCGCCCAGGGGCGCAGCGACTGGGGCGAACCGGTGAAGCCGTGACAGAGGAGGACCCCCGCTTCCCCGCCCTCGTGGCGGAACGGCTCGGCTCCAGGGAGGACCGGCACCTTCGGTCTCCTGTTCATGAGAAGGGCGTGAACGAGTCCAGGTGAGGTTCACCGTACGCGACCGCACTGACACCGACCAGGGCCGTCGGGCTCATTGACAGTGCTCCGGGTTAAGGTCTGACCGACGGACTCAGGAGGCACTCGGTTGTTGTACGGCACGATGAAGGTCGCCATCGGCGGGCCGCTGAAGGTCGCCTTCAGGCCCTGGGTGGAAGGCCTGGAGAACATTCCGGCCGAGGGTCCCGCCATCCTGGCGAGCAACCACCTGTCCTTCTCCGACTCGTTCTTCCTGCCCGCGGTCCTCGACCGCAAGGTCACCTTCATCGCGAAGGCCGAGTACTTCACCACGCCCGGGGTGAAGGGCCGGCTGACGGCCGCCTTCTTCAAGGGCGTCGGCCAGCTCCCCGTGGACCGCTCCGGCGGGCGCGGCGCCGGCGAGGCCGCCGTCAAGAGCGGCATCGACGTCCTGGAGCGCGGTGAGCTGTTCGGGATCTACCCGGAGGGCACCAGGTCGCCCGACGGCCGCCTCTACCGGGGCAAGCCCGGCGGCCTCGCGCGCGTGGCGCTCGCCACCGGCGCGCCCGTCATCCCGGTCGCCATGATCGACACGGAGAAGATCCAGCCGCCCGGCAAGGTCATGCCCAAGCTGATGCGGCCGGGCATCCGCATCGGCGCGCCGCTGGACTTCAGCCGCTACCAGGGCATGGAGCACGACCGTTTCGTGCTCCGCGCGCTGACCGACGAGGTCATGTACGAGATCATGAAGCTCTCCGGCCAGGAGTACGTGGACATGTACGCGACCGCCGCCAAGCGGCAGATCGCGGACGCGGCGAAGGCCGGGAAGGAAGCGGAGAAGGCGGCCAGGGCCGCACTCGCGCAGGCGGTGAAGGAACAGGCGGAGAAGGAGAAGGCCGCGAAGGACAAGGCCGCGCAGGACGACACGGACCAGGAGAGGCCCGACTCCTAGACGGCGGTCTGGGGGCGGACGGGGGTGGGGGAATGGCCAGGCGCGAGAGAGTCATGCGGATGTCGGTCGAGCAGCCGCTGTGGCGTGCGCTCGCCGGCTATCGGGTGCTCACCATGCTGTACGCGGTCGGGTTCTTCGCCACCGCCTACGACGGGTTCGACCGCCCCTGGGTCGCCGTCGCGTACTACTGCGTCCTGTTCGTGTGGACCGTGGCCACCCTGCCCAAGGTCGCGAACGCGGCCAGCTGCACCAAGCGCTTCCTCGCCGCCGACCTCACCGTCGCGCTCACCGGCATCCTGCTCACCCTCGTCGCCGACGGAGACGAGCGGATCCAGTCGGGCGGCCCGACCCTGCCGTCGATATGGACCGCGGGCTCCGTACTGGCCTTCGCGATCAAGGGCGGCTGGCGCTGGGCGGCAGCCGCCTCCTCCGCGGTCGCCGTCGCCAACCTGATCGAGCGCGGCAGCCCGGCCCGCGACACCGTGCACAACGTGATCCTCGTCTGGGTCGCCTCCATCGCCATCGGCTACGTCGTCGAGGTCGCCCGCGCCTCCGAGCGCACCCTCGCCCGGGCCCTGGAGATCGAGGCCGCGACGAGGGAACGGGAGCGGCTCGCCCGGGACATCCACGACAGCGTGCTCCAGGTGCTGGCGATGGTGCAGCGGCGTGGCGCCGTCCTCGGCGGCGAGGCGGCCGCGCTGGGCCGGATGGCGGGCGAGCAGGAGGTCGCGCTGCGCACGCTGGTCTCCGGAGGACTGGTGCCCGTCTCCCGCGTGTCGGAGGACGCGGCCCAGGGGGCGGTCGTACGGGCGGTCGAGGAGCCGGACGACTCCACCGGTCCGGTCGACCTGCGCGCACTCCTCGCCCCGTTCGCCTCCGCGAGCGTCAACCTCGCCGAGCCCGGCGCCGCCGTGCCGCTGCCTCCGGCGGCGGCGCGGGAGCTGGCGGCGGCCGTCGGCGCCGCCCTCGACAATGTCCGCGAGCACGCGGGCGAGGACGCGCGCGCGTGGATCCTCGTCGAGGACGAGCCGGACGAGGTGATCGTGACCGTACGGGACGACGGCCCCGGCATCCCCGAGGGCCGGCTGGCGCAGGCCGAGGGGGAGGGGCGGCTCGGCGTGGCCCTGTCGATCCGGGGCCGGCTGCGCGACCTCGGCGGCAGCGCCGAACTGATCTCGGTGCCCGGCCAGGGCACGGAGGTCGAACTGAAGGTACCGAAGGAGACCAAGTCCTCACGGGGGAAGGCGGACAGACGATGACGGACAGCAGCGAGGTTCGGCAGGACCCGATCAGGGTCATGGTGGTCGACGACCACCCGATGTGGCGCGACGCGGTCGCCCGCGACCTGGGCGAGTCGGGCTTCGACGTGGTCGCCACCGCGGGCGACGGCGAGCAGGCCGTGCGCCGCGCGAAGGCCGCCGCCCCCGACGTCCTGGTGCTGGACCTGAACCTGCCCGCCAAGCCCGGCGTTCAGGTCTGCAAGGAACTCGTGGGCGCCGACCCGGCGCTGCGGGTCCTGGTGCTGTCCGCGAGCGGTGAGCACGCCGACGTCCTGGAGGCGGTGAAGTCCGGCGCCACCGGCTATCTGCTGAAGTCGGCCTCGACGGAGGAACTGCTGGACGCGGTCCGCCGTACGGCCGTCGGCGACCCGGTGTTCACCCCCGGCCTGGCCGGGCTGGTGCTCGGCGAGTACCGGCGCCTGGCCGCCGAGCCCGAGCCCGCCCCGGACACCGGGCGGCCGGGGGCACCGCAGCTCACCGACCGCGAGACAGAGGTGCTGCGCCTCGTCGCCAAGGGCCTGAGCTACAAGCAGATCGCCGAACGCCTCGTCATCTCGCACCGCACGGTCCAGAACCACGTCCAGAACACCCTCGGCAAGCTCCAACTGCACAACAGGGTCGAACTGGTGAGGTACGCGATAGAACGCGGACTCGACGACGAGTAGATCGACCGGCCCGACCGGATCAACCACCCCACGTTTCAACGGAATTGTCGTTCCCGCCCATCCCTGTGTGACCTGGATCACTACTAGCGTGATCCCCATCAGGCAACCGCGGCGAAGGGAACACTTCCATGCGCGTCGGAGTACTGACCGGAGGCGGCGACTGCCCCGGGCTCAACGCCGTCATCCGGGGCATCGTCCGCAAGGGCGTGCAGGAGTACGGCTATGACTTCGTCGGCTTCCGGGACGGCTGGCGAGGACCCCTCGAGAACCGCACCATGCGTCTGGACATCCCCGCGGTGCGCGGCATCCTGCCCCGCGGCGGCACCATCCTCGGCTCCTCGCGCACCAACCCCCTGAAGCAGGAGGACGGCATCCGCCGTATCAAGGAGAACCTCGCCGAGCAGGAGGTCGCCGCCCTCGTCGTGATCGGCGGCGAGGACACCCTCGGCGTCGCCGCCCGGCTGTCCGACGAGTACGGCGTGCCGTGCGTGGGCGTGCCGAAGACGATCGACAACGACCTGTCCGCAACCGACTACACCTTCGGCTTCGACACCGCGGTCGGCATCGCCACGGAGGCGATCGACCGGCTGCACACCACCGCCGAGTCGCACATGCGCGTCCTGGTCTGCGAGGTGATGGGCCGGCACGCGGGCTGGATCGCCCTCCACTCGGGCCTGGCCGGCGGTGCGAACGTGATCCTCATCCCCGAGCAGCGCTTCGACGTCGAGCAGGTGTGCGCCTGGGTGACCTCCCGCTTCAAGGCGTCGTACGCGCCCATCGTGGTCGTCGCCGAAGGCGCGATGCCCAAGGACGGCGACATGGTCCTCAAGGACGGATCGCTGGACTCCTTCGGGCACGTCCGGCTGTCCGGTGTCGGCGAGTGGCTGGCCAAGGAGATCGAGCGGCGCACCGGCAAGGAGGCCCGCACCACGGTCCTCGGGCACGTCCAGCGCGGTGGCACGCCCAGCGCCTTCGACCGCTGGCTCGCCACCCGCTTCGGTCTGCACGCCATCGAGGCGGTCCGCGACGGCGACTTCGGCAAGATGGTCGCCCTGCGCGGCACGGACATCGTGCGCGTCCCGATCGCGGAGGCGACGGCCCGGCTGAAGACGGTGGATCCGAAGCTGTACGAGGAGGTCGGGGTGTTCTTCGGCTGAACCCGTCCGGCACCCGTCGGCCTGTGGGCCGTGTATGCGGCCCACAGGCCTTCAGGACGGGAGAAGCCGGTCGTGGAGATTCTCGCCTCGGCGTTCAAGCAGACGAGAAGCCGACAACAACGACCTTCAGGTGGCCGAACGGCTCGGCATGACGGTCGCCGCCCGACGCTGCGGGAACGTGCTGGTGCCGCGCAGCCGACCCACCAGCTCCCGTACGACCGCCGCCCCGTTCAGCGTGAGCACCGACTCCGGGTGGAACTGCACGCCGGCGAACCCCGGCCCGCGCAGGGCGTGGACCTCGCCGGTGTCGCTGCGGCTCACCTCGACGTCGTGCGCGGACAGTTCGGCGAGGGCCTCGTCGTCGCAGCGTGCCACGAAGCTGTTGTAGAAGCCGACGGTCTCGCGCCGCCCGAAGAGGTCGATCTCCGTCTGCGCCCCCTGGTGCGGCACTTCCTTGCGTACGATCTCCAGCCCCAGCTCGGCCGCGAGCAGCTCGTGCCCGAGGCAGACGCCGAGCACGCCGTGCCGGTTCTCCCGGATCACCTCGGCGGTCAGCGCGCGCAGGAACCGCATCTTGGGGTCGGCGGTGTCGGAGGGGTCGCCCGGGCCGGGGCCGAGGATCACCGGCCCCTCGTGCGCGCGGACCGCCTCCGAAAGGCCGGGCTCGTCGTAGCGCCGGACGGTGATGGTCAGGCCCGACGAGCGCAGCACGTGCGCGAGCATCGCCGTGAAGGTGTCCTCGCCGTCGACGACGAGGGCGTGCCCGGCCAGGTCCTCCGCCTGCTCCTGCATCCGCAGCCAGAACGGCGCCAGCGAGGCCCGGCGCCCGTCCAGCGCGGCCCGCACGCGGGGGTCGTCGGCCAGCCGGGGTCGCGTGTGCTCCGACCGCGGTCTCCCCGGTCGTACGCCGAGCGCCGTCAGCACCCCCGCCGCCTTCGCGTGCGTCTCCGCGACCTCGCCCGCCGGATCCGAGCCGCGCACCAGCGTGGCGCCGACCGGCACCCGCAGCCGCCCGGCCGCGTCGATGTCGGCGGTGCGGATGAGGATGGGGGAGTCGAGGGTCTGGGCGCCCCCGGAGTCCCGCCGGATCAGCGCCAGCGCGCCCGCGTAGTAGCCCCGTCCGCCGACCTCGTGCCGCTCGATGACCCGGCAGGCGTTCTGCACCGGCGAGCCGGTGACGGTCGCCGCGAACATGGTCTCCTTCAGCACCTCCCGCACGTCCAGCGAGGACTTCCCGCGCAACTCGTACTCGGTGTGCGCCAGGTGCGCCATCTCCTTCAGCCGGGGCCCGATCACGACCCCGCCCATGTCGCCGACGGTGCACATCATCTTGAGCTCCTCGTCGACGACCATCGACAGCTCCTCGATCTCCTTGCCGTCGGCGAGGAAGTCGAGCAGGTGCTCGGGGGTGGGGCCTTCGGCCGGGTAGCGGTACGTCCCGCTGATCGGGTTCATGACGACGGTCCCGCCGGACATCCGCACGTGGACCTCAGGACTGGCGCCGACGAGCGTACGTTCCCCGGTGTGCACGACGAACGTCCAGTACGCGCCCCGCTCACCCACGAGCAGCCGCCGGAACAGGGCGAGGGCGTCGGCCCTGGAGAACCCGTGGATCTTCCCCTGGTACGTCCGTCGGATCACGAAGTTGGCGCCCTCGCCCGCCCCGATCTCCTCGCGCAGCACCCGCCCGACGATCTCCGCGTACTCCTCGTCGGCCACGTCGAAGCCGCCGTCCTCGACCCGCACCTCGTGCGCCGGGAGCTGTGCGAGGGCTTCGGCGAGCGGGATCTCGTACGTCTCCTCGGGTGTCAGCACCGACAGGGGCGTCCCGTCGTCGCGGACGTCGAAGCCGCGCTCGCGGATCTGACGGAAGGGGACGAGTGCCAGGCCCTCGTCGGGAAGGTCGGCGAGGCGGTCGTGCGTGGTGACCGGGCCGATGAGGATCTCGACCGTGTCGTGGTCGTGGCCCGGCGTGCGGCGGCGCAGCAGGGCGAAGGGACGGGGATCGTCCAGGAGGTCGGGCAGGTTCATCGGTCGTGTTCCTTCTCGGAAGGAGAGACGACCTCAGCGCCGGAAACACCGAAGGCCGCCCCTCGGGCGGCCTTCGCGAAGTCTTGCGTACGCGCAGTCAGTGGGCCGCCGGATGAGCGGTCCACCACCAGGTCTGGGTCGAATGCGCGAACATGCGAGGCACCCTACCTCACGCGCACCTGAGCGGGAGCGTGTCTCACCTGTCGAGCCGCACGAAAATCACTCGACACGACCCCGTAATGTTGAGGGCGTGACCGTGAACGCTAAGACCAGCGCCAGCGCTGGCAACACCTGGCGAGACCTGCCCGCGGCGCAGCAGCCCGAGTACCCCGACACCGAGGCTCTGCGCGCAGTGATCGCGGACCTCGAGTCGTATCCGCCGCTCGTCTTCGCGGGCGAGTGCGACCAGCTGCGCGCCCGGTTGGCGGCCGTTGCCAAGGGAGAGGCGTTCCTCCTCCAGGGTGGCGACTGCGCCGAGGCCTTCGACGCGGTGTCCGCCGACCACATCCGCAACAAGCTCAAGACGCTGCTCCAGATGGGCGCCGTGCTGACGTACGCCGCGTCCGTGCCCGTGGTGAAGGTCGGCCGGATCGCCGGCCAGTACTCCAAGCCGCGCTCCAAGAACACCGAGACCCGCGACGGCGTGACCCTGCCGACGTACCGCGGTGACTCGGTCAACGGCTTCGACTTCAACGAGGCCGCCCGCATCCCGGACCCCGAGCGCCTGAAGCGGATGTACAACGCCTCCGCCTCGACGCTCAACCTGGTGCGCGCCTTCACCACCGGCGGCTACGCCGACCTGCGCCAGGTGCACGCCTGGAACCAGGACTTCGTGAAGTCGTCCCCCTCCGGCCAGCGCTACGAGCAGCTCGCCCGCGAGATCGACCAGGCACTCAACTTCATGCACGCCTGCGGGGCCGACCCGGAGGAGTTCAAGACCGTCGAGTTCTACTCCTCGCACGAGGCGCTGCTCCTCGACTACGAGTCGGCGCTCACCCGCGTCGACTCGCGCACCGGCCAGCTGTACGACGTCTCGGCGCACATGGTGTGGGTCGGTGAGCGCACCCGGCAGCTGGACCACGCGCACATCGAGTTCGCCTCGCAGATCCGCAACCCGATCGGCATCAAGCTCGGCCCGACGACCACGGCCGAGGAGGCGCTGCAGTACATCGAGCGCCTGGACCCGGACCGCGAGCCGGGCCGGCTGACCTTCATCGTCCGCATGGGCGCCGACAAGGTCCGCGACAAGCTGCCCGAGCTGGTCGAGAAGGTCACCGCCTCCGGCGCGACGGTGGCCTGGATCACCGACCCGATGCACGGCAACACCTACGAGGCGGCCTCCGGTCACAAGACCCGCCGCTTCGACGACGTGCTCGACGAGGTGAAGGGCTTCTTCGAGGTCCACAAGGGCCTGGGCACCCACCCGGGCGGCATCCATGTCGAGCTCACCGGTGACGACGTCACCGAGTGCGTGGGCGGCGGCGACGAGATCTTCGTCGACGACCTGCACCAGCGCTACGAGACGGCCTGCGACCCGCGTCTGAACCGCAGCCAGTCGCTTGACCTGGCGTTCCTGGTCGCGGAGATGTACCGGGACCAGTAGCAGATCACCAGCGGAAGCGCCTGTTACAGGAGCGTGGGGGGGGGGGGGGTGGTCAGAAGAAAGGCCGCCCCCCCCCCAATTTTATGTGCCGCCGGGAGGGGATTGTTGTTGTTTTGGGTTTTTTAGTGCTGTGTGGGGGATACCCC
>NZ_JBHXSG010000036.1:0-20856 GCF_042714835.1 Streptomyces sp. NPDC058678 | reverse complement strand
GGCCCGGGGGGTGTTTCTCCCCCCCCACCCCAGCCAAACCCCCCCCGTCCCCGTCGTACACCGGCGCGGGGGGGGGGGGTTCAACACACACCCCCCCCCCCCCCACTCCACTTTTGCGTCTCCCGCGTGACGGGTAAGGTTAGGTTAGCCTTATTGATCTCGGTGGGAGGTGAATCCGCGTGTTCGTGTGCAACTGCTTCGGCGTGACCGAAGCGCAGGTCCAGCAGCACGCGGACAACGGCGCCTGCACACCCCGCCAGATAGCCTCCGCCTGCAAGGCCGGCACGGACTGCGGATCCTGCGTCCGTCGGATCCAGGCGATCCTCGGCCGAGGCGCTTACCCCCGGCGTGAGCCGGCCGACCGGGGCGCGTCGACCCTGACCGGACTCGAGGGGCTCGAAGAGGCCGCCTAGCTCTCCTGGTCCTTCTAGCTCTCCGGCTGCTCGATCAGCTGGGCTAGGTAGAGCGCCTCACCGAGCTTCTCCAGCAGTTCCAGCTGGGTGTCGAGGTAGTCGATGTGGTGCTCCTCGTCCTCGAGGATCGACTCGAAGATGTTCGCGGACGTGATGTCGCCCTTGTTCCGCATCACCTCCGCACCGCGCCGGAGCCGGTCGATCGCCTCGACCTCGATCTGCCGGTCGGCTTCGAACATCTCCTTGACCGTCTGCCCCACGCGTACGTGGAAGAGGCGCTGGTAGTTCGGCAGGCCGTCCAGGAACAGGATCCGGTCGGTGAGCACCTCGGCGTGCTTCATCTCGTCGAAGGACTCGTGCCGCGTGTACTTCGCGAGCTTGGTCCAGCCGAAGTTCTCCTGCATCTTCGCGTGCAGGAAGTACTGGTTGATCGCCGTGAGCTCGGCGGTCAGCTGCTCGTTGAGGAATTCGATGACCTCGGGGTCGCCCTGCATCGCAGAGGCTCCTTCCAACCGGGGGGAACTGGCAGGTTGCGCCGCATGATTCCACTGGCGACGAAGATCGTCCAGTAAGTCTTCACTTAGTAAGTAAGGGCAGGCTTAGTTCTAAATGCCCGATTTGGGTGGCGGTTGGTCATGTGCACTGCCCGGGGTCTGTCAGGATGGAGTCATGGGTCAGCCGGTGGAACGCGAGTCGGGAGAAGCGGCACACTCCGAGCTTCCGCCGGGGCAGCGAATGCAACGCGGCTGGCCGGTCACGCACTACGGCCCGGTCCCCAAGTTCCGGCCCGAGCGCTGGGAGTTCCGGGTCTTCGGCGCCACCGCGGACGGAGAGAAGCGCTGCTGGAACCACGAGGAGTTCACGGCCCTGCCGTACACCAGCGTCGTGGGCGATCTGCACTGCGTCACGAAGTTCAGCATGCTCGGTGCCGAGTGGGGTGGCATCCCCGCGCGGACCATCCTGGAGATCGCGCCGCCCGCTCCGGCCGTCACCCATGTGATGGTGTGGGCGGAGTACGGGTTCAGTTCGAACCTGCGCCTGTCCGACTTCACGTCCGAGCGCGCGATCTTCGCCACCCACAAGGACGGCGAACTGCTGACGGCGGAGCACGGCTTCCCGCTCCGCCTGGTCGTCCCCCATCTGTACGCGTGGAAGGGCCCCAAGTGGGTCCGGGGCGTGGAGTACATGACCGCCGACCGCCGCGGTTTCTGGGAGGAGCGCGGCTACCACAACGTCGGCGACCCCTGGAAGGAACAGCGCTATTCCTACCAGGAGGGGCCGGGGGACGGGCCCGAGCTCTGACCCAGGGCCACGGTTTCAGCCGTCCCGCAGTTTCTTCAGGCGCTCCACGTCCGCCGCGTGCCCCTCCTTGCCGCCGGGCGTCTCGATGATCAGCGGTACGCCCTCGGTCGCGGGGTGGGTCATCAGCGCGCGGAACGGGTCCTCGCCGATGTGACCGGCGCCGATGTTCTCGTGCCGGTCCTTGTGGGCGCCGACCACGTCCTTGGAGTCGTTGGCGTGGATCAGCTTCAGCCGGCCCTCGCCGACCGTGTCGACCAGCAGGTCGAGCGTCTGGTGCATGCCGGCCGGTCCGGTCAGGTCGTGACCGGCCGCGAAGATGTGGCAGGTGTCCAGGCACACGCCCAGCTTCGGATGGGCGTCCAGCACCTCGAAGTACGGCCCGAAGTCCCAGGTCCGCGAGCAGAGCGAGGCACCCTGCCCGGCCGTCGACTCCAGGAGCAGGAACGGGTCGTCGTCGTGGGTGAGCTCGTCGAGCAGCGGCAGCAGGTACTCCCGCACCTGCTTCAGCGCCACGGACCGGTCCCGGCCGCCCGTCGCGCTCCCGGTGTGCACGACCACGCCCAGCGCCCCGATGTCCCGCCCGCGCCGCAGTGAGTGCCGCAACGACTCGACGGACCTCTCCGCGGTCGCCTCGGTGTGCGAACCGAAGTTGATCAGGTACGGCGCATGCACGTACGCCGGGATCGACTCGGCCGCGCACACCTCCCGGAACGCCTCGTCCTGCCGCGGACTGCCGACGGGCGTGGCCCAGCCGCGCGGGTTGGCGACGAAGACCTGCACGGTCTCGGCCTTCAGGTCATGGGCGTACGACAGGCCCACGGAGTGCAGACCGCCGGCCACGGGGACGTGGCCGCCGACGGGGTTGCGCATCGCGCCGGGGGCGGTGCCTGACTGTTGACTCTTCACACAACAAGGGTGTCATGCGGGCGGGACCGGACGGTCAGCGGATCGTGATGGTGATCGTCGACCCCTTGGGGGCCGCCTTCCCGCCCTTCACGGACTGCTTCTTCACGGTGTCGCCGAAGAGCCCGAGCAGCCCACGGTCCTCGTCGACCGCGAAGCCGGCCCCTTCCAGCGTCGCCTTGGCCTCGTCGACGCTGTCACCGACCACGTCCGGGACCTCGATCATCTCCGGGCCCTTGGACAGCGTCAGCGTCACCGTGTCGCCCTCGGCGGCGGTACTGCCGTTCTGCGGGGTCTGCCGGGCGACCTGGCCCTTGTCGAACTCGGAGGAGTTGACCTCCGCGGACGAGATCTTCACCTTCAGGCCCGCCTCTTCCAGGTCGGCCCGCGCGTCCTCCAGCGACTCGCCGGTGACGTCCGGTACGTCGATCGGGCTGCCCTTGCTGACCGTGAGGGCGATCGCCGAGCCCGCGCGCCGCTCGGTGCCCTTCTCCGGCTCCGTGGAGATCACGGAGCCCCTGGGGACGTCCTCGCTGAACGCCCGGGTGGCCATCCCGGGGGCCAGCCCGCTGTCCTTCAGCAGGGACCTCGCCTTGTCCAGGCGGTAGCCCTCCACATCGGGCACCCGCACCGTCTCCGGCCCGTCGGAGATCCTGAGCGTCACCGAGTCGTTGTCCCGGATCCGGGAGCCCGGCGCCGGGTCGGTACTGATGACGGTGCCGCGCTTCACGGTGTCGCTGTAGGCGTGCTCGACCTTGCCGACCTCCAGGCCGGCGTTCGCCAGCTGGTCCCGGGCCTGCGCCTCGGTCTTCGCCAGCAGCGGCGGGACCTGCGTGAACTGGCCGGAGTTGATGTACCAGACGCCCGCACCGAGGCCCAGCGCCAGCAGCACGGCGGCCACGATCGCCACGAGCCGGCGCCGGGATCCGTCGCGCCGGCGCGGGGGCAGGGGCGGCGGGCTCTCCAGCCGGCTCGTGCGGTGGAACACGGCTTCGGCCTCGTCCTCGTTCACCGGCAGCGGGCGCGGCACGGTCAGCGAGCGGGGGATCACGGTCGTACGGTCGGCGGAGACGTCGCGGTGCTCCTGCGCCGACGCCAGCGCCTGCGGCGGCACCGCGTCCAGCTGGTCGGCGCTGAGCAGGGCACGCGCCTCGCGTGCCTGGGCGAGCAGCGCGACCGCGTCGTACGGACGGATGCCGGGGGTACGGGCGGTCGCCGAGGCGACCAGCTCGTCGAGCTCGTACGGCAGGCCCGGCACAAGGGCCGAGGGCGGCGGGACGTCCTCGTGGAGGTGCTTGTAGAGCACCACCGCGGGGGAGTCCCCGTCGTGCGGCTTCTCGCCGGTGAGCATCTCGTAGAGGACGACACCGCACGCGTACACGTCGACACGGGGGTCGGCGGCGCCCGGCTGCTCGATCTGCTCGGGGGCGAGGTAGGAGACGGTGCCGAGAACGGCCCCGGTGGTGCTGGTGACGGTGTCCACGGACCGTACGAGCCCGAAGTCGGCGACCTTGACCCGGCCGTCGTCCCCGATCAGCACGTTCTCCGGCTTCATGTCCCGGTGCACGAACCCGGCCCGGTGCGCGGCGCCGAGCGCGGCGAGCACCGGCTCCAGGATGTCCAGGGCGGCGCGCGGCTGCAGCGCCCCGCGGTCACGCAGGACGTCACGCAGGGTGCAGCCGGCGACGTACTCCATGGCGAGGTAGACGTACGACCCGTCGGTGCCCTGGTCGAAGACCTGCACGACGTTCGGGTGGGCGAGCCGGGCGACCGACTTCGCCTCCCGGATGAACCGCTCGACGAAGGTGCCGTCGGCCGCGAGCGCCGGGTGCATCACCTTGAGTGCGAGCACGCGGTCCAGGCGGGTGTCCACGGCCCGGTAGACCGTGGCCATCCCGCCGACCGCGATACGCGCGTCCACGCGGTAGCGTCCGTCGAGCACCTGCCCGACCAGCGGGTCCTGAAGGGTCGTATCCACGCAGGTGAGTGTACGAGCCGAGACCGACGGCGCCGCCGGTTCGGCCGTGATAGGGGCGGGACTGAAGCGGACCTGTGACGGAGGTCGCACCGGCGTCCGCTCCAGTCGGGTTCCAGTCGAACGTTCGTTCAGAACGCGGGGCGTTCGGGATCCAGCCGGGCCAGGCCCTCCGAGGGGGACGACGCCTCGGCGAAGTGACGCCGGGGTATCCGGCCCGCCAGCCGGGCCAGCCTTCCCGCTTCGACCGCGTACCTCATGGCGGCGGCCATCAGCTGCGGCTCCTGCGCCCGCGTCACCGCCGAGGCGAGCATCACACCCGCGCACCCCAGCTCCATCGCCAGCGCCGCGTCCGACGCCGTACCGGCCCCCGCGTCCAGAATCACCGGCACGCGTGCGTGCTCGACGATCAGCTGGAAGTTGTGCGGGTTGCGAATGCCCAGTCCCGACCCGATCGGCGATCCGAGGGGCATGATCGCGGCGCAGCCGACGTCCTCCAGCTTCCGGGCCAGCACAGGATCGTCGTTCGTGTACGGCAGCACCGTGAACCCGTCGTCCACCAGCGTCTCCGCCGCGTCCAGCAGCTCGATCGGATCCGGCAGCAGAGTCCGCTCGTCGGCGATGACCTCCAGCTTGATCAGGTCGGTGCCGAGCGCCTCGCGCGCGAGGCGGGCGGTGAGGACGGCCTCGCCGGCCGTGTAGCAGCCGGCGGTGTTCGGCAGGACCCGGATGCCCAGCTTCTCCAGCACCGACAGCACCGAGCCGTGCACGTCCGGATTGACCCGGCGCATCGCGACCGTCGTCAGCTCCGTGCCGGAGGTGACCAGCGCCCGCTCCAGCACGTCCAGGCTCGGCGCCCCGCCGGTGCCCATGATCAGGCGGGACGTGAAGGACGTGTCGCCGATGACGAAGGGATCGTCGGCCATGGGTCAGCCTCCTTGGACGGCGGTGAGGACTTCGACGCGGTCTCCCTCGGAGAGGGACGTGGCGGACCACTGCGCGCGCGGGACGACGGTTTCGTTGAGCGCGGCGGCCACTCCGGAGGGCGCCGCGGTGAGGGACCTGACGAGGGCGTCGAGGGCGGTGCCGGGAGCGACCTGCTGCCGCTCGCCGTTGACCGAGATGTTCATGCCGGCTGCTCCGTGAGGACGGTGCTGAAGCGCTTGGGGGTGAAGGGGCGGGCCTCTTCGGGGAGTTCACCGGTGGTCAGGACCTCTGCCATGGCGTCTCCGGTGACCGGCGTGAGGAGCACGCCGTTGCGGTAGTGCCCGGTGGCCAGCAGCAGCCCGTCGAGGCCGGTCGGGCCGAGCAGCGGCGCGTTGTCGGGGGAGCCGGGGCGCAGGCCGGCCCGCGTCTCCGTCAACGGCAGCTCCGTGATGCCGGGCACCAGCTCGTGCGCGTCACGCAGCAGCTCGTACACGCCGCCCGCGGTCACCGTCGTGTCCCAGCCAAGCTCCTCGCTGGTCGCGCCGACGACCAGCTCGCCGTTCTCGCGCGGCACCAGGTAGACATGGCTGCCCCGCACCACGGCCCGCACGGTGCGGCTCAGGAACGGCGCGTACCGCTCGGGCACGGTCAGTCGCAGCACCTGCCCCTTCACGGGCCGTACCGGCGGCAGCAGGTCGTCCGGCACGCCCGCCAGCCGCCCGCTGAGGCTGCCGGCCGCCAGCACCACCTGCCCGGCGCCCAGGACCACGCCCTCGCGTGTGACGACACCTGCCGCCCGCTCCCGCGGGACCGACAGCCGCTCGGTCCAGGTGCGGTGGAAGACGACTCCGGCCCGCTCGCAGGCGGCCAGCAGCGCCGCCGCCAGCCGCCGCGGGTCGATCTGGTGGTCCCCGTCGACCCGCAGCCCGCCGCGCACCCCCGGCGCGAGCATGGGCTCCAGCCGCCGGCACTCCCGCCCGGTCAGCCACTCGGAGTCCAGCCCCGACTGCCGTTGCAGCGTGTGCAGTTCCCGCAGATGGGCGCGGTCGTCGGCGTCCAGCGCGACGGCGAGCGTGCCGCACCGGCGGTAGCCGAGGTCCTGCCCGGTGAGGTCGGTGAGCTCGGCCGCGAAGTCCGGATAGCGGCGGGCCGACTCCAGATTCAGGCCGAGCAGGGTCTGCTCGCCGTAGTGCAGTTCCGTGACGGCGGCCAGCATCCCGGCCGCCACCTGGGCGGCCCCGCCGCCGGGTTCGGGGTCCACGACGGCCACGGCGAACCCGCGTTGCGCGCTTCGCCAGGCCGTGACCAGGCCGATGATCCCGCCCCCGACGACCAGGACGTCTGAGGTGTGTGAAGTGTCGGACGTACGCGACATGGGCGTCCAGCCCCTCCCTTCGCCGGCATGACCCGGATCAGGTTCGTACGGTCGGAGGCCGCCAGCCTCCCTCTCAGCCCGGTGCGTCCGGGCTCCCGCGTGTGCTTTACGTTGGCCACCCTAGCCAATGCCGCATGTCTCAGTAAGGGAGCCTCGTCCCGTGGCAGGTTCGCTCGACGGACTCGTCCTCGCCCCGGTGGCCGATCAGGCCCCAGGCCAGGTGGGGACCCGCACCCGGTTCGTGTACCACGAGAAGGACGGCGAGATCTGGGCCGAGTACGCGGGCGGGGACGTCGTACGCGGGTACCTGGTGGGTACGCGGGAGGGCGACAGCCTGGACTTCCGGTACGTACAGCTCAAGAAGGACGGGACGACGTCCTCGGGGCACTGCGTGTCCGCGGTCGTCGAGCTGTCCGACGGCCGGGTACGGCTTGAGGAGACGTGGGAGTGGGAGTCGCAGCCGGGCAGCGGGACGAGCGTGGTGGAACAGCTCACCGAGCACGCCCCCTGACTGACGAATAGTCAGGTGACTATGGTGATCAGGTGAGCGAGCAGACACAGGACCGGGGAACGTCCACGCCACAGCGTGTCGTCGTGGTCGGCGCGGGCATGGCCGGGGTGCAGACGGCGGTCGCCCTGCGGGAGCAGGGTTTCACCGGCACCGTGACGCTGATCGGTGCGGAACCCCACCAGCCGTACGACCGGCCGCCCCTGTCCAAGGCCGTACTGCTCGGCAAGGCCGAGGACTCCGCCTTCGACGTGGACTTCGAGGCCCTCGACATCGAACTGCGGCTCGGCCGCGAGGTCCTGGGCGTCCGCCCCGACGAGCACCTGCTGGACACCGCCGAGGGGCCGGTGCCGTACGACGTCCTGGTCCTCGCCACGGGTGCCGAACCGATCCGGCTGCCGGGCGCGGAAGGCGTGCCCGGCGTGCATCTGCTGCGCACCCTGGACGACGCCGAACGGCTGCGCCCGGTGCTCGCCCGGCAGCACGACATCGTGGTCGTCGGCGCTGGCTGGATCGGCGCCGAGTTCGCCACGGCGGCCCGCGAGGCCGGCTGCGCGGTGACGGTCGTGGAGGCGGCCGGCCGGCCGCTCGCGGGCGCGCTGCCCGCCGAGGTGGCCGCACCGATGGCCGCCTGGTACGGCGACGCCGGCGCCACATTGCGCACCCACGCGCGCGTGCGGAGCGTCGAGCCGGGCCAGGTGCTGCTGGACGACGGCTCCCGGCTGCCCGCGGACGCCGTGGTCGTCGGCATCGGCGCCCGGCCCGCCACGGCCTGGCTGGCCGGCTCCGGTATCGAGCTCGGCAGCCACGGCGAGGTCGTCGCCGACGACCGTCTGCGCGCCTCGGTGCCGGACGTCTACGCGGTCGGCGACTGCGCCTCCTTCCCTTCGGGACGGTATGGCGAGCGCCTGCTGGTCCACCACTGGGACAACGCCCTCCAGGGCCCGCGCACGGTCGCCGCGAACGTCCTCGGCGAGGCCACCGGCGAGCCGGCGGCCGTCTACGACCCGGTTCCCTACTTCTGGTCCGAGCAGTTCGGGCGCTTCGTCCAGTACGCCGGCCACCACGCGTCCGCCGACACCACCCTGTGGCGCGGCGACCCGTCCGGCCCGGCCTGGACGGTGTGCTGGCTGCGGGAGGGCCGGCTGGTCGCCCTGCTGGCCGTGGGCCGCCCCCGGGACCTGGCCCAGGGACGGAAGCTGATCGAGGCGGGCACGCCCATGGACGCCACCTTGCTGGCCGACCCGGCGAGGCCTCTGAAGGCGGCCACGGTCTGACGCGAAGCCGCTGGTCGGGCGGTCCTGGCTTCCGACTGTCAGTGCGGGATGGCAGGCTTGTCCCGTGACCGAGATTGACGCAAAGATCGATGCTCTCGTCCCCGCCTGGCTCACCCTCCCCGACATCGCGGAAATGCTCGATGTCGAGGTGACGCGTGTGCGGCAGCTGGTCAAGGAGGGCCAGCTCATCGCCGTACGCCGTGGTGAGAACCGCGCGCTGCACGTCCCCGCCGCCTTCATCGACGGGGCCGAGCAGAAGGTCGTCAAGGGCCTGACGGGCACCCTGACGCTCCTGCGGGACGACGGCTTCACCGACGAAGAGATGCTCGAGTGGCTCTTCACCCCCGACCCGAGCCTGCCCGGCACCCCCGCGCAGGCCCTCAGTGAGAATCGCGGCACGGAGGTGAAGCGCCGGGCCCAGGCGCTCGCCGTCTGATCCGAGAAACGCTGATCCGAAAACCGCCCGACGTACGGGCCGTGGCGCGCGAGAGCCACGGTCGTGGTGGACTGCGGCCCGCGAAGGCCACAGGCGCGGCTCACCATGGCCCCGCGAAGCCCGGGCCGTGGTCCACCGCGGCCCGCGGCGGCCCACCGCTTCGGCCCGCGGCCCGTACGCCATCCACCTCGGGGGAACCACGCATGTCCGACACCACCGCCCGCGCCCAGCTCGCCGACGCCCGGCTCTACCTCTGCACGGACGCCCGCAAGCGGCAGGGAGACCTCGCCGAGTTCCTGGACGCCGTCCTGGCCGGGGGGGTCGACATCGTGCAGTTGCGCGACAAGGGCATGGAGGCGGCGGAAGAGCTGGAACACCTCCAGGTGTTCGCCGAGGCCTGCGCCCGGCACGGCAAGCTTCTCGCGGTCAACGATCGCGCGGACGTGGCCCAGGCCGCCGGGGCCGCCGTCCTGCACCTGGGCCAGGGCGACCTGCCGGTCCCCGCCGCCCGCGCGATCCTGGGCGAGGACGTCCTCGTCGGGCGCTCCACGCACGCGGAGTCCGAGGCCGCCGCGGCCGCCGTCCAGGAGGGCGTGGACTACTTCTGCACCGGTCCGTGCTGGCCGACCCCGACCAAGCCCGGCCGCCACGCCCCTGGCCTCGACCTGGTCCGCTACACCGCCTCACTCGGCACCGAACGCCCCTGGTTCGCCATCGGCGGCATCGACCTCGGCAACCTCGACGAGGTGCTGGCGGCGGGCGCCCGCCGGGTCGTGGTCGTGCGTGCCGTCACACAGGCGGACGACCCCGGCGCCGCGGCGGCGGAGTTCGCCAAGCGAGTCCGGCAGGAGTGACGCCTGTCACAGGCCCGGTGTCCGAAGGGTGGACAACAAATCGACAAAGCGGGCAAATTTCCGAGATCTGGTTGGGGGACCGCCTCCCCCTGGCTAACCTGCGGGTATGGCCCTCGGCACCGCATCCACCAGGTCGGACCACGCCCGCACCGTGCGTGACATGCTCGCGACCGGCAAAACGACGTACTCGTTCGAGTTCTACGCCCCGAAGACCCCGAAGGGCGAGCGGAACCTGTGGAACGCGCTGCGCCGGGTCGAGGCCGTGGCGCCCGACTTCGTCTCCGTGACCTACGGCGCGGGCGGTTCCACCCGCGCGGGCACCGTCAAGGCGACCGAGGCGATCGCGTCCAACACCACGCTCACCCCGATCGCCCACCTCACCGCGGTCGACCACTCGGTGGCCGACCTGCGCAACATCATCGGGCAGTACGCCGACGCCGGGATCCGCAACATGCTGGCGCTGCGCGGCGACCCGCCGGGCGACCCCATGGGCGACTGGGTGCCGCACCCCCGGGGCCTGGCCTACGCCGCCGAACTCGTCGAACTGATCAAGGCGTCCGGCGACTTCTGCGTGGGCGTCGCGGCCTTCCCCGCGATGCACCCGCGCTCGGCCGACTGGGACGCCGACGTCCGGCACTTCGTCGACAAGTGCCGCGCGGGCGCGGACTACGCGATCACGCAGATGTTCTTCTACCCGGAGGACTACCTGCGGCTGCGCGACAAGGTCGCGGCGGCCGGCTGCGAGACCCCGATCATCCCCGAGGTCATGCCGATCGCGAGTGTGAAGTCCCTGGACCGGGTGCCGTCCCTCACCAACGCTGCCTTCCCGCCCGCCCTGAAAGAGCGAATCCTCACAGCAAAAGACGATCCGACCGCTGTACGCTCCATTGGCATCGACTACGCCACGGAGTTCTGCGCCCGGCTGCTGGCCGAGGGAGTGCCCGGACTGCACTTCATCACGCTCAACAACTCCACGGCGACGCTGGAAATCTACGAGAACCTGGGCCTGCACCACCCACCGCAGGCCTAGACCGGTCGCACCGGTTTACGACACACTGCGTAGCGGCCACTGGGAGAGGGGCGTACATGGGCTGGACGGTCCTCTACATCGCGTTCGGCGTCGTCGCGCTGTGGCTGCTCGGTGAGGTGCTGCTGCAGTACAAGGCGCGCCTGCGCTGGCGGTTGCTCGCCTTCGGCGGCTTCCTCGGCGTCGTGCTCGGCGTCCTGATTCCCTCCGTCGTCGTCATCGGCCTGGGCGCCGCCGCCTTCGCGGTCGGCCAGACCTACGTCACGCTCTCGTTCCGCCGCGGCTTCGCGTCCGGCTGGGCGGTCAGCCGCCCGGGCGCCGACAGCAGCAAGCGACGCCGTGGCAAGGCCGAACACCAGGACCCGACCCTTGAGGTCACCGACCTCGAAGCGGCCGACACCGGCTTCGGCGGCGACGCCAAGTACGGCCAGGACACCGGCGCCTACGGCGACGACTACGACCGCGACGACGTGTTCTCGCCCGCGCGTCCCCTCGACCCCACGGCCGCCGAGAGCACCGCCGTGTACGAGCCGCAGCCCCTGCCCGACGACACCGGCTCCTACGGCATATACGGCAATTCCGGGTACGCGGCCGCTGCCGACTCCTCGTACGCCACCGGGGACCAGACCCAGGACCAGTACGCGGCAGCCGCCCAGACCTACGGGTACGAGGGCTACGCCGGCTACGACCAGCAGCAGTACGGCTACGACGCGGCCGGACAGCAGCAGTACGCCGCCTACTCCGACCCCTACATCGGCACGCAGACCTACGGCGGCGGCTCGTACGACGCGTCCTACGGTGGCCAGCAGCAGTACGACCAGCAGGGCTACGGCCAGGACCAGTACGGCAACACGTACGCCGGTGAGACACCGGCGGGCGGGGTGTGGGTGCCGCAGCAGCGCAGCACCGACGACCCCTACGGCGGTGAACTCCCGCAGGAGCAGCAGTATCCCTACCAGGGCAACGGCCAGGCGCAGGGCAACGGCTACGACGAGCAGTACCGGTTCTGAACCGTCCTTCGGCCGACTTGCCGGGTGTTCACCGGGAACCCCGGAACTCCGGCCCCTCCACGACCAGTCCGGCGACCAGCGCGCCCGACATGCCGGCGTGGGGAAGCCCGCCCCCCGGGTGCGACCAGCCGCCGACACTGAACAGGCCCGGTATCGCCGTGCTGTTGGACGGGTGCAGCAGGGTTCCCGCGGCCGAGGCAAGGGCGGGTGCGGGCACGCCGCCGCCCTCGGCGCCCGTCTCGGCGCGGGTGTGCACGGGCGTCCGCACCTCGCGCCACAGCGTCCGCTCGCGCAGCCCCGGCATCGCCCGCTCGGCGGCGGTGACCATCCGGTCGGCGAAGGCGTCGGCGGCACCGGCCGCGGTCCAGTCGTAGTGCGCCAGTGACGGCACCGTCGACGTGAGCACCACCGCCTCGTGCGCGTCGTCGGGGCGCAGGGCCGGGTCGTCCGGCCGGTCGATGCGGACCGTGGGGTGCTCGGGCGGCTCGCCGTGCGCGAAGAACTCCAGTTCGCTCTCCGAGTCCGGGCTGTGCACGACCGTGCGGTGCGCGGTGTCCGCGGCCCGGGCGCCGCGCAGCGCCAGGCAGACGACGACCCGGCCGGCGGCCATGCCCTCGGGCTGCGGCTCGACGGCCTTCCCGTCGTACAGTTCACGGCCCCGCACCAGGTCGGCCAGCCGTCGGGGCCCGGTGCCGACGACGATGTCCGCCTCCACGACCGTGCCTCCCCCGGAGCCGGAAGCCTGGGAGGTGTCTCCGGCCAACTCCACGCCCGCCGCCCGGCCGTCCTTGTCGAGCACCCCGGTGACCTCGGCACCGAAGACGAACTCGACCCTCCTGGCCACGCACCGCTCGTACAGCGCGCGCGCCAACTCCCGCATCCCGCCGCGTACATACCAGGTGCCGAAGGCGTGCTCCATGTACGGCAGCACGGAGGCGCTCGCCGGAGCGTCGCTCGGGTCCAGGCCGTAGGCGAGGGCGTAGTTGTCCAGGAGGGCGGCGAGCCGGGCGTCGCGCAGTTCCCAGGCACCGATCTCGGCGAGTGTGCCGGCCCGGCGGGTGCGCAGCAGCCGCTTGTGCGGGACCGCCGGATAGGGCTCGCGCTCGGCCAGCACCGACCAGTTCGGCCACAGGGGCTCCTCCAGGAGCGGCCTGCGCGTCCGGTCCCAGGCCTCGCGCGCCCGGACCAGGAAGTCGCCCCAGCGCTGTCCGGCGCCCGACCCGAGCGCCTCGTCCAGAGCGGCGACCACGCCCGCGCGCGAGGCGTTCGGCAGCGACACCCGGGTGCCGTCCGCGAAGAGGTGGTGCGAGGACGGGTCGACCTGGACCAGCTCGACGCAGGACTCCAGCGGCTCCTTGCCGGTCTTGACGAACAGGTCGCGGTAGACCGCGGGCAGGGGGAGAAGCCCCGGGCCCGTGTCGAAGGAGAAGCCGTCGCGCTCGAAGCGGCGCACCGCTCCGCCGTACGTCTCCGTACGCTCGTACACCGCCACCCGGTGGCCCGCGACGGCCAGCCGGGCAGCGGCCGCCATCGCGCCCATCCCGGCGCCGATCACCGCAATCCGTGCCATGCCTGCGACTTTATCGGCCGCCACTGACAACCCGGCCACGGCCACCGGTCCTCAGTAAGGGGGCCGTCCCGTCCGCGCGGCCAGCCGTCTCTCCTCGCGTCGTTGGGCCCTGCACCGCAGGAACCGGCGAATGCGTGAGACCAGGAAGAAGAGCAAGCCCAACCCTGCGACCAGTAGCACGCCCGCGATGATCGCCGCCGCCTCGGGATGGAACATCGCGAAGGTGACGATCCCGGCGACCCCGAGATCCTCGGCCAGGCTCACGATCACGTTGCTGAAGGGCTCCGGCGAGGTGTTGACCGCCATCCGCGTCCCGGCCTTGACCGCGTGGCTGGCCAGCGCCGTCGAACCGCCGACCAGGCCCGCCGTCACATCGGAGAGCGAACCGCTCTGTCCGGCCAGCAGCGCCCCGACCCAGGCACCGGCGACCGGCCGGATCACGGTGTGTGCCGCGTCCCACGCCGAGTCGACGTACGGAATCTTGTCGGCGACCGCCTCGCACAGGAACAAGACGCCGGCCGCTACGAGGACCTCGGGGCGCTGGAGGGTCTCCGGGACCTCGTCGCTCAGCCCTGTCGCGCCGAACACGCCCAGCAGCAGCACCACGGCGTACGCGTTGACGCCGCTGGCCCAGCCGCTCGTGAACACCAGGGGGAGTAGGGACACGGACGCGATCGTATCCAGTCGGCGACACCGGCTCCTGGGGCTGAGTGCGCAGGGCTGAGTATCCGTACTCAGCCCGTGAGATGAGTACGCGCGCGGATGGGGCGCGACTTGGGTGAAGGAGAGAGTGGAGGCACGGAGAAGGGGCGAGGCTCCGGCACCGGCGACACGGGGCGCCGGAACGGAGCCGCCCCGGATCCGCTCCTTCCGCCGGCCGGTGTCGGCGGGAGCGAGACTCGGGGGAACCCGGGGGACGACCGTACGGGGGAGTACGGGGGAGTACGGGGGAACGGGGGAGCAGGAGGAAGCGCCGGTTCGAGGTGGCCCGCGGGGGACGCGGCCACATCGGACCGGCGCTTTCGCGTCCGCGTCGGCGTTGTGGGGTCGGCCGCTCGGCCGGACTGTGGGGTCAGCCGTGTTCAGCCGCGCCCGCTGACCCGCCCCTGAAGCAGCCGGGACAGCGCCGAGTGCACGTCGTCCAGGGAGCGTTCCGGCTGGAAGGACTGCCAGTCCAGGGCGGCGACCAGGACCATGCCGACCAGCGCGGCCGCGGTCAGCTGGACGTCGATCTCGTCGCTGAACTCGCCGTTGTCCACGCCCTCGCGCAACACGCCCTCCACGACCGCGACGGCCTCCTGCCGGACCACCATGAGCGTGGACTGCCAGGCCCGGTTGGTGCGCCACAGCTCCGCCACGTACAGCTGGGTGAAGGACGGGTAGGTCTGGATGAAGACGAGCCCCGCGCGGACCATCGCGTCCAGGGCGTCGACCTTGCTGCCGCCCTGTCGTGCCGTCTGCTCGGCCGCCTGACGCAGGGAGGCGCTGAGGAGTTGCACGCCGTGCCGCAGCAGTTCCTCGAAGAGGACGGACTTGCTCGCGAAGTTGTAGTAGACCGTGCCCTTCGCGACCCCTGCCCGCTCGGCGATCTCGTCCACCGTGGTGGCGGAGAAACCCTGCTCGGCGATGAGCGTGACGGCCGCTTCGTAGAGCTTCTGCCGGGTGGCCTCGCGGCGCGTGCTGACACCCGTCGTGGCGCTGCTGCTTTCCATGGTCCTGATTGTCACAGGAGCGCCACCCCCAGGAGCCACCGGAGGAGTCGCCGCGGAGCTCACCGACGGGTTCACAGGGTCAGCTCCGGGTGCAGCCGGTCGAGCGTCCACACCTGGCGGCGGCGGGCCGACACGGCGGTCAGCGCCAGGGCACCCGCGGTGAAGGCCGCGAGCACGGCACACGCCTCCCACACCGGGCCGAGGCCGCCGCCGGTGATGAGCCTCCTGAGGGCCTCGACGACGTAACTCATCGGCAGGAAGGGGTGCAGCGCGTTGAAGAACCCGGGACTCGTCTGCACGGGGTACGTGCCGCCCGCGGAGGTCAACTGGAGCATCAGCAGGGCGAGGACGAGGATCCGGCCCGCCGCCCCGAAGCGCGCGTTCAGCCACTGCACGATCGCCGCGAAGCACGCCGTCACCAGGAACAGGAACCCGACCGTCCCGGCAGCCCGCGTCATCTCCAGGCCGACCGCCCAGTGCAGCACCGACATCAGGGCGATCGTCTGCAGCACCCCGATCGCCACCACGGGCAGCCAGCCCGCAAGCGCGATCCGCCAGGCCGAGGCGCCCGCGGCGAGCGCACGCCGGTTCATCGGCGTGATCAGCATGTAGGCCACCATCGCGCCCACCCACAGGGACAGCGGGATGAAGTAAGGGGCGAACCCGGTGCCGTAGTTGGGCGCCTTGTGCATGTCTTCGGAGACGAGCCGGACCGGGTCCGCCATCACCTCGGTGCGCCGGTCGCGGTCCTTCTTGTCGTAGTCGGGGATCTGCTCGGCACCGTCGTGCAGCCCGTCGGAGAGCCTGCCCGAGCCGTCGACGAGCTTGTACATGCCGCCGTTGAGATCCTCGGCGCCCGTCTTGAGGTCACCGACGCCCTCGTCCAGGTCGGTGGCACCGGTCTCGGCCGTGCCGAGGCCCGTGTGGAGCTGCTTGGCGCCCGCGGCGACCTTCCCGGCGCCGGCGTTCAGCTCGTTGACCTTCGACACGGCGTCGTCGAGGTCCTCGGAGAGGTGCGGGGCGCGGTCGGCGAGTGCCTGGGCCTGCTTCTGGAGGGTGCCGAGGTGGTTGTCGAGCTTCTTCAGGTCGCCGTTCTGGTCGGCGATCAGCGTGTTGACGTCGTCGGCGATCTTCGCCACGTCGGCGGCGGCCTGCTTGGCCTTCTTCAGGTCGGCGCAGGCGGCGTCCGGCAGTACGGGGTCCTCGCAGCGCGCCTGGTAGACGGCGTCCAGCGTGTCGGAGGCCGCGTGGGCCCCCTTGGCGGCCGGCGGGGCCGTCTTCACCAGCGTGTCGAGGTTGTGGCGGATCGCCGCGGCCGAGTCGGCGACGAGCCGGGCCGTGTCGCCGATGGTCTTCTCGTTGTCCTTGAAGAAGGGCCCCACCGTGTCCGCGACCCCGTTGACCCTGTCGGCGAGAGCCTGCGTGCCCTCGGCGACCTGCTTCGAGCCGTCCGCCAGATCGTCCGCCCCGCTGCCGAGCTTCGTCAGCCCGTCGGACAGCTTGCCGCTGCCCTTCTTGGCGTCCTTCAGACCGGCGGCGAGGTCCTCGGACCCCTTCTCCGCCTTGCCGATGCCGCCTTCGAGGTCGTCGGCGCCCTTGGCGGCCTTCACCGTCTCTCCGTGTATGTCCGAGAACGAGACGAAGATCCGGTCCAGGAAGGACCGCGACGCCTTGGTGGACGCGGCCGTGCGCACCTCGCTGAACACCGTCCGCGAGATCTGCCCGACGATGTAGTTGTTCGCGTCGTTCGTACGGACCTGGAGTGCGCCCGTCTCGGGGGAGGCGCCCGCACTGGAGGCGATCCGCCTGCTGAAGTCGGCCGGCATGGTCAGCGACAGGTAGTACCTGCCGTCCTCCACGCCCGCGCGTGCCTCGGCGGCGCTCACCTCGTGCCAGTCGAAGACCTCGCTCTCGCGCAGCCCCTCGGTGATGTCGTCGCCCGCCGCGAGCTTCTTCCCGTCGGCGGTCGTCCCCCGGTCGTCGTTCACGAGCGCCACGGGAATGCGGTCGAGGCGGCCGTACGGATCCCAGAACGACCACAGGTACAGGGCGCCGTACAGCAGCGGCAGCACCAGCAGCGCGACCAGGGCGGCGCGCGGCAGCTTCCCCCTCCCGAAGCGTCGCAGCTCAAGCGAGGCCAGTTTCGGCGAACGCATCGGCCTTCTCCTCCCCTTGGCTCTGCCCATCGATTTCCTCTTGGGCCTCCGACGACTGCCGAGTGGAGACCTTCACCGTGTCGTCGGGCGCCTCACTGCACACCGCCAGGACCGTCGTCCCGGCCTCGGCGAGAGACCTCAGAAGTGCCCAGACCTCGGCCCGTTCGGCCTCGGACAGCTTCAGGTCGGTGTCGTCGACCCCCAGCAGGCCGGGACCCCCGATCAGGGCCAGGGCGATGGACAGCCGCAGCGCTTCCAGACGCTCCAGATCGCGTACGGCGGTCCGCGAGCCCTTGGGCAGGGCGTCCCGGTCGAGACCGGCGGCCGCCAGCGCGGTGTCGATCCGCAGCCTCGCCTCGGTCGCGCGCTCGGACCGCGGCCGCAGCAGGGCGCGCAGCGACCCCCCGAAACGTCGCTGCAGCAGCGCCCGTTCCCACAGGTGCTCCCCCACGGTCAGGGCCTGGTCGAGGTCGGTGACACCGGCGACATGGGCCACGGCGCTGACGCGGCGCACGGCCGTCAACTGTTTCGGCAGCCGGGCTCCGCCCACGGTCGCCGTCCCCTCGGTTGCCTTCATCCGCCCCGTGAGCGCGAGCAGCAGACACGTACGCCCGGACCCGGACGGTCCCTCGACGGCGATCAGCGAGCCGGGCTCCGCGTCGACACCGACCCCGCGGAACGCCCAGCCGCGTGGGCCCTTGAGCCCGAAACCCTCGGCTGTGACACCGACTGCTTCCACAGCTCCCCCTGTTTTTGCACTGACTGGTCAGTGCAAAAACTAGCCCGAACTCTCGATCGAAGCAAAAGCCCAGGTCAGAACGGATTGTCAGTGGCATACCTCACGATGAGCACATACGGCACTCCGTATCAGGGCGTGCCGTCACACAGACGACAGGAGGTTCGTCATGGCCACCTACCACGCAGCCGCCGCCCACCGGCGCCGCGCCCCCGGCCCTGCCCCCTCACTGACCGGCCCGGCGAGCGACGTCCACCCCGTCCTCCGCCGGACGACCGCCCCGCCGGCCGCTCTCGACCTGCTAGCCCAGGCCCACGCCGGTCTCGACGAGGCCGCGACGCTGGAGACGTCGAACGAGCGCTATGCGACGGCACATCTCGCCGCACTGCGCACCGCCGCCGCCGTGCTCGCCGCGCGGGGGCGCCCGGAGCGCACACCCCGCCGCAGGGCCCGCATCCGGAGCGCCTGGGAAGTGCTCCCCGAGATAGCGCCCGAACTCACCGAGTGGAGCGCGCTCTTCGCCTCCGGAGCCCGGCGCCGTGCCCGGGCGGAGGCGGGCATCCAGGGCGCGGCCAGCCGCCGGGACGCCGACGACCTGATACGCGACGTGGCGATGTTCCTTCGTCTGGTCGAACGCATGCTGGTGCTCCAGCCGGTCCTGCCCCAGCCACGCCTGGACGCGGACCACCCGGAGGACGACGACATCGGTGACCGTGACTTCCCGGACGCGGGCTGACGGCTCGGCCGGCAGGGTCGGGTCGCCGTGCCGGAGGCCCAGGGGGCCGACACCGCGGTGACCGGCAACAGCGCCTCAGGCAATAGGGTGGGGAGCGCCTGAAGCCTTCCCTCTTCCGCAGCCGGGGCGGGGAGGCGCCCCGTTCGCGCCGCCGTGCCAGAGGCGGCGCCGCGCCGAGGAGTCAACTGCCGTGTCGGACCCGATGCGCCCCCGCGCCTCTCTCCGTACCGCCGTGGTCTGGGAGGTCCTCCAGGACGCCCTCGACCGCCGGGTCAAGGCCACGGGTCGCCAGGCGCTGGACGTTCTCGACACCGGAGGCGGCAGCGGCAACTTCGCGGTGCCCGTCGCCCGCCTCGGCCACCGGGTCACCGTCGTCGACCCCAGCCCCAACGCGCTGTTCGCCCTGGAGCGCCGGGCCGCCGAAGCCGGCGTCGCCGACCGGGTGCAGGGTGTCCAGGGCGATGCCCACGGACTCTTCGAGGTGGTCGAGCGCGGCGGTTACGACGTGGTGCTGTGCCACGGCGTCCTGGAGTACGTGGATGACCCCGCCGAGGGCGTCCGCAACGTGGTGGCAGCGCTGCGCTCCGAGGGCGTCCTCAGCCTGCTCGCCGCCGGGCTCGGCGGTGCCGTGCTCGCGCGTGCCCTCGCGGGCCACTTCAAGGAGGCCAAGCAGGCCCTCGACGACCCGAACGGCCGCTGGGGCGACGGCGACCCCGTGCCGCACCGCTTCACCGCCGAGCAGCTCACCGAACTGGTCGAGGGCGCCGGCCTCACGGTCGGTGCCGTGCACGGCGTGCGGGTCTTCGCCGACCTCGTCCCCGGCGTGCTGGTCGACACCGAGCCCGGCGCGGTGGAGGCCCTGCTGAAGCTGGAGGCGGCGGCGGCCGAGCTGTCCGCCTTCCACTCCGTGGCCACGCAGCTTCATGTGCTCGGCGAGACGCCGGGGGCCGTCGAGGGCTGAGCCGCTCGCGTGCCGTGCGGCTGATCAGGGACTTGCGTGCGCATGGAGTACGCCACAGGCCCCCCGATCCGGCGCGGTGCGCCGTATGATCGAGGGAGACCGCCCGGCATGACGGGTCGGCTGCTGGGGAATGGAAGCCTCAGTAGGCCGGAACGCTCATGGCGGATTCCGGTTGCCAATTGGCGTAGAGGGGCGGGTTTCACGGGGGCGATTCCCTGCCTATCCTGAAGGGACCCCCCGGGTCGCCCCGGCGACTGCACGATGAGGAGGACTCCGTGCCGCTCTCGGAGCACGAGCAGCGAATGCTCGAGCAAATGGAGCGAGCGCTGTACGCCGAAGATCCCAAGTTCGCGTCGGCGCTCGAGGGAAGCGGGCTGCGTACGTACACCCGGCGGCGGGTCTACCAGGCGGTCGCGGGCTTCCTCGTGGGTATCGCGCTCCTCATGGCCGGTATGGTCGCCAAACAGGTGTGGCTCAGCGTGGTGGGCTTCCTCGTGATGCTGGGCTGTGCGGTGCTCGCGGTGACCGGCTGGCGCAAGGCTCCCAAGCCGGGTGAACAGCCCGCCGGTGCCGCGCAGCCCCGCAGCCAGGGACGGCAGCGGCGCTCCATGATGGACCGGATCGAGCAGCGCTGGCAGAAGCGCCGCGATGAGCAACAGGGCCAGTAGCCCGACGAACAGCGCTCGCCAATGCGTGAGGGGGTGACCACTCGAGTGGTCACCCCCTCACGCACGTCCTCCTACGGCACGAACGACTGACAGCCCAGTGCCGGCAGGAGCGACCACTGGCTGACGACTCAGAGCACCCAGGCACAGAGCACACGGGCACAGAGCACCCAGGCACAGAGCACACGGGCACAGAGCACCCAGGCACAGAGCACACGGGCACAGAGCACACGGGCACAGAGCACACGGGCACAGAGCACACGGGCACAGAGCACACGGGCACAGAGCACACGGGCACAGAGCACACGGGCAC